>DAIQAS010000095.1:0-4323 GCA_036781525.1 Thermodesulfobacterium sp. | reverse complement strand
AAAAATCCATACACAATTTTCTTGACACTATGATAAATAATTTCGTCTTCAATTTTGTCATATTCATGAATTATAAGATACCGATCAGATAACTTGACTTTTTCTATCATAATTGATATTTTTGTTTACAAAACCGAAAAAGTTAAGGAAACAAGTTATTCAAAAAAATAAACAACCCTACCCTCTTATATTTTTAATCTAAAACAAAGTCCAAAATTTTAAATTATTTTGGTAATTTCAAACTTTTATTTGCATTAATGTAATAGAGTAATTATATACTCAGGCCTCACGCACTTTTTCAAAGTCTGTACTTAGTTTTGTCCTTACTTTTCAGTTTATTATTTTAATTAAGATTTTATGAGTTTTTTCTGAAAAAAATTTCCGTAAAACTTCATTTGATTTGCAAAAAAGTTTTAAGTTTTAAATAAAATAACACCAAACTTTCAATATAAGGAAAGATAACAATAGAATGAAGACTGATTTGATAAAACCGCCCCTGGCAGGATTCGAACCTGCGACCTCGAGATTAGGAATCTCGCGCTCTATCCTACTGAGCTACAGGGGCAATTATGAAATTTAATAATTAAAATTTTAATATAACTTATTTTTTTGACAAGAAAAAAAATTAAAGCCTAAATCCTTTCATAATCTGTTTTAATGTTTCAGCAACTTTGCTAAGCGTTTCTATATCTGCACTTAATTCCTGCCCTATTTTTTCTCTTTCTCTGGAAATCTTTGAAATTTCCTCTACATTTTTTGCCACCTCTTCACTTGCTATGGATTGTTCTTCAGTTCCCGCTGCAACTTGAGTTATGGAATCTTTTACTTTTTGTGAAGATTCCACTATGTTATCAAGAGAATTCTTTAAATTCTTTAAAGCTTCTACTGCTTTTTCAACTTCCACTGCTGTGATTTCCATAGTTTCAAAGGCTTTGCTTGACTCACTCTGTATAGAACTAACTTTTTCTGTAATCTCTTCTGTTGCCTTAAGAGTTCTATCTGCAAGCTTTCTTATTTCTTCTGCAACTACTGCAAATCCCTTTCCGTGCTCTCCCGCACGGGCTGCCTCAATGGTTGCATTGAGTGCAAGAAGATTCGTCTGATCAGCAATATCTTTAATAAGCTGAACTATATATCCTATTTCGTCAGCACTCTTATTCAATCCAGCTATCACATCTTTTAAACGCATCGTATTTTCATTAGCTTTTAGAATTGTATTTGTTGCTGATTCAGAAACATTCTCGCCTTCCAGAGCCACATTAATGTTTTGTGTTGCAAGATCAGAAACAGATGAGGCATTTTTGGCAATATCAGCTATGGTAATGCTCATTTCTTCTACCGCTGAAGCTATTCTTTGCATTTGTTCTGAAAAATCAACAGCTTTCATTTCTTCCTGAGCAATTTTTTGACTGAGACTGCCGGCTGAAAGCTCCACATCCTTTACTGCCAAACTAATTCTTTCAACCATTTCTTTAAGTGCTTTTACCATCTGATTAATTGATTTTGCTATAATTCCTATCTCATCTTCTCTATCTTCAGGAACGCTTACTGTTAAATCTCCCTCTGAAATCTTTTTTTGAGCCTCAAGTAAAACTCCTATCGGAGATGTAATAGCCCTTGAAATAAAATAGGAAACACTTAGAAGAATAATAGAAATTACAACTAAACCGGTAAACAATTTACCAAGCTCTTTGTAAAAAACTGCATTAACATCATCAATATAAACACCGCTTCCAATAATCCATCCCCAGGGTTCAAATTTTTTTACATAAGATAATTTGGGATAACTTTCCTTTGTAACTCCTCCTCCCGGTAAAGGTTTTGGCCACTGATAAACCACATAACCTTCACCTGCTTTGTTACATACCTCAACCATTGCCTGAAATAAGTTCTTTTTTCCATCAAGCTCAATTGTTTTACCCTCTTTTCCTTCCTGCATCATAGTTGCACAGTTATATTTGGGATTATTCAGCACTTTCCCTTCAAGAGAGGATGCAGTGGGATGCATAATCATTTTAGGATAAGGAAGTGTATCATCATTAATCCAAAAATATTCCTTGCCCTGATATCTTAAAGATTTAATAGCTAAAATAGCCGCTTGTTTAGCATCTTCCTCAGAAATTAATCCGTTCTTAGAGAGCGTGTAATAATAATTTAAAACTCCATAAGCCGTATCCACAACGGATGCAAGTTTAATCTTTTTTTCTTCAATTAACCGTTTTTTAAGAGTAATTGCAGAAAAAACACCTGAAATACAAATTGCAACAATAAATAAAACAACGAGAGACCAAATTTTATATCTTATCTTCCAATTCTTGAATCCCATCATCTCCTCCCTTTTAACAATTTAAAGCTTTTCAATAAATAAAATAATGAAATTTATAAATAAGGATAGCAAAATATAAATTTAAAAATTTTTTTGTCAACTAAAAAACAAAACTTAATTATAAAGAATTTGTTCTCTCTAAACACACATTGTGAAAATTTTATTTTACTGACATTTGATATTTTGAAATGTAATACAAAATTGTGAAATCCTTCTTTTTTTAAGACTACTAAGTAATAAACTAAAAAGTGTCTTCTTTATCTTGAATTTTTGCACTTTTTAAGTAAAGTTGAGTTATTTAAAAATTAAATAAAGGAGTTTAGTAAATATGGAAAAAGGTTTTTTATCATTAAAAACCACACATATTGGAAGTTTACCTTTTGATGATCCACAAAAAGCGATTGATTTAGTCTTACAGTTTGTTGATATTCCTGCATGGCCTCAATTAGCTAAGCTAAAAAACGAAAATATGATTTTACAATTTAACGAAGGGCTTCCGGGATTTGATAGAGAAAAAGAAATAATTAATACCTCTTCATCTGATTTTGAAGAAAAATTAGTAGAGTTTTATGAACTTTATTTTAAGATAATAGAAGAAAAAAATCTTGATTTTTTGAGAAATTTCTCACTTTCAGAAGACTATGCACGTGGCTTTAATTTTTTTATAAAAAAACTCAAAAATTCAGATATTCCCGTAATAAAAGGACAAATCACAGGTCCCTTTACCTTGGCAATTTCTTTAAAAACCGAAAGTAAAGAAATTCCGCTTTTTAGAGAGGATTTAAAAGATTTAATAATCAAGTTCTTAACTGTAAAAGCTTTATCACAAGCATTAGAACTTAAAAAGATATCTCCCGATGTTATAATCTTTTTTGATGAGCCGGGCTTATCAGGTTTTGGTTCTTCTTCTTTTATAACTGTCTCAAGGGAAGAAGTTATTTCAGTTTTAAATGAAATGATAGAAATTCTTGAGAATTTCGAAATAATGACAGGTATTCATGTTTGTGCCAATACTTCATGGGACATACTTTTTGAATCAAAAGTTAATATTGTGAGTTTTGACAGTTTTAATTTTTACGATAAATTAGCTATTTATAGAGATGCTATTATAAAGTTTTTAGAGGATGAAAATAAATATTTAGCTTGGGGGGTGATTCCTACAAATAGCGAAATACTGGAAAATATAACCTTAAAAGATGTCTTAAATAGGTTTAAAACGCAAATAAAAGATCTTTCTTCTAAGTTGAACATTTCTGAAGATAAAATTCTTGAGAAAAGTCTCTTTACTCCTGCTTGTGGACTTGGCAGTCTTACCGAAGATTTATCTGTTAAAGCCCTTGAATTATTGAAAGAATTCAAAAATCATATAACAAAGGGTGAGTAGAAATATGAGTATTCGTGCTTATGTTTTAATAAATACCCAAATAGGACAAACTCAAAAGGTAGTAGAAGAATTAAGAAAGATACCAGAAGTTAAAAAGATTGATATAATTATGGGACCTTATGATATAATAGTGGAGCTTGAAGTCCCCACTTATGAAGATATTTCAAACATTCTTCTTCATAAATTGCAGAATATTCCTGCTATTAATCATACGATGACCTGCCCTGTGGTGGAATAAAAATGAATGACAAAAATATTTTGCAAGAAAAAGTTCTCGTCTTAAACAAATATTACCAAGCTATTCAGATAACAACAGTCCAAAAGGCTATTTGCCATTTAGTAAAAGGAACTGCTAAAGTCATAACAACTCAATGGACTACTCATACCTTAGAAGATTGGATAAAAATAACAAAATTTCATGAAAACGGAAATGGGAAAATAATAAGAAGTCCTTCCATATCAATTTTGGTTCCTGATGCTATCTATTTACCCTACTATGAAAGTCTTCCCAAGGTAGATGTAGTTTTTTCAAGACAGAATTTATTATTGAGGGATAAATATACATGCCAGTATTGTGGTAAATATCTAAAAAGTCCAAAAGAAAGAACTATAG
>DAIQAS010000094.1:0-4324 GCA_036781525.1 Thermodesulfobacterium sp. | reverse complement strand
TAAAACTTTGCAAAGCATGCATGATTATATTATAAACTAAAAAATTGCAGGAGGGGAAATGAAAAAAATAGCTTCTAATGCTTTTATACATCCCTCAGCCGAACTTGAGGAAGATGTAGAAATTGGTCCAGGTGTATATATAGGACCGAATGTTTTTGTTGGTAAGGGAACAGTTATAAAGCCACATACTTATATCGAATGCAACACCAGAATAGGAAGATATAATCAAATAGGTCCTTTTGCAGTTATAGGAACCCCTCCCCAACATATAGGTTATAAAGGAGAAAAGACCTATGTTGAAATAGGGGATCATAATATTATCAGAGAATTTGTTACCATTCACAGGGGGACAGTTTTTGATGATGGAATCACCCGGATTGGAAATAATTGTTTGCTTATGAGCTATGTTCATGTGGCTCATGATTGTAAAGTGGGGGATAATGTTATTATGTCAAATAATGCTACTTTGGGAGGACATGTAAGAGTAGAAGAAAAAGTGGTTATGGGAGGTTTTTCAGCTGTTCATCAATTCTGTAGAATAGGAGCTTATGCATTTGTAAGTGCTATGAGCGGAGTGGATAAGGATGTTCCTCCTTATGTAAAGGTTTTTGGTATTCCATCAAAAATTCAGGGGATTAATTTAGTGGGACTGAGAAGAGCGGGTTTTGCTAAAGAAGACATTCGCAAAATTTCTCAGGCTATAGGGGTTTTTTTAGATGCCCCCTCAACCATTAAAGAAATTATTGTAGAATTAAAAGAAATATTTGGCGATGATCCAGTTGTGGGAAGACTTATACGCTTTTTAGAAAATCCTTCAAAACAGGGTATAATGAGAAGGAAACCTTTTGAAGGTGAGGAGGCATTTGGCTAAAAGTTATGGAAACAGAAGAAAATAAGATAGGTTTGATTGCGGGAGAAGGAGAATTTCCCATCATTTTGGCTCGTAGTTTAAAAGAAAAGAAATATCAGATTGTTGCGGTTTGTTTTTCTAATATTCAAAAAGAAAAGCTGAAAAACTTCACCTCTGAGGTTTTTAAAATTTCCATCGGACAGTTTGGAAAATTAATTAAAATTTTTAAAGAAAGAAAAGTAAAAGACCTTATTTTCTTGGGGAAAATAGATAAGAGCCACGCACTGAAGGTGGGTATCCCGGATTTTAAAGCTTTAGCTTTGTGGAAAAGGCTGAAAAACAGAGAAGATAATTCAATTTTAAAAAGTGTGGTTGAAGAACTTGAAAATGAGGGTTTTGTAATAAGAGGACCTTCGGAATTTTTACAAGAGTACCTGACTCCCGAGGGTGTATTTACAAAAAGAATACCCACCTCCGAGGAGTGGGAAGATATAGAATATGGATTTCAGATTGCTAAGATGATAGGTTCTCTTGATATTGGTCAGTGTGTGGTGGTGAAAAATAAAATGACTGTTGCCGTAGAAGCTATGGAAGGAACAGATGCAACTATCCTTAGAGCAGGTAAACTCAGAAAAAATACTGTAGTGATAAAAGTAGCAAAACCCATTCAAGATTTAAGAATGGATTTACCTGTGGTTGGAGTTAAAACTATAGAAACGCTTATTAAAGCAGAGGCAAAGGTGCTTGTTCTTGAAGCGGGTAAAACTTTCTTTCTGCAAAGGGAAGAGGCAGTTAAATTAGCTGATAAAAATGATATTTCCATAATAGGATATAAAGGTAAGGAAAACTTAGATGGCTAAGTTAAAAGTAGCTGTTATAGGAGTAGGGCATTTAGGACGGTTTCATGCAAAAAAATTTACAGAAATACCAGAGGCAGAGCTTTTTGCTATAGTTGATATAAATCCTGAAAGGATTAAAGAAACACTTGATTTGTTGGGAGAAAAAAGACAATCTGTAAGGACTTTTAGTGATTACAGAGAAGTAATTTCGCTTGTTGATGCTGTAAGTATTGCCACTCCCACTGTTACGCACTATGAAATTGCCAAAGATTTTCTCTCTGCTGGAAAGCCTGTATTTTTGGAAAAGCCCCTTGCGCATGATCTGAGGTTAGCAGAGGAACTTGTTGAAATCTCAGTCAAAAAAGGTATCCCTTTTCAGATAGGTTATATTGAGAGATTTCAGCTACCTGTTAAAAAACTTTTACAGAATGTAAAAGAGCCTTTGTTTATAGAATCCCACAGGCTTTCTTCTTTTGCAGAGAGAAATTTAGATATAGATGTGGTTTTGGATCTTATGATACACGACCTTGATCTTGCTTTGTTATTGAAAAATAGTAAAAAAGTAGATTTTATTCATGCTGTAGGAGCTCCGCTTTTTACCAAACTTCCTGATATAGTGAATGCAAGGGTTGTTTTTGAAGATGGCACCACCTGCAATTTTACTGCAAGCAGAATATCCCTTAGTAAACAGAGAAAATTTAGAGTTTTTTCAGAGGGAGCTTATTATGTGGTAGATACCTTAGAAAAAAGTTATCTGGAAATAAAGGTAGATTTTCAGACAAAAAAATACAAATTGGACAAAAAAGCTTTTCCAGAAAGTGATCCTTTAAAAGAGGAGCTGGAGCTATTTATAAGAAGCATTATTAATGGAAAAAGGGTTGCAGTTTCTGGAGAAGAAGCATTGATGTCTCTTGAACTTGCATTCAGAATAAAAGAACAGGTGGAAGAAAACCTTAGAAAATTCTTATGAAAAACCAAACTTCTCCCCGTATCTTAATAATCACTGGTGAAATTTCGGGTGATGTATACGGGTATTTACTGATTAGAAGGATAAAAGAATTAAATTCAGCTTTTCAATTTGTTGGAGTTGGTGGTCCCAAAATGAGAAGTCTTGGTATAGAAATACTTTTTCCTGCTGAATCACTTGCTCTGGTAGGCCTTCCGAGTTTTTCTGAACTTAAAAAATATCTTTTTGTTTATAAAAAAATTAAAGAATTTTTAGAAAAAAGAAAGGTTGACGCAGTGGTACTGGTAGATTTTCCAGGATTTAACTTAAAAATAGCTAAACTTGCTAAAAAACTTGGCTATCCGGTTATATATTATATTGCTCCTCAAGTCTGGGCTTGGAATAAGAAAAGAGTTCATATATTGAAAAAATATGTGGACAGACTATATGTAATTCTTCCTTTTGAAAAAGATTTTTTTACATCTTATAACATTCCCACTGTTTACCTTGGACATCCTATTTTAGATATAATAAAGACCAATTTAGCAGAAAGTTTTTTTTATGAAGTATATCAATTTGATAAAAATAAACCTATAATAAGCTTTTTTCCAGGAAGCAGAGAAAGAGAAATAACCAGGCATATACCCATGTTTCTAAAGGTTTTTGAAAATTTGAAAAGGTTTAATTCTGATATTCAGGGTATTATGGTAAAGGCACCCGGGTTAAAAGATTCCTTTTTATGGGATAGAGCGAGGTCAAAGCTTAGGGTTATAGAAAATACTCAGTATGAAGTTTTGAAATATTCTACAGTTGCACTTCTTGCATCAGGAACTATTACCCTTGAAGCTGCTCTTTTCGGAACTCCTGCCGTGGTTACATATTCTTTACCTTACTGGATGTATTTGATTGCTAAAAGACTGGTAAAAGTTCCTTATATCAGCTTTTCTAATTTGATATTACAAAAAGAGGTATATCCAGAAATTATAAAAGAAAAGAATAAGGTTCAGATTATTACTCAAAAGATAAGGGAACTTATTGAGAACGAAGAAAAAAGAGTTCAAATAAAAAAGGAGCTTGAAGAAATAAAAAAAATACTGGGATCTCCCGGAGCAAGTTGGAGAATTGCTGAAGATATGATAAAGTATATTTTATCCATTAAAAGGTCTGAATCTTCATATTTAGGAATATAATTCAGGGAGGTATTATTATGAGTGAAGATTTAAAGAAAATGTATAGAACAATTGTTGAAGATTCTTTTCCTTCAGAGTTAAGGATTACCTTTGGAGATCAAACACTTATTTATAAGAAGAAAACCTGGGAGGTTGAAGTAGAACCAGGGGTTTTTGAAAAAAGAGGATTGAGGTATGGAGAAAATCCTGATCAGGAAGCAGCTCTTTATGAGTTAGTTGCGGGGAATTTGATTTTAGGAGAGTGTGAATTCATTTCACCAGGACTTGGTTTAATTTCAAACTTGAAAGAAGCTGATTTTATTCAGTTTGGTAAACATCCGAGTAAAATTAACCTTACAGATATAGACAATGCCTTGAGCATATTAAGATATCTTACTGAAAAGCCTGCATGTGTAATTGTTAAACATAATAATCCTTGCGGTGTTGCTTACGGAACAACTATAGAAGAAGCTTTTTTAAGAGCTTACAGAGCAGATAGAATAGCAGCTTTTGGAGGAGC
>DAIQAS010000093.1:0-4388 GCA_036781525.1 Thermodesulfobacterium sp. | reverse complement strand
AAAAGGAAAGAGTTAGGGGTTATAAAGTTAAAGCAGAGCAAATTAAAGAAACTGGCGCAAAAATAGTTGTTGCCCCTTGTCACAACTGTCATACTCAATTGCATGATTTAGCAAAGGCTTATGGTCTGGACATAGAAGTAAAATTCATGTGGGACATACTTCTTGAAACTACAGACATTTCACATTAAATCATAAGATAAAGTCTTTAACTTGTTGACGAAAAGGGATAATGGTATTATCTTAAATAAATCTTTTTAAAATAACTTTTTACGGGAGGAATAACCTATGCCTATTTTTGAATTTCAATGTGAAGAGTGTGGCGAAGTTTTTGAAGAATTAGTACTGGGAAGCGATGTTAGTAACGTAAAATGTAAAAAATGTAAGAGCTCAAATGTTAAAAAATTAATTTCGCAAGTAGCATTTAAATCAAGTGGCAAATTTATCAGTTCCATTGGCTCAGCTTGTTCAACCTGCAAAGGTGGTACCTGTAGCAGCTGTCATTAAAATCAAAAATGACTATCAGAGTAGGAACCAGAGGAAGTAAATTAGCCTTAGCTCAAACTGATTGGGTAATTTCACAATTAAAATCCATTTTTCCAGAACTTGAGTTTGAAAAAGTAATTATAAAAACAAAAGGAGATAAAATTTTGGATGCGCCTTTAAGTAAAATAGGAGGAAAGGGGCTTTTTGTAAAAGAAATAGAAGAAGCTTTAATAAGAGGAGAAATAGATTTTGCAGTGCATAGTATGAAAGATGTCCCTTCTATAATACCAGAAGAGCTTGAAATAGCCTGTATCCCTGAAAGAGAATCCCCTTTTGATGTCTGGATTTCAAACTATGATAATATTTTTAACTTACCAGCTTATTCAAAAGTTGGAACAAGCAGTTTACGAAGACTTTCACAGTTGAAAAAATTGAGAAAAGATCTTGAGATACTTCCGCTTAGGGGAAATGTAGATACGCGTTTAAGAAAATGGCAAGAAGGACAGTTTGAAGGTGTTGTTTTGGCTGAAGCGGGATTGAAAAGATTAGGTATAAAAATTAATTATAAAAGGTTTACAGTAGAGGAAATGGTTCCTGCTGTGGGGCAGGGGGCTCTCGGAGTAGAGGTAAGAAAGGATAACAAAAAAATTAAAGAAGTGCTTAAAAAAATTCATTCTAATGAAACGGAAATCTGTGTAAAAGCAGAAAGAACCTTTTTAAAAACTCTGGAAGGAGGATGTCAGGTTCCACTTGGAGCCTATTCCTGGATTAAAGATTCTAAACTTTTTATTATAGGATTTATAAGCGATTTAGAAGGAGAAAGATTTTATAAATTAAAGGAAGAAGGCAGTATTTTAGAACCAGAAAAGTTAGGAGAAAAACTTGCAGAGAAACTTTTAGAGGCAGGTGGAGAAGAAATTTTAAAAGAAATTTACAAGGGGACAGAAGAGTGAAAAAGGGAAAAGTTTATTTAGTAGGAGCAGGGCCTGGAGATCCAGGACTTCTTACTATCAAAGCTAAAAAAGTATTAGAAGAGGCAGATGTAATAATTTATGACTATCTTGCTAATAAAAAATTTTTAAACTTTTGTAAAAAGGAAGCTGAAAAAATTTATGTTGGGAAAAAGGGAGGATCTCATACTTTACCTCAAGATGAGATTAATAAACTTCTTGTAAAAAAGGCTAAAGAAGGAAAAATCGTAGTTAGACTTAAGGGAGGAGACCCCTTTCTTTTTGGTAGAGGAGGGGAAGAGGCAGAAGCATTAATTGAAGAAAATATTCCTTTTGAAGTTATTCCGGGTATAACTTCTGCCATTGCAGTTCCAGCTTATGCAGGAATTCCTGTAACGCACAGAAATTATACTTCTACCTTGGCAATTATTACAGGACATGAGGCAGAAGGTAAAGAAGAAAGTAAAATAGATTTTTCAGCTCTTGCCAGAATAGGAACATTGGTCATTTTAATGGGGATGAAAAATCTTTCATATATAACTAAAAGATTAATTGAAGAGGGTAAATCACCTGATACACCTGTTGCTGTTATTCAATGGGGAACACTTTTTGAACAGAAGACCGCTGTTGGAACTTTAAAAAACATTGTAGAAAAGGTAGAGAAAAAGGGTATTTCTGCGCCTGCTATAATTATAGTTGGAGAGGTAGTAAAACTTAGAGATAAATTTAACTGGTTTGAAACAAAACCCCTTTTTGGTAAAAAAATTATTGTTACTCGCACAAGAGAGCAAGCAAGTAAACTTGTTGAAAAGTTAGAAGAGCTCGGAGCTCAGTGTTATGAGATTCCCACAATAAAAATAGAGGCGATCTTAGATGAAACAATCGACCAAACAATTCAGAATCTTCATAAATATGACTGGATAATTTTTACCTCAGAAAACGGGGTTAGAATATTTTTAGAACATCTGTTTAAAAGTGGGAAGGATTTGAGGGCCTTAGGACATTCCAAAATAGCTGTGATAGGAAAGGCGACAAAAAATATTTTGGAAAGTTACGGAATTTTTCCTGACCTTATACCGGAAAAAGAATATACCCAGGAAGGTCTGATTTCTGCCTTTTCTGCTTTAGACATTAGAGATAAAGCTATTCTTATACCAAGGGCAAAAGAAGCAAGGGATTTACTGCCTGAGAAATTAAAAGAATTTGGTGCAAAAGTTGATGTATTACCTGTATATGAGACGAAAATTTGTGAAGAATCAAATGAAGAGCTCAAAGAAGTTTTAAATAAAGAAATTGATGTTATCACTTTTACCAGTTCTTCCACAGTAAAAAATTTTTTTAAACTTATAGATGAAGCTCAAAAAGAAAAACTTAAAAATGTAATATTTGCTTCCATAGGTCCTATAACTTCGGCAACTTTAAGGGAGTTTGGTTTTGAACCACATATTGAAGCAGAAGAATATACCATAGATGGGCTTGTTAGCGCGATTAAAGACTATTTTTCAGAGATCCGGAGGGAGGGTAGAAATGATTAAAGAAGTAGAGAATGCTCTTAAGATTATAAAAAGAGGAATAGTAGATCTTATAAATGAAGAGGAGCTTATAAAGAAACTTGAAAAATCCTATAAGGAGAAGAAACCTTTAAAAATAAAGGCAGGTTTTGACCCAACTGCTCCTGATCTTCATCTTGGTCATACTGTTCTTTTAAGAAAATTAAAACAATTTCAGGATCTTGGACATGTGGTTTATTTTTTAATCGGAGATTTTACAGGTATGATAGGAGACCCTACTGGTAGGTCAGAGACAAGACCAGCTTTAACTAAGGAACAGGTTTTAGAAAATGCCAAAACTTATCAGGAGCAGGTTTTTAAAATTTTAGATCCTGCAAAAACAAAAGTAGTTTTTAATAGTCAGTGGTTTTCAAAAATGTCAGTTGAAGATATTATAAGACTTTGCGCTAAGTATACAGTTGCAAGAATTTTAGAAAGAGAAGATTTTAAAAAACGTTTAGAATCAGGGCTTCCTATAAGCATTCATGAATTAATTTATCCTCTTTTTCAGGCATACGATTCAGTAGCTTTAGAAGCGGATGTAGAACTTGGTGGAACAGATCAGTTGTTTAATCTTCTAATAGGAAGGGATATTCAAAAAGAGTATGGACAAGAACCACAGGTAATAATAACCCTTCCGCTTTTAGAAGGTCTTGATGGAGTTCAAAAGATGAGTAAGAGTTTGGGTAACTATGTAGGGATTATGGAACCTCCCTTTGAGATGTATGGAAAAATAATGTCCATTCCTGATCATATTATGTGGAAATATTATTTACTTTTGACCGATTTTTCTGAAGAGGAAATTAATGAGATGAGAGAAAAAGTAGAAAAAGGAGAATATCATCCCAAGGAAGCAAAGAAAAAACTTGCAAGATATATAGTTTCTCAATTTCATTCTCAAGAAGAGGCTTTAAAAGCTGAAGAGGAGTTTGAAAGGGTTTTTGCTAAAAAAGAGATGCCGAAAGAAGCAATTACTATAGAGCTAAAAGCCGGAAAAATCTGGCTTCCAGGACTTTTGAGAGATCAAGGGATTGTTAAAAGCAGTTCTGAGGCAAAAAGGTTAATTTCTCAAAAGGCTATAGATTTGAATAAAAATCCTGTAAAGCAGGAAGAGATAGAATTATCTCCGGGAGAATACTTTTTAAAAATAGGCAAGAAAAAATTTGTCAAATTAGTGGTAAATTAAAGTTTAATATTCTGGAAATGCGGAAAGAGTTCTCTATATAAAGTTTTTAAATGCTGAGATATAACTCTCACTTCATCAAGCACAGCTAAAAAATTTATATCACCATCCCAGCGAGGAACCAATTGAAGATGTATATGATCAGGATAACCTGCACCAGCTACTTTTCCAAGATTAAAACCTACATTAAAACCATCTGGTTTTAAAACTTTTTTAAGAATT
>DAIQAS010000092.1:0-4399 GCA_036781525.1 Thermodesulfobacterium sp. | reverse complement strand
GGGCATCCTAATTTGAAGAGAGTTCTTATGCCTGATGATTGGGAGGGACATCCTTTAAGAAAGGATTATCCAGTTTATTTAGAAGAAGAGCAAGAATGGGAGACATATAAAAATCTTTTACAAAAAGTAAAAGAATAAGTGTAAAGGGAAGGAGATATGGCTACATATCTTGAAATTAATAGAAGACAGGTAAATGAGGAAAAGTGGGAAGAACCTTTTTATCTCAATATGGGTCCCCAACACCCATCCACGCACGGGGTTCTTAGACTCTTTCTTGAGCTTGAGGGAGAAACTATAATTAATTGTACACCTATAATAGGTTATCTTCATAGAGGAGTTGAAAAATTAGGAGAAAATCTGAATTACAATCAAACAATTGTATTAAGTGATCGTCTGGACTATATAGCTTCAGCAGCCAATAATACAGCTTTTGCTTTGGCTTTTGAGAAATTAATGGGACTTGAGGTTCCGAGAAGGGCAAAACTTTTAAGAACTATTGTATGTGAAATGGCAAGAATTTGCAATCATTTACTCTGGCTTGCCACACATGCTCTTGATATTGGAGCAATGACAGTATTTCTCTATTGTTTTAGAGACAGAGAATGGCTTCTTAATATTTATGAAAAAATTTGTGGTGCAAGGTTAACCCATACTTATGTTAGGGTTGGTGGAGTAAGGCAGGATTTTACACAAGAAATTATAGACGAGCTTTACAAATTTACTGATGAATTTCCTTCAAGAATTTATGATTATGAAACCTTGATTGATGTAAACAGAATATGGCTTAAGAGAACTAAGGGAATAGCTGTTGTTACTGCAGAAGAAGCTATAAACCTTGGATTAACTGGACCGGTTTTGAGAGGTTCTGGGGTCGCTTATGATGTAAGAAAATTTAGACCTTATGATGCGTATGGGGAAGTAGATTTTATTGTTCCTACAGGTAAAAATGGAGATACCTACGATAGATACCGTGTTAGAATGGAAGAATTGAGACAGTCTAATTCTATTATCAGGCAGTGCCTGGACAAATTGCCTGAAACTGAAGGAGAGCCGGTTCTTGCAGAAAATGCTCCTGATCTTTTGATGCCTGAAAAGGCAAAAAGACCTGAGCCTAAACCTGTACCTAAGAAAGGTGTGATTTTTAGAGGAGCTGATGTTCCTATTGTTCCACCAGGTGAGGCTTTTGCCTCTATAGAATCACCTAAGGGAGAACTTGCAGTTTATGTAGTAAGTGATGGTTCTGGTAAACCCTGGAGATTGAGAGTAAGAACTCCCTCTTTTGTTCACATTGCAGCTATTCCTTATATGGCTAAAAATCACATGATTGCAGACCTTATAGCTATAATTGGAACCTTAGACATAGTTTTAGGTGATTCTGATAGATAAGGGGGAAAGATGGGAGAGGTATTGGATAAATTAATATTTTGGGTTATTTCTGGAGTTATTTTATTAGTTATAGCCCTTTTACATGTAGCTTATTTAACCTATGCAGAAAGAAAGATTATAGCTCGTATGCAACAAAGACTTGGACCCAATAGAGTAGGTCCAAGGGGACTTCTTCAGCCTATTGCAGATATGTTAAAGCTTTTAACTAAGGAAGATCTTGTTCCTTATGGAGTTGACAAACCCATCTTTTATGTAGCTCCTTTTATTTCTCTTGTTTGTGCAGGAACAGGAGTTGCCTTAATTCCACTGTGGGAAAATTTCGTTTTAAGTAATATAAATGTTGGACTTTTATTTATTCTCGCTTTGAGTTCTCTTAGTGCCTACGGGGTAATTCTTTCTGGGTGGGCATCCAATTCAAGATATGCCTTTTTAGGAGGCTTGAGAGCAAGTGCTCAGGTAATAAGTTATGAAATTGCTATGAGTCTTGCTCTTCTTAGTGTAGTTCTTATGGCAGGAAGCCTTAATTTAATGGATATTGTAAAAGCTCAAATAAATTCTCCTTATAAAATTTATCTTATTCCTCAGATTATAGCCTTTTTTGTATTTATGATTTCAGCAATAGCAGAGTGTAACAGAGTTCCTTTTGATCTTCCTGAGGCTGAGACAGAGCTTGTTGCTGGATACTTTGTAGAATATTCTGCTATGAGATTTGCCATATTCTATCTTGCTGAATATTTTGGCATGGTTGTTATGAGTGCTCTTGCTGTTACCTGTTTCTTAGGTGGATGGATAGGACCTTTTGAGGTGCCGTATATTCCTTTCTTCTGGTTTTTAATAAAACTATATTTACTTTTATTTGTTTATATATGGGTAAGAGCAACTTTACCTCGTTATCGTTATGACCAGCTTATGGGACTTGGTTGGAAGATATTAATACCTGTTGCTTTAATTAATCTCTTTTTGACAGCCTTTCTGAAATTAATAGTTTAAGAGGGTAGGATAATGAAGATACTGGAAAAGGCTTTACTTATCGAAATTTTAAAGGGACTTGCTTTAACCTTAAGAAAGATGCTTTTTGCGAGACCTGTTACTATTGAATATTATGATAAAGTCAGACCAGTTCCAGCTCCTGGATTTAGAGGACGTCATGCTTTAGTAAGGGACGAAAACACAGGAGATACTCTATGTATAGCATGTATGCGCTGTGTGAAAGTATGTCCCTCTAAATGTATAAATGTAGAATATGAAGTGGATTCTGAGACAAAGAGGAGGAAGATAACAAAATACGAAATAGATGTTCTGAGATGTGTTTATTGTGGATATTGTGAAGAGGTCTGTCCTGTTAATGCAGTTGTTCTTACAGAATGGTATGAATATGTAGGTTTTAAAAGAGAAGATCTTTTCTTTGATAAAGAAAAACTTCTTAAAAACTGGGATGAGTTTATAGTTACTCAGAAGAGACCATATTTGAATCCTTTTTGGAAACCAAGAGGCATACCTGATAAATTTTTACCTGTTAAAAAACGTCAGTTTACAGGAGTATAGGTATGAATTGGGACTTAATTATTTTTTATTACTTAGCTATTGCAATGATATTCTCAAGTGTATTTGCCATATTTTCAAGACATCCTATATATACAGTTTTATTGGTTTTGGTAATGATAGTTCATCAAGCCTTTTTACTTTTAACTCTTGGTGCTGAATTTTTAACAGCTGTTCAGATTATAGTATATGCAGGTGCGATTTTAGTTTTATTCTTATTTGTAGTTTATTTGATAAATCTCAGAAAAGAAACCAGAAAAAGTATATTTATAAGAAGAGTTAGTTTGATAGCTATAGTATTTTTACTTTTTGGAGCTCTTTTGATAAAAAATCTTTTTGTTTTGATTTCATTAAAACCTTCTTTTAAAGCCTATTTGCCCTTTACTGTGGAAGAAAAGAGTAATGTTTGGTGGATAGCAAATTATCTTTTCAAGAACTATTTGCTTCAGTTTGAGATTATAGGAGTAATTTTGCTTGTAGCTATACTTGGTGCAGTATTTTTAATAAGAAAGTTAAAAACTGTGGAATAGAAGCGGGGAGGTAAAATGCCAAACTTGGAACAGTATATTATTTTATCGATAATTCTCTTTTTAATAGGACTTTTTGGCTTTATTTCGAGAAGAAATCTTATTGTTATTTTGATTTCTATAGAAATAATGCTAAATGGATTGATTGTTCTTTTTGCTGCCATATCTCATTTTACTAAGGATATAAGTGGATATATCATAGTATTTTTTATAATAGCAATGGCTGCTGCAGAAGCTGCTATAGGATTGAGTTTGGTTGTTTTGATTTATAAGAGACTCAGAACAGTTTATTCAGATGAGATTACAAATTTTAAGGGGTAGGATATGGTGGAGAAACATTTTGAGATAATTACCAATTTTGACATTTATGTGTTTTTAATTCCCTTTTTGCCGCTCTTAGCAAGTATAATAACCCTTATTTTGGGAAGAAAATACTACGAATATTTTAAAAAGAAGGCTCATATTCTGCCTATTTTGGCACTGTTTTTTAGTTTTCTTTTATCTATTAAGGTTTTAATAGAGGTTATAAATGGAAAGATTTATCAGTTTGATGTTTATACATGGATGTTTGCTTATGATTTTAAGGTAGGGCTTGGTTTTCTTGTTGATCCTCTTTCTGCTGCCATGATAACTATGGTAACTTGTGTTGCCTTTCTTATTCATGTTTATTCAGTGGGCTATATGGGTGGAGATCCCGGTTATTATAGATTTTTCTCTTATATTTCCCTTTTTACCTTTTTCATGTTAATGCTTGTTCTTTCTAATAATCTTGTTCAGCTTTATTTGGGATGGGAGGGAGTTGGACTTTGTTCATATTTTCTTATTGGTTTCTGGTATCATAAAAAGAGTGCTTCTGATGCAGGAAAGAAAGCTTTTATAGTTAACAGAGTAGGAGACTTTGGTTTTGCTCTTGGTATATTTATGGCATTTTATTTTCTGGGGAC
>DAIQAS010000091.1:0-4401 GCA_036781525.1 Thermodesulfobacterium sp. | reverse complement strand
AAACCCTTTAATCTGGCTATGTGATCACGATAGCCTCTGAGTTCCGGAATTTCAATTCTATTAAATGTTCCAACTATAACAAAATCGATTTCTCCCTTTCTGTTTATTAGAATCCCTATTTGGCGATTTAATTCTGCAGAAATTTGTGAAAGTTCTCTTGCTAAATCGTGAGTAATTATGGATGCAGATGGGATCTTACGTCTGTAAATCTTTTCTAATTTTCTTAATTCACTGGGTTTTAAACCTGCAATATTGCCAAAAACAGTATAACTCATTTACCTCCTTGAGAAAGGTTTATTTATAATAAGTATAAGAAGAAAATTTTTAATTACAAGTGTTATCTAATTTTAAGTATTTTTTAATTTTTCAATAAGCAAAAAGATGGCTACTCCGAAAGCTATAGCAACATTAAGAGATTCTTTTTCTCCATAAAGAGGAATTTCTAAAATTAAATCAGATTCAGAAAATACCTCTTCACTTACTCCTGTAACTTCGTTTCCTATTACTAAAGCTAAGGGAAAGGAATCCATTTTGATTTTCTGGATGGGAATACCCTTTTCTGTAATTTCAAGAACTGCAATTTTAAAACCTGATTTTTTGAGATAACTTATAGCTTCCAAAGTATTTTCAAAATATTCCCAGGGGACTAAGTTTGTTGTGCCAAGAGCAGTTTTTTCAATTTTTGGATGAGGAGGGTAGGGAGTTATTCCACATAAAATAAGTTTGGAAATATATGCACACTCAGCAGTCCTAAACATAGAACCAACATTGTAAGCACTTCTTATGTTATCAAGGACCGCAACAATGGGAAATCTCTTTTGAGGACGAATCTTTCTCCATTTTTTTAAAATTTCTTCTCCTTCTAATTTCTTTCCGTGCATAAAGCTTAATTTTAAAACATAATTTTCTTATTTGCTATAAATTGTATTTAATTTTGAGGTAAAATACATTTTATGATTTTAAAATACCCTTTTAACTTTGAAAAAATAGAAGCTGTTTTTTTAAAAAGAGTAAATCGTTTTGTGGTAAAGATAAAGCTTAAAAATAGAGGGGTTTTTGCCTATCTTCCCAATCCCGGAAGATTGTGGGAACTTTTATTGCCAGGAAGGGAGCTTCTTGTTTTCAGAAATAACAATCCTTCTACACTTCCGTATATAGTTTTAGCCTGTAAAAAGGACTCCAATTTTGTACTTCTTCACACCCAATTAACAAATAAAATTGTTAAATCCCTTATAGAGGAAAAAAGGATAGATTGTTTAAAAACTTTTAGTGTATTAAAAGAAGAAATAAGTTTTAATTTATCGAGGTTTGATTTGTTACTTGGAAATAAAAAGAGCTCAGAGAAGTTTGTTTTAGAAGTTAAGACTTGTACCCTTTTTGGTAACAAAATAGCCATGTTTCCTGATGCTGAGACAAAAAGAGGGAGAAAACATATTTTAGAGCTTATAGAACTTAAGAAAAAAGGATTCAGAGCCGGAATTCTTTTTGTAATTATGAATCCTTATATAAAATACTTTCTTCCTGCCTATCATATTGATTATGAATTTTCTAAAGCCCTTTTAAAAGCTAATAATGAGATAGATATAAAGGCTATTGCTTTAAGATGGGATAAAGATTTTATAAAAGTAGAAGAAGTAAGAGAAATTAAGATTCCTTTTGACTTTCTTGAAAAGATAGAAGATAAAGGCACATATCTTTTACTTTTTGAGCTTAAAAATAAAGAAAAATTAGATATTGGCAGTTTAGGAGAAAGAGAATTTGAAAAAGGATTTTATGTATATGTAGGCTCAGCTATGAAAGATTTAACAAAAAGAGTAAAAAGGCATCTCAGAAAGACCAAAAAGTTAAAATGGCATATAGATTTTCTACTCACAAAAGCTTCAAATCTTAAGCCTATTATAATAAGAAGTCTTGAAAGGTTGGAATGTGAAATTTCAAAGGAACTCAGTTTTATATGTGATAAAATGATTTTAAATTTTGGTTCTTCTGATTGTAAATGTCAGTCTCACCTTTTTTATTTTTCTCAAAATCCTCTTGAAAAAGAGTTATTTCAGGAATTAATTGTAAAATATAGATTAGATAAAATTAATTTAGATTAAAAAATGTTTTTACCAGAAATTCACATTAAAACAGGTTCAAGAGCTATTATATTTTTTACACTTCCCGAGTGGAATTATGCAAAAAAATTTATTTTTATGAAAAAAGGTAAAAGATTTTTAAATTTTGAAATAAGATATAATGAAAAAGCTCTAATTTTGGGACCTTTAATAGGAGCTCCGCTTTTAAGTATAGTTTTAGAAGTCTTAAAATCCTTGGATGTAAAAGAGATTATAAGTATAGGATGGGCTGGAAAAATAGGTTCTAAACTTAATCTGGGAGATCTATTCCTGCCTGAAAAAGCTTTTACTCTTGAAGGAGTTAGCAGGTTATATTATCCAGGTAAAAAGGTCTTTTATCCAGATAAAACTATTTTAGAAAAATTTGAAGAAAAATTTAAAGAGAAGGGAGTTATTTTTAAAAAAGGCAGTATCGTCTCAGTTGATGCCCCTTTTGTTTTTGAGAAAAATAGAAAACATTTGGATTACTGGAAAAACAAAGCAGAAGCATTGGATATGGAGACCTCAGCTTTATTTTCAGTTGGACAATCTTTACAAATGAAAGTTATGGCTTTACATTTTATAGTGGATGAAGTAGGTAAATTTTTTAGTAAAAGACCTGAGAAAGAGATTAAAGTTAAGAGAGAAAAAATATTTGAGGTATTAAAAGATTTTATAGAACATAGAATATGAAAAAAAGAATTAAAAATCCTTTTGAAATCTTTGGTTTATCTCCTCAGATTGTTAAAGAACTTGATGAAGAGAATTTGTTTAAATTGGTAAGGGCTATTTACAGGGTTTTTCAACATGTGTATCATCCTGATAAAGGAGGAGATCCCAAAAAAGCCCTGGAAATAAATCTTGCCTTTGAGAGTATAAATTTTGAAAAAAATCCAGAGAGTTTTAGAAATTACAGAAAAAAATATATAAAAAGGCTTTCAAGAAAGACCTTGCAGAGCGAGTTAGAAGAATTGAAAACACAAAATCGAAAACTTATTTTTTACAATCAACTTTTGAAAGAAAAACTTTGGAAATATTTAGAAAGTGGAGCCGAAATCTTCAATAACATTTTTGAAAAATCTAAGGGTTTAAAATTTAAACTTTTTGACATTGTTACTTATATGAATTTTTCAGGTTTGAGAAATACTAAAAAGCAGATGTTTTTTAAAGAGATTCTTCTTCTAAAAGATTTTGTCTTAAAAAGAAACACTTATGAAGAATATTACAGAAAGTTTTTAGATTATAGGTGTATCGGTTCTATAAAAAGAGAATATTTGGAGCCTTGGATGCTGTTAGAGAGAGAATTTAAAGAGGATGCTCAAAGATTTAAGAATTTTATTCCTAAGGAAGCTTTTATTAGAGAATGTCTTGTTTATTTAGAACCTGAAATAAAAACAAATTCCTATATTTTTTTCTATACCCCTGAGGAGTCGCAAAAAATTTTTTTAGAAGGAGTTTTAATAGAGTATGAACAATTAGATGAGAAAGAAATTTTAAATATTCTTAGAAACAGAGTTATTAATTCTGAGAAAAAAGAAGATTTAAATGAGTTAAGTAGAGAGGTTGCTGAGTTTTAACTCAGAAGATGGATATTTCCTATGGAAACTCTTTTTAAGCCGGCTTTTTTAGCAATTTCGTAACATCGGTAAGCCAAATCTTTTGAAGTTAATGGTAGATCTTTCATATAAAAGTGTGGATAAAAGGCAAGAAGTCTATATGGAATTTCTGGATTTAATTCAGCTATAAATTTAGCAATTCCTTCTACTTCCTTTTCATCTATGTATCCTGGAACAAGAAGGGTGCTTGCAATAAGAAGAGGCACTTTTGGTCTATCTTTTATATACTGGGAGACAAAAGCAAAATTTTCCAGAATTTTTTTATTTGATACACCTGTTAAAGCAATGTGTAAATTTTCATTCCATGCTTTTAGGTCAAATTTAATACATCCACCTGAGGCAAGTGAAAGTTTAACCGCTTTTTTAAGCATATTTTTATTCATCAAACCGTTTGTTTCCCAGCATATTCTTAAAATTTTGTTTTTCTTATTTTTTAAAGCTTCTTCAGAGGCTTTAATGGCGAAGAAAATCTGCGGAGAAGGATCTCCTCCAAAATAACAAATGCAAGATACCTTAGGAGTAATTGCATTTAAGAAGTCTTCTATGTTTTTAGTTTCTGGTCTCAAGGTAAGTTCTCTAAAATGCCAGTTCTGGCAAAATAAACAGTTAAGGCTGCAGGCATGGAAGAATACGGCTAAATTATAATAACCATATTCAGCACTTGGTTTGTAAGCAAATTCAGGATATCC
>DAIQAS010000090.1:0-4596 GCA_036781525.1 Thermodesulfobacterium sp. | reverse complement strand
TATACAGAATTCTTCTTTTAATCCAGGGAAGCAGAGCCTTTCAAATGGCAGCAGGGCTTACTATAATAGTCTTGATGTATCTTATCTCGGATGTTTTTCAGCTTTTAACTTTAAACTGGATTTTAAATACCTTTATGTCTTCCATATTTATCTTGATTATTATTGTTTTTCAAGATGACATAAGAAAGGCTTTGGCTCAGATTGGAAAACCTACTTTCTTAAAGATTCAAACTGAATTTTCTTACGGAATTGAAGAAGTAGTAAAAGCAGTTGCAACTTTGGCAGAAAAAAGAATAGGTGCTTTAATTGTTTTTGAAAGGGAAATCAGCCTTAAAGATTTTTTAGAAGGAGCTACTTTACTTGATTCTAAGGTAACAAAAGAACTTCTTATAAGTATTTTCAATCCCAAAAGCCCATTACATGATGGAGCAGTAATAATTAGCAAAGGGAAAATTCTTGCTGCTGGTGTTATTTTACCTCTTTCTACCAACCCAGACATAGCAAAAGACTTAGGAACAAGGCATAGGGCTGCTATAGGAATTACAGAAATTACAGACGCAGTTGCTATAGTAGTTTCAGAAGAAACAGGTTATATTTCCTTAGCTGTAAGTGGTAAAATAACAAGAGATATAACTCCTGCTACTTTAAGAAAAATGTTATCTCAACTTTTGGGATTTGAATCCAAAGCTCCCTGGTGGGTAAGAATTGGTTATGAGATTCAAAAGGGAACATAAGTTAAAAATAATTTCTTTTCTTTTAGCTGTAACTCTGTGGTATTTTGTTGTTATGGGGAAGCCTATTGAAAAAGAGCTTGAAATTCCAATAGTCTTTAAAAATCCAAATCCCAATTATTTAGTAGAAGTCAATCCTAATGAAATTGTTATAAAGGTTGAAGCTACAAGAAAAATGTTAAGAACCTTTCCTAATAACAATTTAAAATTAGAAATAGATATTTCT
The DNA here is from genome assembly GCA_036781525.1 of Thermodesulfobacterium sp. GTDB lineage: Bacteria > Desulfobacterota > Thermodesulfobacteria > Thermodesulfobacteriales > Thermodesulfobacteriaceae > Thermodesulfobacterium. The sequence continues at coordinate 3,639 of DAIQAS010000090.1, read as the reverse complement.
AAATATTACCCTGGTATTCATCAGATAAGGGTCCCTGTGGAAAAATTAACCCTTCCCTTAGATTATAAAATAAAAGAAGTCAGACCCGATGTAATAACTTTAATAATTAAAAAAGTTGGCACCAAAAGGGTCCCTATAAAACCATCTTACGAAACAGAAGGAATATATCCTAAAAATTTTAAAATTATTATAAAACCTGCCTATGCAACTGTTAGAGGGCCAGTAGAAACTTTAAGTAGTCTTCGCTATATAACAACTGAACCTTTAGATATTTTAAAATTAAAAATCAAAAAAGAGATGGAGATAAATATCATCTCACCTCCTGGAATTTTATCTGTGTATCCTAAAAAAGTAAGAGTAATTTATAGTGATTGAAAGGAGGCTGCAAGAATATGAATAGAAAACTTTTTGGAACTGATGGAATAAGAGGAGAAGCTAATGTTTTCCCTATGCTTCCTGAAATAGCTCTACAGGTAGGTAGAGCAATAGGATATCTATTTAAAAATCATAATTCCCATTTTAGTAAGGTACTCATTGGGAAAGATACACGTCTTTCCGGTTATGTTTTTGAATCTGCATTGGTTGCAGGACTCTGCTCCATGGGTGTTTCAGCTTTGCTGGTCGGCCCACTTCCTACTCCTGCTATAGCTTTTTTAACCAAAGATATGAGGGCTGATGCAGGAGTAATGATCTCGGCTTCACATAATCCATATTATGATAACGGAATAAAAATTTTTGATAAAGACGGCTATAAACTTCCCGATGAATTAGAAGAAAAAATCGAACAACTTGTTTTTGATGAAAACTTTTCTACAAAGAGATGTTTTAAAAATACTCTTGGAAGAGCTTATAGAGTAAAGGATGCTCTCGGAAGATATGCTGTTCATTTAAAATCTGCAGTTCCTCCCTATATTAATTTTGAAGGATTAAGAATTGTTATAGATTGTGCAAACGGAGCTGCTTATCATATAGGACCTATGGTCTTGGAAGAACTTGGAGCTGAGGTTATTTCAGTAGGGTGCAACCCTAATGGGATAAATATAAATGATGAATGCGGTGCACTCTATCCTGAAAAATTACGAGACTTAGTTATCGAAAAAAAAGCTCATATAGGGATAGCTCTTGATGGAGATGGTGATAGAATCGCAGTTGTTGATGAAAAAGGTAATTTAATAGATGGAGATGATATTATCGCTCTTTTTGCTATTGACTTTAAAGAAAAGGGGATTCTTTCAAATAATACTGTAGTTGGAACTATAATGAGTAACTTAGGTTTAGAAAATTTCTTAAATGCTCATGGAATTTCTTTTATAAGAACTTCTGTAGGAGACAGATATGTGCTTATGAAAATGAAAGAAACCGGAAGTATCCTTGGAGGAGAAACTTCAGGACATATACTTTTTCTTGACAAAGCAACCACAGGAGATGGACTGCTTACAGGAATAAGATTAATTTCTTTAATGAAAGAAAAGGAAAAAAATCTCTCTGAGCTTATCCATCTTTTTGAAAAAACACCTCAAATAATGATAAATGTAAAAGTTAAAGAAAAAAAGCCTGTAGACGAAATAGAAGGTCTTAAGGACAAAATAAAATTAGCAGAGGCTAAACTCGGCAAAAACGGAAGGATTGTAATAAGACCTTCTGGAACCGAGCCAAAATACAGAGTAATGGTTGAAGGAGAAAATAAAGCACTTATTGAGGAAATAGCAAGAGAACTTGCAGATTACATAACTAAAAAACTCGGTTAGATGAAGAAATTTATTTTATTATTATGGATTCTTGTTTTCATAGGATTTTTCTTAGGCGTTATATTTAAAGGGAACAGTTTCGTTAAAGAAAGAGCTTCAATTCTTTGTCTTTCTTGTATGGGATTAGAGGAATGAAAAGAAAATGGGTACAGCTTGTTTCAACGCTTATTCACAATGGCTATCCAGGATTTTTGTTAAAGGGTGGTATTTATACAGGCTTTTTAAAAAATTTTTGCGGTCCCGGACTGAACTGCTATTCCTGCCCGGCAAGTCTTTTTGTTTGTCCTCTTGGAATCTTACAAAATTTTTTTATTTCTGTAAGAATATTATCATGGCAAGTTCTATTAGGTTCTTTTTTTTATATTCTTAGCTTTTTTTTACTCTTTGGTCTTTTATTAGGAAGATTTATATGCGGTTGGCTATGCCCCTTCGGTTTTTTTCAAGACCTTATCTATAAAATTCCCTTTTTCAAAAGAAAAATTATATTTCCTTTCCAAACCGAACAACATTTAAAAGTCCTATTTTTTATCTTTTTTGTAATTGTTTTTCCTCTTTTTTTTGTAAATGAACTTGGGTATGGTATCTTATGGTTTTGTAAATATATATGCCCTGCAGGAACCTTGGAAGCCGGCTATTTTAATCTTTTTATTCAACCTTCTTTATTTTCTCTAATCGGATCGGTTTTTTTTCTAAAGACTTTTATACTCCTTTTATTTATTATTTTATGTCTTATGGAGCTTAGATTTTTTTGTAAAAATATTTGTCCCTTGGGATTTATCTATGGATTGTTTAACAAAATTAGTATTTTAAAACTTTCCTTCACCGAAGAAAACTGCAATTTATGTAAAGTTTGCGAAAAAGTTTGCCCTGCTGATCTTACTATTCCAGAAGAACTAAATTCTATAAAATGCATAAGATGCTTAAATTGCCTTAAAATATGTCCTACGAAAGCTATAAAATTAGAAGTTCAGAAGTATTATGAATTATCCAAATATCAAACTCAATAAAAAAGGAATTAAAAGTTATTTAGAAAATCGCATTTGGTTTACCTTTAAAGATATCTACCAATTTGAAAAAGCCAAAAAAGAAATAGAACCAGGATCCTTAGTAAATATAGTGTCTGAGGAGAATTTCTTTTTGGGATGTGGATATTTTAATCCCAAAAGTTATTATTCATTAAAACTTTTAACTAAGGAAAAAGCTACTATAGATAAAAATTTCTTTTTAAGAAGGCTTTCTCAGGCTTTAGTTTTAAGAAAAGGCATCTACCCTGACGAATCATGTTTTAGGCTCGTTTTTTCTGAAGGGGATTTTTTGCCCGGTCTTATTGTAGATATTTATAAAAATTTAGCTGTAATACAAATACAAACCTTGGGAATGGAAAACCTTAAAAATTTCATAATATCAGCTTTAAAAGATCTTCTTAATCCTAAAGCCATTGTTTTAAAAAATGATTCCTCTAAGAGATTAGAAGAAGACCTTCCTTTATATGTAGAAATACCTTACGGAAAAGCAGAGGAAATAATTGTTGCCGAAATGGACGGAATAAAATTTCTTATACCTGTTTTAAAAGGACAAAAAACGGGCTTCTTTTTAGACCAAAGAGAAAATAGAAGATTTTTAAAAAGAATTGCAAAGGATTATACTGTTCTGGATTGTTTTTCTTATATAGGGGGATTTTCCTTTTATGCTTTAAAGGGTGGGGCTAAAAGGGCTTTTCTTGTTGACAGGTCGGAATTTGCTTTAGAACTTGCTGAAGAAATAGCAAAAATTAACGGATGGAAAGATAAAATAATAAGTATACAAGCAGATGTATTACAGATTCTTAAAAACCCTCCTAAAACAGACATTATTGTTCTTGATCCACCGGCTTTTATAAAGAGTTCTAAAG
>DAIQAS010000089.1:279-4617 GCA_036781525.1 Thermodesulfobacterium sp. | reverse complement strand
GTGCGGTTTTTGGCCCATACCTTGGACAATCTGAAGAAAACATTAGACGAGTCATAAAACTAACTGAAAGCATTGCACCTTGTATCCTCTGGATAGATGAGATAGAAAAGGGTTTTGCAGGAGTAAGGGGAGAAGGTTCTTCTTCTGAAGTAATCACAAGAATCTTTGGCACAATTTTAACATGGATGCAGGAAAAGACCTCCCCTGTATTTGTGGTTGCAACTTCTAATGATATCAGTCTTTTTCCTCCTGAATTTCTCAGAAAGGGAAGATTTGATGAAATATTTTTTGTTGACTATCCTGACGCAGAGGTTCTTAGAGATATTATAAATATACATTTTAGAAAAAGAGGCTGGAATATCAAATTAGATGAAGAAAAACTATTAACCCTGTGTTCAAAGCTTGCTAAAAGAAATTTTTCAGGAGCAGATGCAGAAGCCCTCGTAGTTGAAACTATTGAAAGTATTTTCCTTGAGAAATTGCAGAATGGACTTGATGCCAATGATATAAAGGAAACTGTAAATGGAGATGAAATAATAAAAACTCTTGAAAAGAAATCCTCAGAAATCAAACCTATAGGTGAAGCTAAAAAAGAATACATAGAAAAAATTAGGGAGATATTCAATAAATATGCTTTTAAAAATGCAAATTAAAAATTAGGAGGTCAAAATGATTAACACAGAAGCAACAAGAGAAGAAATTGTTAAGGCTTTTAGTGAAGTTAATAGGAGTTTTATGTTCAAAAATCTTGAAGAATGGTTTAATGAATTTCTTATTAAGATGTTACCTGTATTGCCCAAGGAACAAATCAATGAAATTTATAAAATTTTTATTTCAGATCTTGCAAATCTTAAATCTAATAAAATTAATTTAGATCACTTTCAACTCACAGAGGTAACTTTTTTGGACAAATTTTTAAATGACTTAAATGCTCTTGAAATAAGAAAAATTAAACTTGATGAAGAAATTTTAGCATTTGGTGTAGTACTTCTTAAGACTTCAAGAGGTGGCTTGCTTGGTGAATTAAAACTTGATTACAGGGAAGGAATTTATCTTGGTTATTCACTATGCGAACTCATAGATAGCCTTAATGATTACAAGTATGGAATAATAGAAAAAGAAGAAGTTTTAAAAAAAATAAGCCTGACAGTTCAATCAGTTAGTTCAGAAAAAAGAGAACTTTTACTTAAAAATCTTTCATTGCTTTTAAAGACCTTCATTGAGGCAATGGGACAAGTTTATGACCTTTACGGGGAGATTGCAAAGGAAATAGATTTGGAGATTTATGAATCACTATTAACATCAGAAATGTTCGGGTCAGAAAGGGAAAAAGAGGAAACTCTCAGAATTATAAAAGAATTTTTAGAAGATTACAGTATCGACAGAGAAAAACCAATAAAGGATTTTTTGATACAGAAATTTAAGAAGTATCCTGAATTATGGAAGGACAATAAAGAGATTGAAAACACCGTTGAGGAGATAATCAAAGGAGTAGAAGAATATAATAAAGAAAAAGAAAGACTTTTAGAAGCAGAAAAAGCATGGGGGATTGTTTTCAGTACCATTGAAATAGATTCCATGATAAAAAATTTTAACGAGGTATTCTGGCGGGAAACTGCGAACAAGAATATTAACTATAGGGGTCTTCATGGAGACATTGCTGAAATCTGGCATACTGAAACTTTTAATTTAAACGCAAAACTCAAAGGTTTTCCACTAAGGGCTGAAAGATTAAAGAGTTATGACCCTAACTCACCTGATATCGTAATAAAAGATCAATACGGAAACATTGTGAGTAAATATCAATCTAAGTATTCCGTTAATGCCGATACCACTATTCAAGATGCTATGGAGAGGAATTATAGTGATCAGAAATTAATCGTTCCTAAAGACCAGCTGTCTCAGATACAAGATAGATATACAAATGATCCTAAATTTAAGAACAATGTCAAAGATGTGACTGATAAAATCAGAGAAGGGGGAGTAGAATCTGCTCCACTATCTCGTGAAGAAGCAGAAAGAATTAAGGAAAAGGCAAGAGAAAAGGCTCCTATATTTGATTGGAGTTTGGTCTCTACCAAGGATATTATTAAATTCCAGACCCAACAGACTGCCAGAGCTATCTGGTATATTACATTGTTTGAAGGAATAAAGCGCATCTCGCAAAGAACCTTTAACTATTTTAAAGGCAAAAAGAACCCTCCCCTTGAAGAAGAAATAAAGGAGTGGATGAATTCATCCGTTAAGAGTGCAGTTCCTGTGGCAATAAATTCTGCAATAACAGCTGGGCTCATTATTGCTGCTAAAAAAGGGCTTATTAAAGCGCTGTCTAAAACCCCGCCTGGTAAGATTGCCATAGCGGTTGCGGTTGCAATGGATAATGCAAAAATAATGTACAAGGCTATAAAGGGAGAAATCACCTGGAGAGAGGCTATACCTGCAATGACTAAAATAACAACAATATCAGTAACCTCATTATCTGGAGCGACAATCGGAGCAAAGATTGGAGCAGCAGTTGGGAGCATAATACTTGGGATAGGAACTTTAATTGGTGGTTTTTTAGGTGGCTTGATAGGAGGGTATATTGGAACGAGAACAGGAGAAAAAGTGTGCCAACTTGTATCTGAGACAGTGAAAGAAACTGAAGTTGTGAGACCAGTCGTTTTGAATAGGAGACTTTATTGACTCTTAACCTCCGATACCAGAATTTATCGTGGTGCTAGAAGGGCAGATTTCCCTAATTTGCCGATAGAAGTTTCAAAATTTAGATACTATCCTGCTTTTGGTCTTCTTCTGGTTTTTCAGTCAACCGCTGATGGAATCTTTACGTTCTTTTATCGGTCTCTTGTATGTTTTAGCTCATCTAATCAGTCTCTCCTCCTGTATTTTCCTCAATTTTTGCCTGCTTTGAAAAACACTACCCCATTGTTGCTTCCATCTCTATGTCATAGTGTCAAGAAAATAATTCTAATTTTTTCTTCGGGAGTAGAATATAAATTGTGTCTTTTAATAAAATATTTTAGAGGCATAATAAAAATTTTTAATATTTTTTAAATTAATGATAACATAAAACCTAAAAGACTAAACTAACCAGGAGGTCTGTAAAATGGAAAACTTAGACTTAGATTTAGAAAAAGTTTTAAGTGAAATCTCAAAAATTGAATCAAAAGAGGGTATCAAAATGGCTGCTGCACTCCTCTTAAACGCTCTCATGAAAAAAGAAAGAGAAATATTCCTTAGAGATAGTATTGATAATAAAGCTAATGGTTACTATGAAAGACAACTTGCCTGTTTCTTAGGTAACCTTGGTATCTCTGTCCCAAGAGATAGAAAATCTGAATTCAGACCTGCTATTCTTCCTCCTGAATGGCAAAAAGCTGATGAATCCTTCCAGGACTTTATCCTTAACCTCGTTCTCCAAAGCTACTCCCCCAATAAAATCAAAGCCCTCTTGCAATCTATGAAACTCCCCTACTCCCCAGAACAAATAGAAGAAATTAAAGAAGAATTGTATAACCAAGCCAAAGAATTAAAAACCAAAGAATTGCCAGAAAATTTGTTTGCTATGTTTATAGACGCTTATCATACTCAGATAAAAGATACCGAAGCCAACAGAATCAGAAAAGCAGTTATTTATAATATCATCGGGATAGATATGGAGGGAAGAAAAAATTTACTTTCTTATTACATTTATTTTGGTTCAGAGACGAAGGAGGACTGGCTCCAGATACTTAATGATTTGATAAAGAGGGGAGTTAAGAGGGTTATGGTAATAGTGAGTGATGATTTTCCTGGCCTTACTCAAGCCATAAAAGCCCTTTTTCCTGAGACAGATCATCAGCTTTGTTTTGTACACATGCAAAGGAACATCAACAGGAACATGTCTAAGCAGGATGCTAAAAAATTTTATGAGGAGTTAAGCATTATAAAGAGGATAGAGGAGTATGAGAGGGCCTTAAATAGATTTGAGGAATTATGTAAGAGTTATGAGAAGAAGTATCCAGCTTATATAAAGGGACTTTTGAAAAAGAAGGAGCATTATTTTGTTTATAAGAAATATCCTGAGGGGGTGAGGAGGTATATATACACGACGAATGTGGTTGAGAATATAAATAGCAGGATAGAGCTGATAAGGGTAAATACAGGGGGATATTTTCAATCAATCAAGACAGCAGAGGTTGCGATATACATAACAGTAAGTCGGATTCAGAAAACGAGATGGCAAAAACCACTTCCTTTAATTAAGTCTGCTTTATACGAATTGAGGCAAATGTTTGTAAAGAGATTTTATAAGGAGACACAATTCTCTTGACAAGTGTCTTCTTTACTCTTTGCAGT
>DAIQAS010000089.1:0-207 GCA_036781525.1 Thermodesulfobacterium sp. | reverse complement strand
AAACAAGTAAAAGCTCATAAAGATCAATTTCATCTTTACAGGTCTCTTTAACAACTTTTTCTTCCACTTTTAATACCTCCTTCTGTACTATAATTATATGTAAGAATATCTTTATAAAGATTTATTATTTTGTCTCCTATAGCCTCAATTTTAAATTCATTAAATCTTTTTTTAGCATTTTGTGATAATATTTTATATAAATCTTCA
>DAIQAS010000088.1:4361-4627 GCA_036781525.1 Thermodesulfobacterium sp. | reverse complement strand
AAGCTAATTGTTTTATATAATTTATTTGACTCAAATTTTGTTCTTTATAATAATTTTTCAGCATAAAACATAAATAGGAGGAATATATGTCATATAGACCTTTGTCTTTTATAAAGAAAATAATTTTTGAACCGTGGCCTTTATGGGTAGGAATGTTAGCATTAACTATAACCAATCTTTACATGTTTATGTTTGCAAGAGCTTTAGGAGTTTTTCCCCAAATGGCCATGTGGGGAAGTTGGCTTTATAACTTGATAGGTATCAAG
>DAIQAS010000088.1:0-4351 GCA_036781525.1 Thermodesulfobacterium sp. | reverse complement strand
TGGAATTTACAATCTACTCGGATGGAAAATAGAAAGTCCCTTTCCTCCTTATCCTGTCAAATTCCCTTTATTAGATCAACACAGCTTATTAGATTTTGGAATAATTTTAGGTGCTTTAAGCATAGCTTTAATTAATAGAGAATTTAAATTTAGAAAAGAAAATCTTAAAGGATATTTGTGGGGAGCCTTAGGTGGTTTTTTAATGGGTTTGGGAACTGTTTTAATGCCTCCTTGTAATGTAGGAGGTTTCTGGGTAGCTACCATGGCTTTTTCTTTAAGTGGTCCCTTAGCAGGCATAGGACTTTTTATAGGAGCCTATATAGGCGGAAAAATTTTAAAAACCGAAGTTCTTAGTGCTGTAGAAAAAATTGATTTTACAGATGCTAAAGAGGATATTCCTATAACTCCTAAAATTTCTCTTAAACCTATTTTAGGTTTTATACTATTATTTATTTTAATACTAATTTCTCTGTTATATTATTCTTATGGTATGGCTATTCACGCTGGACTTTTTATTTTTGGAATTCTTTTTGGGATAGTTTTTCAAAGATCTCGTATTTGTTTTGTAGCTGCTTTCAGAGAAATCACCATTTCAAGAGATGCTAAGGTGATGAAATGGGTTCTGGTAAGTATAGGATTAAGTGCTATAGGTTTTGCCATATTAAAAAGTAAAGGTTATCAACCTTATCATATGGTATTTCCTGCTGGATGGCATAATGTGGTAGGAGGAATTATTTTCGGTATTGGTATGGTCTTAGCAGGTGGATGTGGAGTAGGTATATTGGTAAGAAGCGGAGAGGGATATACTCGTTCCTGGATTGCTATTATTACCGGAATGCTTACTTCAGGAGCTTGGACAGGAATATACGGTCACAAAGTGGGACAAGGATGGATATACGGAAGTCCTGTCTTTCTTCCTGAAAAAATAGGTTGGGCAGGATCTTTTGCAGTAATTTTTGGCTTTTTAATTCTTTTTTATCTTTTTATAACTTGGATGGAGGAAAAGAAATATGAAAGAAATTAAAGTAATTAAAATTGATGAATCACATTATCAAGTAGACATGAGAGGATGGATGTGTCCTTATCCTAAGTATGCAGTAGAAAAACTTATTGAAAAATTACCATCTGAAAGTTGTATGGACTTACTGGTTGATTGCCCTTCTGCAACTAATGATGTCCCAGAATTAGTAAAAAGCAAAGGATTAAAGGTAAAAAAGATTATTTTAATTGCTGACGGAGAATGGTGCATCACAATATGCAATTATTAAATGATTTCAAAATTTTGAGCTATATCTTCTCTCTTTAGAAAAGTATTTTTAGAGAAATAAAGATATAAATGAGTGGAAACTTTTTCTAACATCAACGGTTCTTGCAGTTTTGCGTGGATGTAAAACAATATATAACTAAAGTGAACTTTGAAATTTCATCTTAAATATTTGCTTAAAAGATCTAAAAACCTTCTAATTGCAGCTTACATATTTATTTAAGATTTTTATCCAGCCTTTTAAATTTTTATACCCCACTACCTTTTCAACCAAAGCTCCGTTTTGATTCAATATGTAAGTTGTTGGTGCCCAAGAGAAATCTGGAAAAAATTTAAAAATATTAGAAGGAGCAATCCCTACAGTATAAGTAATGTTATGAGAACTTACAATTTGAGGAAGTAAAGGTATACCATCTTTGTCAATCATTAAGGATACTATTTCATATTCTTTAGTTTTACAGCTATGATTGAGTTCATTTAAAGTTTTAAGTTCTACCAAACAAAGAGAACAATAACTGGTAAAAAGATTTAAAATAACATATTTTCCTCTAAAATCTTGTAGATTAACCTTTTTTCCTTTATAAGTGTAAAAATCGAAATTTATAGAAGATGAAAAAACATTGGAAGAATAAGAAATACAAAAAATTATAATCAATATAAAAAAATACTTTCTAAATCTCATTTTACCTCCTCCAATATTGAAAGATTTAGTTTTTATCTCTTATTTGTTTTTCAATATTATCACATTTTAAAAATTTTAAAATAAACTCAATAAGTCCTTCAACTTCTATTTCAAAATCTAAAAAATAAAGGTTATCCTGAAAATCGAATTTAATTCCGTCTTTCAAAGTGGTGATATATTTTTCTTCTGGATTAATTTTAAAATTTTTGTAATGGTAATGATCTGGGAAGGAGAATTTCTTCTTTAACTTTAACCCAAGTTTTTCCAAGGTATCAAAAAATTGTTTATTATTCGCCAAGCCACAAAAAGCTATAAATTCTTTATCTTTAAAGTCTTTGACCTCCTCTAAATTTTTATCTAAAATCTTCCATTTTTTTCTATATAACTTAAAAACCGGTTTATTTTCATAAAAAAAATCAAAAGGATTATATTCTTGATAAGTCAAAATTATAGCATCTGCTCTTTTTAGGGAAGAAAAAGGCTCTCTCAATCTTCCAAAAGGAAAGATTCTATCTCTTAAATCTTCTTTTTTTAACAGAACAAGATCTAAATCTCTTTCAAGTCTCAAATGTTGAAAACCATCATCCAATAAGATAAGATCGGTTTTTAAATCCTTTAAAGCTATTTCAGCTCCTCTTTTTCTGTCTTCATCAACTACAATATTAACTTTAACATTTTCTTTCTCAAAAATTTTGCCAAGAAAATAAGGCTCATCCCCTGCTTTTTCCCAATTTACTTTTAATTCTCCTCTTTCCATAACAACCACTGTTCCTTTGCTTTTCCTTTTATATCCTCTTGAAAGCACAGTTATATTAAAATAGGGATTCAATCTTTTGCACAAATATCTAACAAGCGAAGTTTTTCCACTTCCCCCGAGAGATAAATTTCCTACAGAAATAACAGGAACTGGGATTTTAAAGCTTTTTAAAATCCCCTTTTTGTAAAAAAAATCTCTTGTCCTTATAATGTAAAAATAAGGATTTATATAATTCAAAATTTTAAGCATCCCTTTTATAAATATCTTTTAAAAGCATTAATAAAAATAAGATTCCTCCAATTGAAGCTCCTAAATATTGGCTTATAATTCTCCATAAAATTGCAAATATACCGATATAGTTAACATTTATAAAGGTATTAAAAACAGATAGTGCCCCTATCTCTCCTATTCCACTTCCTCCAGGAGTAGGACTCATAAATATAGCGTAAATTAAAGGCAGTTGTGCTAAAAAAACTTCTTTTATGGATGCGTTATCATTAAAAGCTTTTACTAAAAAAATCCCTGTAAATAGTAAAGAACTATACATACATAAACTAAGTGCCAAAACTATTAAAAATACTTTTTTCTTCTCCTTAAAAAAATTTCTGCAAATAATAAGATATTTTAGTAAAGTATATTTAATAGTTCTAAGGATTTCTTTATTTAAGAATTTCAATTCTTTTTTGAAAATTAGTTGCCAAAAAACAAATACAAAAAAAGTTATAATCAAAATAAAAAGAAAGAAAATAAAAACTTCTTTTGCTTTATGAGGATTCTGCAATATAGAATAAACAGTAAAAGGGAAAAATATAATATAAAAGGATAGCCCTGAAAATCCTTTTAAAGTTACAATACTCATTATCTGATAAATCTCGCTTTTTATTCTCTTTAAGGTATAAAAAGGTAACAGCTCCCCTCCTACATAAAAAGGGGTTACTGTAGCTCCAAAGCTATTCGTGAAGGCAACTATGTAACCATAGAAAAATGAATATTTAACTCCCACAGCTCGAGCAATTATAAAAGTTCTTAAATTATCAAAAGTATAAAACAGAAAAGCCATAATTAAGCTCAAAAATAAATATTTCTTATCAATTGAAAAAATTACCTTTAAAATATTTTTAGGGACACTTTTGTTGATTATATATAAAATTGAAGAAAAAATTATAGTTACAGAAAAAATAAAGCTGTAAAGAAATTTCTTATACATTAAATACCTTCAGTATTTTGAAAAGTTTTTTATCCTTTTAAATATTAAATTTTATGGTATTTTTACTTGGATGTTATTTTACTCCCAGATTCAAACCTATAAAGGGGGATATTAATGGAAAGAAAAATTTTATGGGCACCCTGGAGAGGAGAATATGTATCTGGTAAAAAAGAGCCAGGATGTATTTTTTGTCCTCCAGAAAATCCCCTTCCTGACGAAGAAAGACTTATTCTTTATAGAGATGATAAAGTTTTGGTAATTATGAATAAATTTCCCTACAATACAGGCCATTTACTAATTTCTCCAAGAAGACATGTAGCCAATTTAGAGGATTTAACTGAGGAAGAACTTTTAAATATAATGAAAATGACCCAAGAAGCCATAAAAATTCTTAAAAAAGTTTTAAAACCAGATGGTTTTAATGTAGGTTTTAATCTTGGA
>DAIQAS010000087.1:0-4733 GCA_036781525.1 Thermodesulfobacterium sp. | reverse complement strand
ATTGATATTGAAAAAGAAAAAAAACTTGTGGCAGCAGTTAAAAAAGCTATTGAGAAGATTAAAAAAGACAAAGAACCTCAAATTATAAAAATTGGCTCTCAAAGGGAACAAAGAATTGTGATAAATCTCATAAAACAGGAAGAAAATATAGACTATAAAGTTGAGGGGGAAGGAAAGCAAAAAAAGGTTATATTAAACTGGAAAGAATAGTTGAGGCCTAAGCTTTATACAGAAGATACTATTGCTGCTATTGCCACTCCTCCTGGAAGAGGTGCTATTGGTGTAATCAAAATAAGTGGGGAGTCTGCTCTCCCCATTCTTAAAAAAATTTTCCGCCCTTTTAAACCAAGAGAAGAATTTGAATCTCACAAGCTTTATTACGGTTTTATTGTTGATCCAAGAGACGAAAAAGTTATAGATGAAGTTCTGGCAGTATATATGAAAAAACCAAAAACCTATACCCGAGAGGATGTGGTTGAAATCTATGCCCACAGCGGCTATTACATATTAAAGAAAATTTTAGAGCTTGTTTTCATGGCAGGAGCAAGACCTGCAGAACCGGGTGAGTTTACTCTAAGGGCCTATCTTAACGGAAGAATTGATCTTTCTCAGGCAGAAGCCATACAGGAACTCGTCTCTGCAAAAACAGAAACAGCTCTAAATCTTGCTCTAAACACCTTAATGGGAAAACTCTCAGAAAAGATAAACACCCTAAGAAACGAACTTTTAGAAATCCTTGTTCTTGTTGAAAGTGCTATAGATTTTCCGGAAGAAGATATAGAAATAATGGAACCAGAAAACCTTTCTAAAAAGATAAAAGAAAAAATAATTCCTGTAATAGATGCACTTATTAAAAATTATGAAGAAGGAAAGATTTATAAAGAAGGAATAAGTCTTGTGATAGCTGGGAAACCAAATGTAGGAAAGTCCTCTTTAATGAATGCCCTTTTAAGAGAGGAAAGAGCTATCGTTACCCCTATTCCGGGAACCACACGGGACTTTTTGGAGGAAGAGGCAACCATTGAAGGCCTTCCCGTAAAACTTATAGATACCGCAGGTCTTAGGGAGACAGAGGATGTAGTAGAAAAAATAGGGGTTGAGAGGGCAAAAAAGAAATTTAAAGAAGCTGATTTAATTCTTTTTCTGGTTGATGTTAGCAACCACCCCTCAGAAGAAGATTTCAAAATCTATCAGGAAATAAAAAACTTTCCCCATCTTGTAGTATTAAATAAAATAGACATTCAGCCTAATCATCTGGAAGAGTGGAAAAAAGAACTTTCTAAATGGGGAGTTAACGAATTTATTGAAATTTCAGTTAAAGAAGGAATAAATCTTGATATTTTATGCAAAAAGATTTTTGAAAAAATTACTTCTGAAAAAGGAACAGAAGTTCCTGAGGTTGTTCCCAATCTCAGGCAAAAAGTATCCCTTGAGAATGCTAAGGAATATCTTTTAAATGCTTTAAAAGAGCTTGAAAAACCAAATCCCCTGCCAGAACTTGTTGCTATTGAAATAAGAGGTGCTATTTCAAGTCTTTCTGAAATAATAGGAGAAATAACCACAGAAGATCTTTTGACTCAGATTTTTTCAACTTTCTGCATAGGAAAATAAAATGAAGGTTGCCATAGATACAGGAGGAACTTTTACCGACCTTCTATATTTAGAAGATGGATTTTTAAAGCCTGAAAAAGTCTTCTCAACTCCAAAAGACCCTTCTCAGGCAATATTGGAGGTACTTTCTTATGTTCCTGAAAGATTAACAACCCTTGTTCACGGAAGCACAGTAGGAACAAATGCTTTTCTTGAAAGAAAAGGAGCTGAAATTGCTTTTATTACCACATACGGATTTGAAGATCTTCTTTTTATCGGAAGACAGGCAAGACCAAAGCTCTATGATTTTTTCGTAGAAAAACCCCGTCCTTTTGTAAAGGAAAAAAATTGTTACGGGGTAAAGGAAAGAATTGATGCAAAAGGAAAGATTATAAAACCCCTCAGAAAGGTCAGCATAGAGAGGCTCTTAAAAATACTTAAAGAAAATCCTGTTGAAGCAATTGCCATCTGTCTTATAAATAGTTACCTTAATCCTTTTCACGAAAAAAAGCTTAAAGAAGTTTTATCTCGGCTGAAAATTCCCATAAGTCTTTCCTCTGAAGTTCTTCCTGAGTTTAGAGAATTTGAAAGAGCATCCACTACAGCTATAAATGCATATCTTTCCCCTGTAATGTCAAAATATTTAAAAAAACTTAAGAAGAAACTTCCTGAAGTTAATTTATACATTCAACAATCAAATGGCGGATGGATGGCAGTGGAAGAGGTGGAGAGATTTTCTTCTCATACCGTTCTTTCTGGTCCTGCAGGAGGTGTGAGTGGTGCTTTTATTTTAGCAAAAACATTCGGCATATCCAAAATAATCACCTTTGATATGGGTGGAACCTCAACAGACGTTTGCCTTATTGATGGAAGGATTCCTTTTACTAAGGAATATAATCTGGATGGATTTCCTTTAAGTATTCCTGTAATAGATATTCACACAGTAGGAGCAGGTGGAGGTTCCATTGCTTATGTTGATGCAGGAGGTGCCTTAAAAGTTGGACCGGAGAGTGCAGGAGCAGACCCGGGTCCTGCCTGTTACGGAAAAAGCCTTTTTCCAACGGTTACTGATGCTAACCTCATTCTCGGAAGACTTTTGCCAGATGCTTTTCTGGGAGGAAAATATAAGCTTCAAAAAGAAAGATCTTTAAAGGCTCTTTCCTCTATTTCTAAAAAACTTGGATTTTCAATAGAAGAAACAGCCCTTGGTGTAATAAAAGTTGCAAATACCGTTATGGGAAGGGCTTTAAGAAGAATTTCCATAGAAAGAGGATACGATCCTAAAGAATTTGCTCTTGTCTGTTTCGGGGGTGCAGGGGGTCTTCATGCCTGCTCCCTTGCAAAAGAGCTTGAAATAAAAGAAATTATAATACCAAAACTTGCAGGTGGTTTCTCAGCCTTTGGGCTTCTTTTTTCCCCACCTTTAAAAGATTTTTCTCAAACAGTATGGATTGAGGCAAAAGAAAAAGAAAAGCTTTTAGAATATATAAATTGGCTTCAAAAATCGGCATATTCTCATATGGAAAAACTCGGATTTAAAAAAGAAACCCTTTCACACGAAATTTTTCTTGATATGCGTTACAAAGGACAGGGATTTGAATTAACCATTCCCTACTCCCATTCCTACATTGAAGAATTTGAAAGAGAACACGAGAAACAATTTGGTTACAGAGTAAAACAATTCCCAATAGAAGTGGTTACATTAAGAATAAGAATTAGAGGAAAAACCGATAACACTAACTGGAAAATAGAAAAAAAGAGAGAAAAATTTTCTTCTTTCCAAACCAGAGTTTTTACCGAAAAAGGATGGATTGAAGTTCCTGTAATTGACTGGGATTCTTTAAAAATTGGAGAAAATTTTAAAGGTCCTGCTCTTGTTTTAGAAGATTTCACCACTGTGTGGGTAGAAGAAAACTTTATGGTTGAAGTGGCGGAAAATTATACCTTAAGGATTTTTAGAAAATGAAAGCTATAGAGCTTGAGATTTTTAACAATCTCTTTTCTGCAATTGCCGAAGAGATGGGAATTGTTTTGAGGCGTTCTTCTTTTTCTCCTAACATAAGGGAAAGATGTGATTTTTCTTGTGCAATTTTTGATGAAAAGGGGGAGCTTGTTTCACAGGCATCTCATATTCCGGTTCATCTCGGAGCTATGCCTGAAACCATGAAAAGTATTTTACCCCTATTTAACTGGAAAGAGGGAGATGTAATAATTACTAATGATCCTTTTTCAGGAGGGACCCATCTTCCGGATATAACTCTTATTAAACCCGTATTTTTTGAAAATAGTCTTTCTTTTTTTCTCGTGGTTAGGGCACATCATGCAGATGTGGGAGGAAAATATGCCGGTTCCATGGCTGTAGCAACTCATATTGAGGAAGAAGGGATCTTAATAAAACCTACTTATCTAATAAAAGGGAGAACTTTTCAGATAAGTTTTTTTGAAAATTTTATAAAAAATCTTCGCAACCCTCTGGAAAGAGAGGGGGACTTAAAAGCTCAGATTGCTTCTATTATAAGAGGTGAAAAACGGTTAATTGAGCTGTGTAAAAAATACGGATTATCCAAATTGAAAGCTATAATTGAAGAACTTAAGTCTTATTCTCAGAGAGCTATGGAAAAGCTTCTTGAAAAAGCACCTAAGGGAGAATATTACTTTACAGATTATCTTGATGACGATGGTCTTGAAGAACTTGATATTCCCATAAAAGTTAAAGTAACTTTTAAAAATAAAAAAGTAATTGTAGATTTCAGTGAAAGTGCTTCTCAGGTTAAGGGCTGTGTTAATGCTCCGAAAGCAGTAACTCATTCAGCAGTTTATTATGTTTTTCTTTCTCTTTTAAATACTCTGGGAGAGTATCCCATAAATGAGGGCTGTTTCAGACCTATAGAAATAATTACCAAACCAGGCACTGTGGTTTCAGCAACTTATCCTTCTGCTGTTGCAGCAGGAAATGTAGAAACCTCTCAAAGGATTGTTGATACACTTCTTGGTGCTTTATCAGAAGCTTTTAAAGATTTTGTCCCTTCTGCATCATGTGGAACCATGAATAACATTGCTATGGGAAATGAAGCTTTTGCCTATTATGAAACCATAGGTGGAGGAATGGGAGCAAGACCTGGAAAAGACGGATTAAGCGGAGT
>DAIQAS010000086.1:0-4905 GCA_036781525.1 Thermodesulfobacterium sp. | reverse complement strand
GTAAGGTCTTTTAAACTGATTTGCCAAAAGAGATAATCTGTAAGTTTTTCTTCAGCTTTAAGAGTTTTTTCTAAACTCCATTCTTCCTCTGGTTTTTCCTCTCCAAAATAGAACTTTTTTTCTATTAACTCTTCCTCAAAATTTACTTCTTCATTTAATTTAATCTCTTCTAAATCTTCCTCCTTTAAATAATTACCTTCAAGAAGATCATTATATTCTAAATCCAAGAAAGGATTACTTTGAGCTTCTTGAAGCAAAAAATTATTTAATTCTAAAGTGTTTAACTGTAATACCTTTAAAATAAGTTTTAACTGAGGAGTAAGTATTAATTGTGGTTTAAGTTTTAGTTCATTTCTCAGATCTATCATCTTACTTTTCTAAATAGCAAATTTTTCTCCCAGAAATTTTTCTTTAACCAAATAATTTTCTAAAATTTCATGTGGAGTTCCTTTTCCTATTATTTTTCCTTCTGCTATTACATAACCTTTATCACAAATTTTCAAAGTATCCCTTACATTATGATCTGAAATCAGTATTCCTATTCCCTCTTTTTTCAAATTTTTAAAAATTTCTTTTAACTGTGCTATCCCAATAGGGTCTATACCCGCAAAAGGTTCGTCTAAAAGAATAAATTTAGGTCCAATCAAAAGCGCTCTTACTATTTCAACTTTTCTTTTTTGTCCACCAGAAAGGGTATACGCTTTTTGATTTAATATATCTTTAAGATTAAAAAGTTCTATATAATGTTCTAACTTTTCTTTAAGCTTTTTTACATCATTTTTTATTCTTTCTAAAACAATTTTAAAATTCTCAGCTACTGTTAATTTTCTAAAAACTGAGGATTCCTGAGGTAAATAGACTATTCCTTTTTTGGCTCTTTCAGCTACTTCTAAATGTGTAATGGGTTCCTCTTCTAATATTATTTGACCAGAATCTGGTTTTAAAAATCCTGCAATTATATGAAAACAAGTAGTTTTACCTGCACCGTTAGGACCTAAAAGGCCTACTATTTCTCCTCTTTGAACATTTAATGATATTTCATTAACCACAGACTTTTTTTTAAAAGTTTTTTTTAACTTTTCAGCTTTTAACATAGATCTTCACTTTTTGCTTATCTAAAATATACGCGAGCTCTAACTCTACCCTGATCCTTAGCTAAAACCTCACTTTTATCTTCATTAAAATATATAATTACAATATCTCCTTCTACCAGATTTTTATCATGCCATACCTTTGGAGTTTCTTCCAAAACCAGTTTTTCTTGATTCCTAAAATAAACCGCTTTTCCTGCATAAGCTTTCCATTTACCCTTTTCTATAATCACTCTGCCAAGAGCAATTATCTTGCTTACTTCTCGTTTTCCTTCTGGAGTAGTTGTATAATAAACATACATCTTATCACACCATACCTTAAAATCCTCTCTTGTTCCAAAAACTTTTCCTGTAAAAACAACAAGTCCTTCGCTTTCAAAAACTTCCATTTTGTCAGAAGTTATATTTATTTCTGAAGCATTAGATAAAGAAATATTAACAAAAAATAAAATTAACAATAATATTATTCTTAAAACACTCATAGTTCTCTACTTTAAATGTCTTTACATTTTAAATATAAACCATCTTTTATGTTTAAACAAGTGAAGAGTAACTTAGAGGAGGAGCTTAGAGATTTAAATTAATCTTTCTTTGATTTTTTTTATAATGAAATATTTCCAAAATAAAAAAGGGGGCTTTTAAGCCCCCCCTTTTTTAAACTAAGATTAATTTCTTTAGAATTCACCAGGTGGCATAGCTGGTCCTTTTTCATCTTTCTTGGGTTTCTCAGCAACCATAGCTTCGGTTGTGAGAAGTAGTCCGGCAATAGAGGCTGCGTTCTGTAAAGCGCAACGGCTTACCTTCTTAGGATCTATAATACCTGCAGCTACAAGATCTTTAAATTCTCCTGTTTCTGCATCAAATCCGACAGATCCATTTTCAGCCTTCACTTTCTCTACAATAATAGATCCTTCATATCCTGCATTAAATGCTATCTGACGAAGAGGAGCTTCTAAAGCTTTCCTAACAATCTCTACACCATATTGCTCATCACCATCCAATTTGAGATTTTCCAATGCAGGCAAGCATCTAATATATACTGTTCCACCTCCAGGAACAATTCCTTCCTCTACTGCAGCCTTAGTAGCATTAAGTGCATCTTCTACTCTGGCTTTCTTTTCTTTTAATTCTGTTTCAGTAGCTGCTCCTACATAAATAACCGCTACTCCACCTACTAATTTAGCAAGTCTTTCCTGAAGTTTTTCACGATCATAATCAGATGTAGTTTCCTCAATTTGAGCACGAATCTGTTTAATACGAGCTTCTATATCTTCTTTTTTACCTGCTCCATCAATAATGGTTGTAGTCTCTTTTGTAACGACTACTCTTCTTGCCCTTCCGAGATCAGAAAGTTGAACATTTTCAAGCTTCATACCTAATTCTTCAGAAACAAAGGTTCCACCAGTAAGAATTGCAATATCCTGAAGCATTGCTTTTCTTCTTTCACCAAATCCAGGTGCTTTTACTGCACAGCACTGAAGGACTCCTCTGAGTTTGTTTACAACTAAAGTAGCAAGAGCTTCTCCTTCTACATCTTCAGCAATAATTAAAATAGGTTTACCAGAACGAGCTACCTGTTCAAGAAGTGGAAGAAGATCTTTCATTGCACTTATTTTTTTATCATAGACTAAAATGTATGGATCTTCCAAAACACATTCCATTTTTTCCGCATCTGTGACGAAATAAGGAGAAATATATCCACGATCAAACTGCATTCCTTCTACTACTTCTAAATAAGTCTCAAGTCCTTTAGATTCTTCAACAGTAATAACTCCTTCTTTACCAACTTTATCCATTGCATCTGCAATTAAATTCCCAATTGTTGCATCATTATTAGCAGAAATTGTTGCTACCTGAGCAATTTCCTGACGGGATTTACAAGGTTGAGTAATCTTTTCCATTTCTTTTACTACTGCTTCAACAGCTTTATCAATTCCTCTTTTAATAGCCATTGGATTGATTCCAGCTGCAACCAACTTTAATCCTTCTCTGAAAATTGCCTGAGCTAAAACCGTAGCAGTTGTGGTTCCATCACCTGCTACATCACTTGTCTTGGAGGCAACTTCTTTTACCATCTGAGCGCCCATATTTTCAAACTTATCTTCTAATTCGATCTCCTTAGCAACAGTAACACCGTCTTTTGTAATTAAAGGTGAACCAAAAGATCTTTCCAAAATAACATTTCTACCCTTTGGACCTAAAGTAACTTTTACAGCATCTGCTAACTTGTTAACCCCACTTAAAATCTTATCCCTTGTGTTAGCTCCATAAATAATTTCCTTAGCAGCCATATCACTACCCCCCTTTAGAATTTTTTAGTTTTATTCTTCAATAATAGCCAAAACATCATCTTCTCTCATAATTAAGTACTCTTCACCTTTTATTTTAATTTCAGTTCCAGCATATTTACTAAAAAGGATCTTATCACCCTCTTTTACAGTTAAGGGCTGTTTTTGTCCGCTATCCAATAATCTACCATCACCTACAGCTATAACTTTACCCATAATGGGTTTTTCCTTAGCTGTATCTGGGATAATAATTCCTGAATCTGTTCTCTGTTCCTCTTCAATGCGTTGAACCAAAATTCGATCATACAAAGGTCTGATCTTCATACCTCCACCTCCCTTTTGATATTAGTTTTAATCAATTATTGTTTAGCTGAAAAAATAATCATTCATTAAAAAAAGACAAGAGAGGGGAAAATTTTATTTTTTTAAAAATTGTGAAATTTTTTCTAAAAGGTTCTCCAGAGGCTCTGAAGTATCAAGAATTAAAAGAGGCTTGCAATCCTCTGGTAAGTGGAATTTTTGTTTTTGATAAAGATAAATATCCCAAAGTGCATCAGAATAAGTTTTTTCTGTCTTTCTTTTTAAAATTCTTTCTTTAACTATTTCATCATCTGCCCTACACCATATCCAGTAAACCCTGGCCTTTACATTTTTCAATTTTTCTCTCAATAAATCCCTATAAACCTTTTCTCTAAATGTAGCATCCAGAATAACATCCCTTCCGTAAGATAGCTCCTCTATTGCCATTTCTATCATTTTTTCATAAGTTTTAAATGAAATTTCTGGAGAATAAATACCTTTCTCAAACTCAGCATAATAATGCTTTTCTGGATCAAGTTTTAAAAGTTTTTTTCTTACAATATCTGAAGCTAAGTAAACTGCTGGCATTTTTTTTAGAAGATTTTGGGATAAAAAGGTCTTTCCTGTACCTGAAAGACCAAAAAAAACAATAACTTTTGGAATTCCTCCTGCATAATGATAGGCAAAATCAAAATATTTTTGAGCAGAAAAAAGCGCTTCTTTTCTTTCTTCTTCTGAAATCCCTGAAGAGGCATAGGTAAAACAACCTATTTTTCCTCTTACATATGCCCTATAACACTTGTAAAAATTTAGTAATTCATAAACATCCTTATCTCCACTTTTTTCAACATAAGATTTAATAAAATAATCCGATAAATTTCTAAACCTGTGATAATCAAGATCCATAGCTAAAAAAGATATATCACAACAGACATCTCCACATCTAAATCTTTCATTAAATTCTATACAATCAAAAATATAAACCCCCATGTCCATCTCTTATAAATCCTTCTTTTATTCTTTTTTCAAAAAGTGCTTTATTTTGCTTAATAAACTCATTGTTATATTTAACAATATAATTATATTTTTCTTCGGTTAAGGCTACCCCTATAAAATCCTTTGTCTGCTCAAAATTTTCATTAGTGTTATAAAATATCGTTTCTATACTTCCATATTTGTTAACTTCCTCTCCAGTTTTTGCAGATTTATAAAAAGGTACTAAAACC
>DAIQAS010000085.1:0-5022 GCA_036781525.1 Thermodesulfobacterium sp. | reverse complement strand
CTCTTTCAGGCTGGCTTTTTATAATTCCTAAAGCAATTTCCTGAGGCAAAGGTCCAACTTCCTCTTCTTCAGGAGGAACAGGTATTTCTGGACGAGTGGGAGGTGCTTCAACAGGCGCAGGTTTTGGTAATGTAAGAGCTTTAATAAGAGGTCTTATAACAAAAAGATATAAAAGAATTAAAGCACCTATTAATAAAGCCGGTTTATAAAACTGGGCTACATAATCCATAACCCCGGGTTTTGGCATGGGTATTTTTACAAACTCTTCAGTCTGGACTTTAACTTCATCCCCTCTATCAGGATTATACCCTATGGCACCTTTTACTAAATCTTCAATCCAGGAAAGTTTTGCTGTAGCATTTTCTCCAAGAGCATTTTTATCTACCAAAACAGCTACACTTATTTTTTTAATACTTCCAGGAGAAATTTCAAGATTTCTTATTTTTTTACTTACTTCATAATTTTTAAGACTTCTTTTTTTAGTATGTGTTTCTCCTTGAGTTTGAGTGGAAGTGGCTTCAAATTTTTGGAGAAGGGTTCCTTTTATACCAGCTTCTCCTCCTGCTTCGGGAGTCTGAGTTGTTTTTTGTTCTTCTTCTGTTTCTTCTGAAACTATAGCTTTTCCTTCAGGATCGTAAATTTCTTCCATGATACTTTCTTTGTCAAAAGAAAGTTCCACCCAAACTTGAGCTATAGCTTTTCCGTATCCAAGAGCTCCGGAAAGTATTTCTTCTATTTTATTTTTTAAGTCTCTCTCAATTTTTTTCTTATAGGCAAATGCAGTGGCTGGTAATTCCTCCTCTTCTTCTGAGGGTGTATAAAGACTTTTTCCAGTATTAGCATCTACTATGGTTATATTTTGCGGCTCAAGTTTTGGCACAGCACCACTTACCAGATTAACGATTCCTTTTATTTGAGAAGGACTTAACTGATATCCTGGTTTTAATTCTATCAATACTGAAGCTTTAGGGGGTTTTTCTTCTTCTATAAATACTGTTTCCTTAGGAAGGGCAAGATGAACTCTTGCAGACTTTATCCCTCTAATTCCCATAATGGTTCTTGCAAGCTCTCCCTCAAGAGCTCTTTGATAAGTTACTTTTTCCTGAAACTCGGTAAGCCCCATTTTTTCTTTATCGAAAAGTTCAAAACCAGGACCAGCTCCACCAATTAGACCCTTGCTTGCGATTTCCATTCTTATTTCAGGAACTTTGTCCTTTGGCACATAAATGCTTCCATCAAATTCGACTTTATAAGGGATTCTCTGCTCTTTAAGATATTGAACAATTTGACCGGTTGTCTGTTCATCAAGCCCTCTATAAAGAAGGCCCCAATTAGTTTGTTGATATAACCAAATGCTTAAAAATAAAAGCAAAGTTACTCCTATGGTTCCTCCTATAAGAAATATTTTCTGTCTTTTCTCAAGCCTATTCCAGAAATCTCTAAATTGAGCAGGAAATTCCCTTAAGTCCATATTTAGCTCCTTAATTTACTAAATTTGCATTCTCATGATTTCTTGATAAGCTTCCAAAATCTTATTTCTTACTCTTAAAAGCAATTTGAAATCCAAATCAGCTTTAGAAATAGCAAGAGCAACTTCGGATAAATCTATATCTTCTCCTTTAGCCAAAGCTTCTAACATTTTTTGTGCTTCTTTTTGAGATGAATCAATCTCTTTTATTTTTTCAAAAAGAAAATTTTTAAAGTCGAGTTTATCTTCTACGGAACTATTTTTGATAGATTCTAAATTTTTAATTTGAAATCCCAGATTACTAATTTTCATTGTTTATCCTCCATTTTTATTTTAATAGATCTAAAGTTTTAAGAGCCATGCTTTTTGAGGTAGAAAGTACTGTTAAATTTGCTTCATAGGCTCTTCCTGCAGAGAGGAGCTCAACCATTTCAGTAATTACATCTACATTAGGATATTTTACAATTCCCCTCTCGTCAGCATCAGGATGGCCGGGATCATAGACTTCCTTAAAAGGGGATGGATCATCAGCTATTTTTTCTACCTTTACAGCCTTTAATTCAGGATTTTTTTCTGAAATAGGAACAGCTTTCAAAACTACAACTTTTGCCCTGTAAGGGCCTCCTTCTAAGGTTCTTGTTACCTGAGCATTAGCAATATTTGTTGCTGCAATATTTAATCTTACTTTCTGAGCATAAAGCCCGCTGCCGATAATTTGAGATATTTTAAGTAAGTTCATTTTTATCTACCTCCTTCGGTAATTGCTTCTTTTAGTCTTTCCAACTCCTTAGAAAGAGCTTGGAGTGTTGCCTCATAAAGTATTTGGTTTTCTGTTAATTGAACCAGTTCATTTTCAAGATTTACATTATTAGGAGTTCCCAAAGTTTCTTCTTCATAAGATTTTATAAGTTCTTCTAAGTTTTTTCTAAAACCTTTTAAATGTTTTGGATGGGTGGTTTTTAGATGAATTTCTTCAGAAAGATAACTTTGGATAATTTTCTCAAAAGGAATATCTTTTCTTCTATAACCAGGGGTATCAACATTAGCAATATTTGAAGCAAGAAGAGAATGTTTGTGTGATCTAAGCTTTAAGGCAGTTTTGACAAGACTAAAAGTTTTACTGAAAGTTCCAAACATAATCTACCCTTAAATTAATCCTTCTTTCTCATATTGTTTAAGTTTGTTTCTGAGTGTTCTTACTGTAATTCCCAAAAGTTCTGCAGCCTTTGTTTTATTCCCCTTGCACATTTCTAAAGCTTTTAAAATAGCCTCCCTCTCAAGTTCTGAGAGTGGTTTCACTTCTGTTAAGTTTTTTGCAAATTCTGTGCCTGTATTCGGAAGAGTAGAACCTTGAGAAAAAGGATCTATAAGATTTTCCAGATCTATTAATTTTTCTTCACAGGTAAGACAGGCACGTTCTATCATGTTTTTTAATTCTCTTACATTTCCGGGAAAAGAATAACTTTTTAAAAAAGAGAGAGCCCTTTCTGTAAAGCCTTCTATTTTTTTGTTATAAAGAGAGGAAAATTTTTCCAAAAAATAAAAAGCTAAAAATTCTATGTCTTCCTTTCTTTCTCTTAGTGGCGGAATTTTGACAGTAATGACATTAATCCTGTAAAAGAGATCGGATCTAAAGCGACCTTCTGCAACTTCTTTTTCTATATCTCTGTTAGTTGTTGAAATAAGTCTTATGTCTACTTTTATAGGTTGGTATCCTCCTAAACGATCTACCTCTTCTTCCTGTAATACTCTTAGAAGTTTACTCTGTAGATGGGGATGCATTTCTGTAATTTCATCCAATAAAAGAGTTCCTTTATCAGCTAATTCTATCTTTCCTTTTTTTCTGAAAGTAGCACCAGAAAAAGCCCCCTTTTCATATCCAAAAAGTTCAGATTCTAAGAGAGACTCTGGTAAAGCTGCACAGTTTATGGCAACAAAAGGTCCAAATCTACGGGGACTCTTTTGATGGATATATTTTGAGAGCAACTCCTTTCCTGTTCCTGATTCCCCTATTAAAAGAATAGGGGCTTTACTTGAGGCAACATCTTCTAATTTTTTAAGAATTTTTAACATTTGTGGATTTTTAGTAAGAAAGGCGTCATTTTGCCAGAAAATCTTTTTTTCCTCAAGGGCATAAAGTATTGTTTTTTCTAAAATTTCAAAAGGTGTGGAAAGGAGTTTGAAATCATAGGCACCTTTTTTGACAAATTCAATAGCATCTTCAAGTTCTGCTTTTTCAGCAAGAAAAACAATGGATTTTAGTCCTAAATTAAAAAACTTATCAACTATGGAAGGATCCTTTGTTTCTTTATAGGTAAGTTCATATACCATTACATCTACATAAGTGGGGACTTTTTTTAAATCAAATTCAGATTTTTTGAAAAAGAAAATCTCAAGACCTCTTTCTGATAGAGAATCTCTAAGGAGTTTTACTTCTAAACTATCTCCAGATAAACATATTTTCCCTTTCATAGATAAATAATGTTTAAAAAACAGTTTGATGGGTTTTCTCTATTAAATTTTTCATCTTTTCATAGCTTTTGGCAAGTTCATTTTCTAAAGATTCACCCTTAGTTAGTTCTTTCCAGAGTTTGGCAGAGGTTTTAATATCTCCTATTTTTTCCAGATAGTAGGCTTCCAACCACTTGATTTTGGAATTTTCAGGAAACTTCTTTTTAGCATATTTTAGTGTTTTTTCAAATAAGGTTTTATCGGTGTAAAAAGTTTCTAAAAGTAGAAGAATATAATCATCAGGGGCAGCTTTAAAGAGGGGGTCAAGGGTATAACTTAAGGCTTTGTCATAATTTTTTAAAAAAAGAGCTTTATCACGAAAGTGTCTCAAAAGTTTTCTTTTAAAAGTTTCTGGTAAAGAGGATTTTATAGTTAAGTTAAGATAATACTCTCCCTTTTTAAAATCCTTTTGCAATTCGTAAAAGGATTTTAAATAAAAATAAAAAGGATCTCTCATTACTTCTTTTGTTTTTATTTTTTCTAAAAATGAAAAAATGCGGTTAAAGAGATATATATTGTCCGTCTCAAGAGCCATCAATCCTAATTTAAGTAAGATATGAGAGGAAAGATTTTTATTTTTTTCTAATTCATAAGCTTTAATATAACAATAGGTGGCTTTAGTATAGAGATTATAATCTAAATAAATATTTCCCAGGGTATAATAAGCTTTTCCACAGCTTGTTTTTTCTAAAAATTCTTTATCTTCTTTTTCTGATTTTAAAATTATAGAAAGATTTCTTTTTTTAAGAGAATCTTTAAAGAGAGAACTTACGCTATCACAATAGTATTTCTTAACTTTATCAGCAAATGGACTTTTCTCATATGTTTTCAAGAAATCTTTAGCACTGTTTTTAGCTGAAAGATAATTTTTATTTTCAAAATTAACCTTAACCACTATAAAACTTGCTTCTTCAGCTATTTTTTCTTCAGGATACTTACTTTTTATCAGAGTGGCAAAAGAGATTAAATCCTGTATAGTTTTTTTAGGAAGAAGTTCTTTTAATAAAATTTTTTCATAAGCCAGTTGATAAAGTCTGAATTTA
>DAIQAS010000084.1:0-5092 GCA_036781525.1 Thermodesulfobacterium sp. | reverse complement strand
TCACATTTTTAGAAAGCAAGGCTTTATTTTTAAAGAAAAAATTATATACTTTAAAAATCTGAGATAAGTCAGGAGGTTCAAATGGGAGTAATTGAAAAGAAAAGAAAAACTTTGGAGACAGAAATAAAGATAAAACTTGATCTTAGCGGAAAAGAGGTGGAAAAAAGTTCTATTAATACAGAGATCGGATTTTTAGACCACATGCTTGAACTCTTTTCTTATCATTCAGGGATAAAGTTAAATATAGAGGCTAAAGGAGACTTAAAAGTAGATTTGCATCATACAGTTGAGGATATAGGCATTACTCTGGGAGAGGCTTTTGACGAAGGTCTTTCTGATAGAAAAGGAATTGCCCGCTATGGAGAGGCAACCATTCCTATGGAAGAGGCTTTAACTCAGGTGGTAATAGATCTTGCCAAAAGACCTTATTTCCACTATGAGGTTAATTTTCCTGCAGAGAAGATCGGCAATTTTGATACCGAACTTATTGAAGAATTTCTGAGAGCTTTTTGTATGAATGGAAAGTTTACCATGCATGTAAGAAATTTTTATGGAAAAAATGCACATCACATAGCAGAAAGCATTTTTAAAGCTATGGCTTATGCTTTCAAAAATGCACTAAAGCCTGTTGATATAGATATTGTTTCTACTAAAGGGATTCTTTAGATTTTTTTCTAACTCTATTCTATTTTTATATTTCTTTGCTTAAGAAAAGTCTTCCAGCTTTGGGGGAGAAATTTAGATGAGAATTTTAAGTTATACTTTATAAGTGGATAAATAAAAGATTTGTTTAGGATATTTTGAGAAGGAGGATAGGGAAGGACGATGGCTATATAAAATATAGTTATAAAAAGCATGCCTTTTATAAAACCTAAAATGGCACCGAGAATATAGTCTGCAGCTGTCAAATTAAGTTTGCCAAGAAGGCTCACAATTATAAATCCTGTTATTACAAAACTTAAATAGATTAATAAGAAAGCAACAATATAGCTTAGCACAGGAAGTATTTTAGGATGAGAAGTTATTAATGTCTCCAAAAAAGGGCTTATTTTTAAAGAAAGCCAGCCTGAATAAAGAAAAGCAACTATCATTCCTGCAAAGGAAAATACTACTCTTACAAAACCTGATAAAAATCCTCTTATAACAAAATAAGCAAGAAATCCCAAAGCGAAATAATCAAACCATGTCATTTTTTACTCCACATACCAGAAAGTTTCTGTTTTTGTATCCTTTAAAACAATGCCTAAACTTTTTAATTCATCTCTTATCTTATCAGCTAAAGTGAAATTTTTCTCCTTTCTTGCCTTTTCTCTCTGTTTTACCAAACTGTCTACTTCTTCAACATTTTTATTGATTAATTTAAGTTTTCGCTCTCTTTCTTCTCTCCAAAATTCCTTTGGATCCCTTTCTCCAATTCCCAAGATCCTTCCAGAAAGGTCTTTTATACTTTTTTCTATCTTTTCCAATAGAAGAACTTCTTCGGCAGTTAAAACAGGAGTTTTTGTTATAAAATTGTAGATTTCATTTTCAAAGCTAAAAAGATGCCCCAGAGCCAAGGCAGTGTTAAAGTCATCAAGAAGAGCTGAAACAAATTTATTTTCAAAATCATTTAAAGCTCTTTCAAGTTTTCTTGCTTTTTCTGAAAGCAGTCCTTCTTTTGAAGCCTGAACTCTTTTTAGCCAGTATAAAGTTTCATAAAAGCGATATATTGCTTTTTCCATATTCTTAATATTTTGTTCTGAATAATCTAAAGGGCTTCTATAGTGAGTTGAAAGAAGAAAAGCCTTAATCACTTCCGGATGGAATCTGTTTAAAAGATATTCCATGGTCACAAAATTTCCGAGACTTTTTGACATCTTTTCCCCATTAACAGTAATAAGACCGTGATGAATGAAATATTTCACAAAAGGTTTTCCGTTTGCTCCCTCACTTTGGGCAATTTCATTTTCATGATGAGGAAAGATAAGGTCAAGCCCGCCTCCATGTATATCAATGGTTTCCCCTAGGTATTTAAGAGCCATAGCAGAACATTCTATATGCCATCCTGGGCGTCCTTCTCCCCAGGGACTTTTCCAGAAGGGCTCTCCGGGTTTTGCAGATTTCCATAAGGCAAAATCTAAGGGATTTCTTTTCTTTTCAGAGACTTCAATTCTCACTCCTGCAATCAGTTCTTCAATTTTTCTTCCAGATAGCTTTCCGTAAGAAGGAAATTTGGTTACTTCGAAATACACATCCCCATCGCTCTGATAAGCAAGTCCTTTTTCAATGAGTTTTTCTATCAAGGCTATAATTTCTGGAATATGTTCTGAAGCTTTTGGTTCGTAAGTTGGTTTTAAAAGTCCTAAGGCTTTAGTTACCTCTTCATATTCTTTTATATATTTTTGAGTTAAATTTTTCCAGAAAATTCCCTCTTTATTTGAACGATTTATTATTTTGTCATCAATATCGGTAATGTTTCTTACATAAATTACTTCATAACCTAAGTATTTTAGAAGTCTATAAAGAACATCAAATACCACTGCTGATCTTGCATGACCGAGATGAGAAGAGTCATAGGCAGTAATTCCGCAAACATACATAGTAACCTTAGGAGGATTTAAAGGAATAAAATCTTCAACTCTTTTGCTTAGAGAGTTGTAAACTTTTAGAGTTTTTGTTTTTTCCATTTTAGGTAAAAAGTTTTTCAAAAAGTTTATAGGCTTCCAATTTTAACATATTTTTCCATTCAAATACAGGGTTTTTTTTAAGTTCATAATTTAAAATCTCAGCATCTTGAGGAAGAAACCCCAGAAATTTTATACCATGTTTTTGAATTGATTCTTCTACATAGTTTTTAAGTTCATTTCTTTTATCTTCTGGACACATATTTACTACTAACCATATATTTTTTGAATTTATTTTCAAATTTTTGACTAAATCTGCAATTCTTGTAGCTGTTAAAATTCCTCTAATACTTGCGTCTGAAACTATTATAAGATGTTCCATTTCAATAAGATTTAATCTTGAAAGATGCTCCATTCCGGCTTCATTATCTATTACTATATAAGAGTAAGCTCGTATAAGTTTTTCTAAAGCATTTGAAAGAAAGCTATGAATAGGGCAATAACATCCAGAGGTTTCAGGATACCCCATTACTAATAAATCAAAAGAGCGATCTTCTATAAGAATTTGGTTTAATTTCATTTCTGTGTATTCATAGCGAGACATAAAATCAGGAACTTCATTTTTAAGAAGACTTTCTCTCAGATCACTCAATGTTGATTTGACTTCAACTCCAAGAAGTTCATTTAGATTAAAATTTGGATCTGCATCAACAGCAAGGACAGGGAGTTTATCTTTTTGAATTAGGAAATCTATCAAGAGTGCAGAAAGAGTGGTTTTCCCTGTTCCACCCTTGCCCACAAGGGAGATTCTGACAGACATAAATGTTTAACTTCCTCGTTTATCCAGGAAAAGTTTATAGGTATAAGAGTCTATAAGAGCCTGACAGCTTGCCTCTAAAATATCTGTAGAAACACCCACTGTTCCCCATTTTTTATCTTTGCTTTTTGAAATTATGAGAACTCTTACTTTAGAAGCCGTGCCAGGAAGACCGGGTAAAACTCTTACTTTATAATCTTCTAATTCCATTTCCTTTATTTGAGGATAAAATCTTTCAAGTGCCTTTCTTAAAGCATTATCAAGAGCATTTACAGGTCCGTTCCCAAGGGCTGCAGTATGTTCAACCTCACCTACTCCTGGGGGGACTCTTACAAGAACGGTTGCCTCAGATTTAGGAAAGTGTTGATCTATCTTTAGATCAAAAACTTTATAGCTTAAAAGTTCAAAATACTGCTTTGGTTCACCCATCAATTTATAAATAAGAAGTTCTAAAGATGCCTCAGCCGCTTCAAATTCATATCCTTCAGCTTCTAAGTTTTTGATTTCTTCTACTATTTTATTTAAAAGAGGGCTGTCCATTTTAAGCTCAATTCCAAATTCCTTTGCTTTGTAAATAATATTACTTTTTCCTGAAAGTTCAGAAACAAGAACTCTTCTTGTATTTCCTACTGCCAAAGGGTCTATATGCTCATAAGTTCTTGGTGATTTAAGAACCGCAGATACATGGACTCCGCCTTTGTGTGCGAAAGCAGATCTTCCAACAAAAGGAAGACGAGATGGGTGAGGAATATTAGCTATCTCGAATACATATTTAGAGACCTCAGTTAGTTTGTGTAAATTTTCTGCACAACTGCAGTGATATCCCATTTTTAAGACAAGATTTGGTATAACTGAACATAAATTTGCATTTCCACAACGTTCCCCGATACCGTTTATAGTGCCTTGCACTTGAATTGCTCCCAATCTAACAGCTTCTAAGCTATTTACCACTGCACACTCTGAATCAT
Organism: Thermodesulfobacterium sp.; assembly: GCA_036781525.1. GTDB lineage: Bacteria > Desulfobacterota > Thermodesulfobacteria > Thermodesulfobacteriales > Thermodesulfobacteriaceae > Thermodesulfobacterium. The sequence goes on along the minus strand of DAIQAS010000084.1, from coordinate 704 downwards.
TATGAGCATGAATTCCAAATGAGAAATTTTTGCCCATTCTTTTTTTTACTTCTTTAATTATTTCTGCAAGTTCAAAGGGAAGAGTTCCTCCATTGGTGTCACAAAGAACTATACAGTCAGCTCCTGCCTCTTTTGCTCTTTTTATAGTTTCTACAGCATAATCTGGGTCTTCTTTAAATCCATCAAAAAAGTGTTCTGCATCATAAAATACTTTTTTAACATTTGCTTTTAAAAATTTTACAGAATTATAAATAATTTCTAAGTTTGTTTCCAAATCTACTTTTAAGGCTTCTTTTACATGAACAGTCCAGGTCTTTCCAAAAATAGTTACTGCAGGAGTTTTTGCAAGCAGAAGCTGTTTTAAGTTTTCATCTGTTTCAGGAGTTTTTTTTGGATGATGGGTACTTCCAAAGGCAACGATTTTAGCGTGTTTTAAATTATAGTTTTTAATTTCTTTAAAGAACTGTAAGTCCTTTGGATTTGAGCCAGGCCATCCCCCTTCTATATAATCTATTTTAAATTCGTCAAGTTTTAAAGCAATTCTTATTTTATCTTCCAAGGAGAAACTGATTTCTTCTGCTTGAGCACCGTCTCTTAAAGTGGTGTCATAAATTTGTATTTTTTTCATAACCTTTAGCCAACTTTAAATTTTTTCCTCCTGCAATTTTTTAGTTTATAATATAATCATGCATGCTTTGCAAAGT
>DAIQAS010000083.1:0-5140 GCA_036781525.1 Thermodesulfobacterium sp. | reverse complement strand
TCTAATGTCTTTGTAAAACATGTGTTAAGCCACATACCGTTGAGCCACCATCTTAGATCAAAAGAACCGACAATAATTCCTATCCTTCCGCTTTCGTCGCATATCTCATCGATCCAGATCGTAGTGTTTCTATTTCTTTTCCATTCCTCCACTCTCTTCTTTCTTATCGATTTACAATCTTCGCAAATCTTTTCTTTTTGATCTGCTGGTTTTAATCCGCAGATGGTGCAAACCACTTTATTTCCTTTACCATCCCATTGCGATTTTATATAATCTAAGAACGGTTGATTATATGTTTGCTTATGTTTTTCTAAGCAGAATCCTAAAATTTGAGCTCCTCTGCTCTTCTCTTCAGAAACTTCTATTTTTGGTCTCAATTCTCCTTTCGTTTCCTCCTCAAAAATTTCCAAAATTCTTTCATACAAATTCTTTTCAACGTTCTCATCTTCAAGTTTAAATTTTTCTTTTAATACATTTCCATCAAAAGATTCTGGAATTAAATAAACAGCGCCATTTTCATCTCTGTAAATCTCGTTTCCTATCGGAACGATAACTTCCAGTAATTCTTTAGTTTTGTCTAACGATTTTACTAAAGCAGCTCTTCTACCTTCGATGTCCCCAATTTTTACACCTTTAAAAATATAGTCCAACCCGTTAAATCTGATTAAAAGTAATCTCCATTTTAATCTACTTGGATCTTTCCATTGATCGGATAAAATAATCTCGGTTAAAGCGGTTTTGTATAAAGATGCAGTAGAATAAGAATGATCCCAAAGCGTTACATCGTTTGCGGATCTTCTTGTTTCACCTAATGCATGAATGAAACATTCTTTTGCTTTCTTGATTACTTTTTTCCTCAAGTTTATCCATTTTTCAACTGGAATTTTTTCTCTTGACGATAAAATACTATTAATTTCCGTAAGAACTTGTTCAAGGACTTTAACAAACTCATTTCTGTACTTTTTAAGCGATTCTTTTTCAACTTCAATTCTTTCAAACTCATAACCAAACGATGTTGAAATAAATGTTTTAGTGAAAGGTTGCCTGTTGATTTTACCAACAACAGCACCTTTGTCTATTCCTGAGTCAAGACCATCGGCAGATCGTTTAAATAGACCTAATAATTCTCCATCAGAACTATGATGCTTTTTAATTATATTTTTTAATAGAATTTGCTTGTTCAAGATTTTAATATTTCTATTTAATATAGGATCTGACTCCATAAAGGGGTACCATTTAAAAATCCATTGAGCATGTTCATCACTAACAATGTTAAGGGGATTATCTATGGACTTGTTACTTATAAACTCCTCACTCAACTTCCCCAAATCGTGAATCAAAGCTCCGAGCTCAGCCAATAAGATCGCATCCCTATGGTCAATAAGTCTATCCAATTTACTCGTCATTTTGTATTCACCTCAGTTTTCCCTTTGAATTCGTCTACTTTTTCAAATCTTTCCTTCAATTCCTCCTTTCCGTCACTGAAAGCTCCACCAACATCTATCTTTATCTCTTCCACCTCTGCCGTCCCAAAACCGCTCGATTTCTTGGCTGAAAAGCCTATTTCGTAGAACACCTTATGTATAGTCTTAGCTACTATTTCGAAATCTTCTTTTGCCTCTTTTTCAATCTTATTGAATTCTCCCTTCGCCACCAAATCAAATGGATAGTACAACAGTCTAAAAACACCAGTAGTGTTTTCTGGAACGATTTCAAAGTAAATCGGTCCCCTTACAGGTGTTTTTGTTTCTCTACTCAAAGGAGTAATAACATCTAAAGAAATACTGTCGAAAAATGTTGGATAGAAAAATAATCTTCCTTGTCTGAAGTTTTTTGTTTCCTCCTTTTCGTTACCAAACAACCTTATAATTATGTTCTCATCTTCACAGACTAACTTCGTAGCAAATCTCAAAGCACCTTTCCAAGTAGTTGATCTAACCATTGGGAGCTTGAACACCTTGTCCTTGACGATCGGATTGTCTATGATATAGAAGTCATCATCGTCTTTACTGAGGTATGGTTTTTTAAGCTTAAAGTGAACTTCTATCAGGCAAGAATATTTGGGTATGGTATTCGTCCAACAAATAACATCATTAAGCATGTTGTAGCTCATTGTTAATTCAGGTTGTATAACTCTTCTATTATTATTAGTAACCATTATTTCTTTGTAAATTTCTTTTGCTGACGGAATCTCGGGTTCGTATTTTTTATGATCTTCAGTTTTTCTAAGAGTTTTTGCGAAATTTTTCAGATCATCTTCAAGAACTTCATAGATTTTTAGTACTTTGAACTTTAGAAAATATGAAATATCTCTCAAAATTTCTTTAATAATATATCCCATAAATTTTTCTTTAAATTCCTTCTTCTTGTTTTTTAAAGGTATAGCTCTGTTTTCCCAAATCCCCTCCCAAATCTCTCTTATTTTATTTTTTAGGATATTTCCATTCAGCTTTCTCATATATATTTCAGAAAATGAATCAAATCTCTGATTAGCTTCACTCATTTTTCATCACCATTTCTTTTAAAGCTTCTTTTACCTCTCTAATATCTCCAAAATTGCCTAAATCAATAAAATTCCAGCCATTATTCGAAAACTCTGTAATTCCGCTAATAGAACATCCTAAAGTGCTATTCCAAAAGTTTGGATCGTTTAAAACATTTTTTATAAATGTTATTATATCGTTCCTTGTTATACCAAATTTTTTATCTAAACTTTTAGGAATCCACCCCAAAATTCGAAATTCCCAGTTTTTGCCAGTCCAGTATATATGAGAAATTTGAATAGCTGAGAATCTGCCAAGTTCGCCCATAAGAAAATGTCTAAGTTGATTTAAAAATTTGTCTTGAGCGTCATCAGGAACTCTTTTTAAAAATGTAGAATAATTGTTAAATTCATCTTTATTTCGAAGAATGTTTCTTAACTCCTTTCTAATTAATGCACTGCTTGGTATAAAACCATAGCAGTCTTTTAATCTTCTAAGAAAATCTTCCGCACTGTTTATATTTTCTTTAATTCCATTGCATTTAAGTATTGCACTAGGAAATTGCTTTTTTCCATCTCTTTCGCTGATACTTTTTTCAATTTTTTCAAAGATGTTTTTTATACAGTTCTCTTTAACTTCAAACTTCGCAAAGAACATCTCATTTAATTTAGGTGCATTTTCAGCGTTTTTTCCATGATTCTTCTTTTGCTCTAAGTAATTGAAAAACATTTTAACGTCATCATCACCGACTCTTAAAAGTTTACTGTTTTCATCTTCAAATCTAACGACTCCGTAACCGATCGCAGTTTTTCCACCTATCATGCCCCACTTTGAAATAAACGTAAGCAAAACTTTAAGAACTGGCTCGGTTTCTACTTTCTCTTCATCAATATAGCAAGGCAAGATTTGTTCGATTTTGTTAGCTGAACCATCACAACTGACCAGCCCACTTGGATAATACCAGTCTCTACTCCCACCACTAATTACCAAATTACCCTCATATATTTTGCTAAAGCCTTGATTAATTTCAAATTTGAATATCTTAGCCCAGTTCGTAGTTCCAAACAGCTTACAGACAGCACAAACGTCTTTTTCATCATTCTTGTATTCGCACTTACTATCACCAGTTGGATCACAAGCATTACCACCCAACCCTCTAACTATAGCTTCAAACCACCACCTCAGAGAACCGATTATAGAAGTTTCTCTCAGCTTTGTGCAATCTCTATTAACACCTCCGGTCCAAATCGGTGTTAAGGTTTTAATTTTTATTTGCATTAAAACACCACCACCCTTTCATCACCAAAGTTAACAGCTATAAATTTTCCTTTCAATGAACTTCTCAAAGGAATTGATACTGTTTTGTATTCTACAGCAAAATCTTTTCCGAGTTTTATAAATTTATAAGGGATTTTTTCCACTACACACCCCTCGTGAATTCCTTCAACAACACACCAGACCTCCTCTGCTTCCACCTCCTTAACTTCCATAGGCTCAAAAACTTCTAAGTCAACCAAATCGTCTGAACTTCCCAGATAAAGAGGCCTTTCTGGATTTTTTAGTGCATTATAGACTTTTTCAATTCTATTTTTATTACCTACCAGAAATATCTCGTAGCTCGGTTCTACCAAAAATTCTTTAAACATCGGAGACGAAGGAAATGTTCTTTCATAATTTTTACCAATTCCTTTTAACTTAAGAATCTTTGCCAATTCTTTACATTTATCAAAATTTATCAGTTTTATCCCTATTCTAAACCATTCCTGAACTCTGAGATCATCCCTTGGCAATCCAATAGCATTAGAAATTAAACCCCTTATCGTAGTATAAGGCGGTATAATATAGCTCAAAATAAGGGATGTAGTTGTTGGTTCCCTAAATGTTGCAAAGTAAGGGCATTCAATTCTAAATTTCAATCCGAAATTAGCGGACATAAACCGCTACAACTCCTGTGTGTTGAGGTAATTTAATGCCTCTTTTATCGCTTCACTTGTGCTTTTAACCTCAACCCCGAGCTCTTTAAGTTTATCTTTAACCTTATCTTCATTATCAATGACACCTGGTAAAATTCCAGCAATAATTTTTGGGCTGTATTCTTTTACATCTTTAATTACAGCTTCCAGCCTTTCTAAATCAAGACCATCATTGTTTAATTTGAATGCCTTCTGAAGTCTGTGAGAATAAATATTCTGAAAAGTTATCAAAATTATATCTGGTGTAAAGTCTGTAAGCAGCCTTGCTTGTTTGGAATAGTCAGCAAGATATCTCAGCATTTCAATAACCTTAGATATTCTTTTTTTTCTCTCTGTGTCATCAAGATAGTATTCAATCTTAACGCTTCTTGTTTCTTCATCTACTTTCTCTTCTCCTCCAATTCTTGCAATATCAATAACTACACCACATTTGTAAAGATTTACGCCGATTTCTACATTCACTATATCTCCACTCATCTCTCCCTCCTCTCCGCGATGTCTTCTTGTGAGAAAATCAATCACTGCATTATCTTCAAAAGGCAGCAATCCCATTGCAGGGGAGACCTTTACCGGAGATACTCTTGTTACAGCACCTCCTGGATGTCCTTCTGGATAGCCCGGGAGCACAGTCCCCTTTTTTATCGTTGTCATAAAACCAAATAGATCACATCCTATACATTTCTC
>DAIQAS010000082.1:0-5150 GCA_036781525.1 Thermodesulfobacterium sp. | reverse complement strand
TATCAAGATAGTTTTTTCCGAGAAGTTCTTTATTAAAGAAATAATCAGGATTTCTGATTCTGGCTATTCTTCTTTTAATACCAAACATAGCCTTACCAATAAGACAGGCAATCATATTTGTCTCATCACTATTGGTAACCGCTATCAGAAGATCTGCATCTTTTGCTCCTGCTTCTTTAAAGACAGAAGGATCACTTCCCTCACCTTCTATGGTTGCAATATCAAGTTCTTCAGAAATTCTTCTCAATTTTTCTCCGTCTCTATCAACTACAACTACATCAACCCCCTCGTAGGTTAGAAACTTTGCAATGTTATACCCTACCTCTCCTGCTCCAACGATAATTATTCGCATAAAAACTCCGCCTTAATTTTTTAGAACAAAATTATAACATAATTAAAATGATTAAAAAAGAAAATAAATCAAAAATTAAATTAACTTCCAAAGATTGTAGGAGGTGCATAAGGGTGAGTTCCCTCAATAACTTCAACACCAGCCTTTTCTTTAATTGCTGCGATGAGATCATCTTTTCTCTTGCAGAATTTCATAATACAGGTCCCAACATGAACCACATCTGGACTTTCTCTTAATGCATCAAGCTGAATTTTTAAAAGTCCAAGGCTTGGAATCACCCTATTTTTATTTCCTTCACAGCCTCCACAATCTATAATTCCAATTATATGTGCATTATCATCTTTATACCTTGAAAATTCTCCTTCTTTACGAAGCATAGCAACAAGGCACTTAGCATCACCAGGACAAAGATTCTGACTGCTAACCATATTGCATTTAACAATTACAATCTTTTTCATCTTATCTCCCCCCTTTAAAGTTTTTTTTAAAATTATTTTAGCTATTTTGATTTAATCAATCAATAGTAAAAAATTTGCTATTCAAGCTTATAAGATATGGGAAGTTTTATTTTGACATCAAGTGGAGGAATAGGAAAATATCCAGAAACTCTTTTAACCGTTTTAATTGCATTCTCGTCAAGAATTTCATATCCAGAAGACTTTTCAATAGTTAAACTGTTAATTTTTCCTTCCTTAGTAAGAATAAAAGAAACGATTACCCTTCCTTCCCACCCCATTTTTCTTGCAACATAGGGATAATTTATATTTTTCTGAACTATCTTTGAAATAATATAAAGTTTTTCAAAAAGAAATTTTTCTTTTATTTTCTCTGCATCTAAAGCGTTATCATTACCTCCTGATCCTTCACTAATCAATCCATCACCAATGCCTTCTTTTTCCTTTTTACCAAATGCCTCTCCCCTTATCATACCAAAAGCGCTTGTCCCAATATTTGAAACATCTTTATCAGCCTTCTTTTCCTCTTTTTCTGCAATTTTCTCTTTTAAAGGCACTTCTTTTACATCTTTTTCTTTTGATACTTCGTAAACATCTTCTTTTGCAGGCTGGATATTTGAAACCTTAGGTTTGGAAACTTTTTTCTTTTTTGTTTCTGGTTTTAGACTTCCCTTTAAAGATGCTTCTTTAGTTGTAGTTACAAAATTTGCCAGAGAAAGATCTATTTCCACATACCTTGCAGAAGATTCTATATTAAACTTTAACAACACAACAAATAGTAATAAAAAAAAAACGTGAATAAAAAGGGAAGACAAAAAAGCTTTAAGCCTGATCATTTTATCAGTTCTGTTTTAATAACCGCTTTTTCTATTTCATATTTTTTAAGTATATCAAGAACAAAAACCAAACTCTGCACCTTAGCCGATTTGTCAGCAAATACAGAAATCTGCGAATTTTTATCAAGACTTTTTACAATTTCTTCGAGCTCTCTGAGATTGACCTTTCTTCCCTCGAAAAATACATCTCCCTTTTCGTTAATGCTTATCTGAATACTTTTTATCTCTTTAGTCTCGGCATTTTTAGCTATTGGCAGTTTTACCGGAATACTTCCCTGAACGATAAAAGTTGCAGTAACAAGAACAATGGTTAAAAGAACAAGCATTATATCAACTAAGGGAATAACATTTATATAATCAAATTCTTTTTCTTCCATTTTCTATTTCCCAGAGAGCTAATTTTTCCTTTACCTTTCTTAAAAGATAGTTGTAAAGAGCTACTGAAGGAATGGCTACCAAAAGCCCTACGGCTGTTGCTTTAAGAGCAAGAGCAAGCCCTACCATTATCTCTTTACTGTCAACAAGTCCTTCTTGGCCTATGGTATAAAAAGTAAGCATAATTCCGAGAACAGTCCCGAGAAGTCCGATATAAGGGGCATTAGCACCAATTGTTGCAATTATGTAAAGTCCTCTGGTTAACTCTGTTTCCAGCTCCTTTACATTTGAAAACTTCAAAACATCAACTTTTTTATAATAACCTATTCTCTCAATAGCTATCGCTACTGAAATAACGCTAAGTAAAATAAGAAATCCTATAATACCATAATCCACTATCTGCTTTAAATATTCCATAAACTTTCTCCCTGTTTTTTATAAAAATTATTAAAATAGTAACACTAATTTAGAATTGTTACTACAAAATTGAATTTTTGTCAAGCTCTCTCATACCATCTACCACTTCGCAAGTGGTAGATGGGTTAAAAGTTAAGCGCCGTATTTTTTAAGTCTTCCTGCGTGGGCAAGAAGAAGGGGCATAAGCTTATAAGCATAAAATATCCCGAGTTCTCCTTTAAGGCATTCTCTTTCGGTAAACCTGTCTGAGGTATTTCCAAGAACATAGGGAGAATAAATCAAAACCGGAACAGGATGCCAGGAGTGAGATTTTAAAATGCAAGGAGTTGAGTGATCCCCTGTAATGCAAAGAACCGAAGGATTAAGGGCTAAAATCTCAGGAAGAAAGCCATCAAATTCTTCTATTATTTCTGTTTTCATTTCAAAGTTTCCGTCTTCTCCTGCTGAATCAGTTTTTTTGATATGCAAAAAGAAAAAGTCAAAATTTTGCCACTCTCTTTTTAAGGTTTCCACCTCATCTTTTATACTCATTCCTTCAAAATTAATAAGCTTCATTCCTACAAGGCTTGCAAGCCCTTTATACATGGGATATGTGGCAATACAGCAGGCTTTTAAGCCGAACCTTTCTTCAAAAGTTTCAAGATCAGGCTTTACTGAAAAACCTCTTAAAAGTGCATAATTTGCTTTGGGTTCATTTTTTAAAAGCTCTGCCACTTTTTGGGAAAAAATTTCTGCAATTTTTGAAACCTTTTCAGCAATTTCTCCTTTTCCTGAGGGTTTAAGAGGAGGTTTTCCAACCGCTTGTGGGTCTGTATCATTTATAGTTTCTACCTCATGAGAAACCTTATAGGGAAACCTAAATATAGCAACAAATCTGTGTTCCATTCCAGATTTAAGAATAATTTCGGCATCATCTATTTTTTTGATGTTTTCTGAAAGATAGCTTATAAGTCTTCTATTTTCTTCTGTTGGAATGCGCCCTGCCCTCCTATCAATAACAACGGGGTTGCCGTTTTCATATTTTACAGTGGCAAAATTTCCCCTTATAGCCACATCAGTTTCCTTAAGCTCAATACCCACCCCGAGAGCCTCAAGCACTCCCCTTCCTATATTTATTTTAAGAGGATCATATCCGAAAATACCGAGGTGTCCCGGACCGCTTCCAGGGGTAATCCCGTAATCAACAGGAATATGAAGCCCGAGTGCTGATTTTTTTGCCAGAGTATCCAGATTTGGAGTTTTGGCAGCTTCAAGAGGAGTTTTTCCTTCTTTTAAGGGTAAATCACCCAATCCATCAAGAACAAGAAGAACGATTTTAGAATCGCTTTTTTTGAGAAGACTTTTTAATATTTCCATTTTTAAACCCCTTCTTTAAAAAACTTTTCTGTCTTTCCAGAGCTTCTCAAGTCTTTCTGCTTCTTCGTCTTTTTTTCTTATTTCTTCTTCCCAGTCCATTTTTTTCTCAAACTGGGTTACCTCATGTTTGATAAGTCTTTCTCTAAAATCCATGTGAGAAAGATAGGGAAGTGCAGCTTTAAGAAAGTTTTCTTTTATATTGGAATATATGGTTGAAACTGCATCTTCCGGGATAAAGTGTCTCTCCTTTCTGTAGCGATAGTAAACCTTTCCGTCTGTTTTTTCAAGAAACAATTTGTAGTATTCAGGGGTTGAGAAATCGCTTTCAGAAGGAGTAACTCCGATTTGAGCAAGAAATCCCACAAGCCAGCGATCTCCTGCAAGTTTGCGGGAATAATTCCAGATTTCTAAAGTGAGACCATTTTCTAATTCTATTTTTTCAACCATTTTTCCCTCCCAGAGTGGTTTATGTGTCTTTGATGGCGGAAGCCATTTATAAGCCATAACTTCTGAATTTAGTTTAAATTACAATTTATAATTGTGCAACCATTCTATCATAACAAAAGATTGATTTTGTATGTATCGCTTACAGGTGAAAGATACTTTAGTTAAAGTTTTAAAAATCTTGAAATTTATATAAAATATTCTATTTTAAATTTATGAATCTTGACATCAGATGGATTCAAAGGTTAGAAAATTATCAAAAAGCTTTTTTTCAGATACCTTTAAACTTGCTTGGAATCTTATAAGGGACTATTTTATTTATCAGGGAATAACAGAAATTAGAGGTTCAAGAGATGCTGTTAAAACCGGTTTTAAATATGGACTGATTGATAACAGTGAAATCTGGTTTGAAATAATAAGTGCTCGTAATTTGAGTTCTCACACTTATAATCAAATATTGGCAGAAAGATTAATTGAAAATATTTGTAATAGGTTTTATTTTGAATTTAAAAAATTACTTGAAACCTTTTTAAAGTTGAGAAACAAATGAAAGCACAGGATTTCGGTATAAAAGACAAGTTTTGGGATAAGTTAATTGGAGTTTTTAAAAAATATGATAAAATTTGCAAAGTTATTATATATGGTTCAAGAGCTAAAGGAACTTATCAAAAAGGTTCAGATATAGACCTTGTCATTATAGGTCCTGAGTTAAGTTTTGAATAATATCTCCGAATTTACTCAGAAATTGAGGAACTGGAAATACCTTATCAAATCGATCTTGCCAAATATGAATTAACGGACGATAACATAAAAGCTCATATAAACAGAATAGGAAAAGAGATTTACATTAAATAACCTTTTCTACCACTTTATATGTTATTAAGGAGTAAGTTTTAAAATTTTGAGAAAAGAGGA
>DAIQAS010000081.1:0-5159 GCA_036781525.1 Thermodesulfobacterium sp. | reverse complement strand
TCCTCTTTTCTCAAAATTTTAAAACTTACTCCTTAATAACATATAAAGTGGTAGATGGTGATTAAAAGTAAGGAAAATAAAGTTTTTAAGTGGGTAAAAGGATTAACAGAAACTAAAAAAAGAAAAGAGGAAAAAAGATTTCTCTTAGAGGGTTTTACCTTTGTAAAAGAAACTTTAGAAAAAAATTTAGAGTTTGTTGAATGTGTTATTTTGGGTGAAGGTTTTACTAAATCCGAAAAAGGAAAAGAATTTCTCAATTTTTTAACTGAAAAGAAAATTACCTACCACATATTTTCTACTTCTCTTATTAAAGATATTTCTTCTACTGAAACACCTCAGGGGATACTTGCTGTTATCAAACAAAAAGAGTATAAAGATTTTTCTTTATTTTTGAAAAAGGAAACCAATATTGTGGTTTTACTTGAGGGAATACAGGAGCCTAATAATGTAGGTGCCATTATCAGAGTTTCTCTTGCAGCAGGGGTTTCAGCAATATTTTATACCAAAGGTACAGCAGATCCCTTTTCTTTAAAATCCGTAAGAGCAAGTGCAGGAGCTATTTTATATCTTCCGGTGATAAGAATAGACGAAACAAAAGAAGCAATAAAGCTACTTAAAGAAAAGGGATTTCAAATTGTTGCTACAGTTCCTGAAGGAGGAGAAAATCTTTTTAAGGCAGAATTTAATAAAAAGGTAGCAGTGCTTTTAGGAAACGAGGCAAGAGGTATTTCTGAAAGAGCAAAAGTTTTAGCAGATAAACTTATAACTATCCCGATGAATAAAAAGGCGCAATCTCTAAATGTAGCAGTATCAGCAGGAATAATTCTTTACCATATTCTTTTTAAAAACAAAATCTTTTAAAACTGAGCATAAATTCCTACATACCAGGTAAAGGTGGATTCTTCCCAGCCCTTATCTTTTATATAAGCTTCTAAAGCATCATCAGCATCTACAAAGTCAAATCCAATTCCAATTCTATTTGTTCTTCCAGCATAATAATAACTTAAACAAACTCCGTATCTTTTATATATGAGATCCTTTTCGTTTTTATATTCTCCGTCTATATTTACATATTCATATCTAAATCCGATTCCCGGAATCCCCCATCCTAATTTTTGATTATAAATAAGATGAGCCTCTCCATACCATGTATAGGCATCGCCCTTTTTGTATTCTCCAGAAGCGGTTTCATAAAAATGGGTATCGTCAAAATACATATATCCAGCTTCGGCTCCAATTACATACAACTTTTTAAAAGTTTTTTCAAAGGAAAAATCTGCTACATAGGCTTTTCTTGTAAGAGATGAGATTCCATAAGTATCTTTATCAATATGGTCTAAATGTTTTTCATGATGATATCCTATTCCAAAAGTCATGGTATCTAATTTTCCAAAATAGGTTTGGTTAACTCTTAGAGAAGGGTCAAAAACGGTTTTTTCAGACTTAAAACCCAAAAAGGTAGGGGTAAATTCAAGCCTAATGTCATATTCAAAACCATTCTTATCTTCAGGAGAAGAAAGAGTTTTTACATTTCCAAACCCTCCGCTATTAAAAGACCATACTTTTGTGCTGTTTGATCTGTCCTCATTAAAAATACCCACATAGTATTTAAACATGCCGTCTTTTAAATGACCAGTAATTACCATTCCCACATCAGTTCTTTTATAAGGTTGAGAAGCTTTCAATCCGCCTGCATAGGGATCAACAGCCTTTAAGGCCTCTTTAAATTGATTGGGTAAAAAAATGTTTCCATCGCTTGACATAACAGGGCTATTGTGTCGGGCAACAAAGTTGTGCCTGCTGAAAGGAACTCTTATTTTCCCTATTTTTACTATGAATTCAGGTCTAAAATTAAACTGAAAAGCTCCTTCCCATAATTGTGCTTGATAGTCATTACTTTCATTAGCATCAATAAAGGTATAAAAACTCACTAAATTATTAATCTGCCCTTTTACTCCAAATCTATATTTATAAACTTCAAAATAATTGTATCTCCAGTTATGATTTTTATCTTCGTCCTTATTTAAATAAAAAACTCTTATTTGAGCTTGAACATCTGCAAAAGTATCTTCATCTACTTTAATTTGAAAAGCCTGTGAATTAAAAGGTAAAAAAGATGGTAAAAAAATGCTCAATAGAAAAAGGGATAAAAATTTCAATTTCATTTCAAATCCTCCGTTTTTATCTAAATTTAAAAAAGTTCAAAGGAGTTATAAATAAGTTGTTTTAATTAGTCAAACAAAGTAGCTGACTAAAAAATCTATTTTACAAAAAAATTTCCCGTTTAAAAACAGGTAAGGCAAATTTTTTTTAATTTAATTATAATTTTCAAAGATTTTTAACTGATAGAGTAGCATTTAATTTAACAAAGGGGCTGAGCTTTTAATTTTTATTTTACTTTTTAGAGCTTTATATTATAATTAATTTTCCAAAATAGGTTCAAAGGAGAAAGACTATGTGTAAAGAATGTGGATGCGGAATTACTGATGAATCTGATAAAAAGGCGGTAGAGGTTTTTGAAGACATTTTAAAATACAACAAATTTCAGGCAAGGCACAATAAAGAACATTTTGAGGAACACAAAGTTTATGCCATTAATTTAATGAGTGCCCCAGGTTCTGGGAAAACAACACTTTTAGAAAAAACTATAGATCTTTTAAAGAATAAGTATCGTATCGGAGTGATAGAAGGAGACTTAGAGACAGAAAGAGATGCAGAAAGAATAAGACAAAAGGGTATTCCCGTTTACCAAATTACCACAGGCAGTGCCTGTCATCTGGATGCAGCACTTGTTCACAAAGCCATGCATAAGCTTCCTTTAGATGGAATAGATCTTTTATTTGTAGAAAATATCGGAAATCTTGTTTGTCCTGCAAATTACGAACTCGGCACCCATCTAAATGTTACTCTTCTTTCTGTTCCTGAAGGTGAAGACAAACCAGAAAAATATCCGCTTATTTTTAAGGCATCAGAGGTAGTTGTTATCACCAAAATAGATTTACTTCCTTACTTTGATTTCAATTTGGACAAGGTAAAGGAAGATATTAAAAAGATAAATCCGAATGCTCATATAATAGCCCTTTCTGCCAAAACAGGAGAAGGTTTTGAGGATTGGCTTAAGTTTATAGAAAATAAATTTAACGAGTATCGACAAAAAATTTCTTAAAGGAGACTTTATGAAGTTTGATAAACTTCTTCTTTCTCATGGAGGCGGAGGAGAGGAGACCTTTCTTCTCATAAAGGATTATATTTTAAAATACTTTTCCAATCCTATTCTTGATCAGCTTGAAGATTCAGCCATATTAACTGGCAGTTCTTCAAAATATGCCTTTACCATAGATGGTTTTACAGTTAAACCCATATTTTTTAAAGGTGGAAACATTGGTAAACTTGCTGTTACAGGAACTATAAACGATCTTGTAGTTGTAGGAGCAAAACCTCTTTGTCTTACAGTAAGTTTTATAATTGAAGAAGGTTTTTCTGTAGAAGATTTTGAAAAAATTCTACAGAGTATGAAGGAAGAAGCTGAAAAAAATGAAGTTTTAATAGTTGCAGGAGATACCAAAATAGTTCCCAAAAAAGAAGTTGACGGAATATTTATTACTACCTCAGGATTGGGAAAAATTATATACGAGGGTCTTTCCTGTAAAAATTTGCAACCAGGGGATGTAATTATAGTTTCAGGCTCAATAGGAGATCACGGAGCCTGTATTCTTGCAGAAAGAGAAGGAATTAAACTTGATGTGGAACTTGAAAGTGATTGTGAGAGTCTATTTCCTTTAGCAAAAGCTCTTTTTAATTCTGGTATAGAGATTCATGCCATGAGAGATCCAACAAGAGGTGGTCTTGCAGCAACTCTTTATGAGTGGGCTTATAGCTCTCAGGTAAATATTCTGGTTGAAGAAGAAGCTATACCTGTAAAACCTCAGGTAAAAGCTTTTTGTGAGGCTCTTGGATTTGAGCCTTATCATCTTCCCTGCGAAGGAAGACTGGTTATTGCTCTTCCCGAAAAATTTGCAGAGAAAGCTTTGGAAATCTTAAGAGCTAATCCATCAGGAAACTCAGCAAAAATAATAGGTAAAGTTTTAGAGAAAGATTCGTCTCCTCAAGTGATACTAAAAACCCTTTACGGCACAGAGCGTATTCTTGAAAACACAACAGGAGAGCTTTTCCCGAGAATCTGTTAAAATGCACGAATATTTTATTGTCCAGAATATCCTGCGAACCGTAGAAGATTTTATCAGAGATTATCCTGGAAAAAGGATAACCAAGGCAGTCTTTCTCATAGGTAAATTTTCGGGAGTTGAACCAGATTTACTTAAAACAGCCCTTGATTTTTTTAAAAAGGGAAGTCCCCTTGAGAATGCAGAGATAGTGTTTGAACTGGAGGATTTAAAAATAAAATGTTTGGACTGCGGAAAAGAGGCAATTAGGGAAAAATGGAATATGACCTGTCCTTTTTGTAACTCTCTCCATACAGAGGTAATAGCAGGAGAAGAAATGTTTCTTAAGACTCTTGAGTTAGAAGAAGCTTAACCTTCTTTTGTTTTAGGAATAACCTGAATTCCCCAATCTTTAAGTTGAGCAAAAACTTCATTTAAGAGTTTATTATAATTACTTTTTACTTCTTCTGAAAGTTCTAAACTCATTTCCATAGATTTTGGCTCAATTCCAATTATTACTATCTCTTCTGGATAATTTTCCCTTAATTTAGCAAGATTTAATATATCAGAGAAACTCACTTCATGAATAGAAAGCTTCTCCATAATTTGTTGAGGAATATCTTCATCTTTAAATTTATAAATTGTTCCGGGAGGTTCTCCTCCAGAGACAGCATCTATAACAAGAAGTTTTTTGGCAGATTCAATAAAAGGCAAAAGTAAGAATGCTCCAACAGCTCCGTCAACCACCTCTACATTTTCGGGAAATTCGTATTTTTCTATTAATTCCTGAACTATTTTAACTCCCACTCCTTCATCAGAAAGAAGAATATTCCCCAGACCCAAAATGACAACCTCTTTTTTATCCATTTTTTAACCCTCAATTCCGTATTTTTTTAATTTTCTCCATAGAGAAACTCTATCTATACCGAGTATTTCAGCAGCTAAGGTTTTATTTCCTCCCACTTCCTTTAATACCCATAGAATATACTCTTTTTC
>DAIQAS010000080.1:0-5191 GCA_036781525.1 Thermodesulfobacterium sp. | reverse complement strand
GGAATCAAAATGGTTCATACTCCTGCTCATACAAAAGGTGGAATGAGTGTTTTAATAAATACGGAAAAAGGCATTGCTGGTATTACAGGTTTCTGCGTAATTATGGAAAATTTTAATCCCCCTAACAAAATTAAGGCTATGGGAATGGAGGTTATTCCTCCTGGAACAAACATAAATCCCTATTTAGCCTATGACCAGATGGTAAAATTCAAAAATTCTGTTGATATTCTCATTCCCCTTCACGAACCAAGCTTTTCTTCTGTTGAGACTATTCCTTAAGGCTGGAATAAAATAAAGTTTTTTGATTTATTTAACAAAACTTTTCGATGTTAATTATAATAAAATTTTAAAAATAGATTTGCAGGAGGTAAAAACTATGGAAAAAGAAATCGAATTGAAAATACAAGAGCTTCCTGAAGATTTAAAAAGGGAGGTTTTAGATTTTATAGAATTTCTCCTAAAGAAGTATAAAAGTAAAGAGAACAAAATGAAAAAATTTAAGTTTGACTGGGAAGGAGGATTATCAGAGCTACGTGGAAAATTTACTTCCGTAGAGTTACAACATAAGGTTTTGGAGTGGAGATAATGTTTTTAGTGGATACGAATGTATTCTTGGAAATACTTTTAATCCTTTTCAGGTATGGCAAAGAAGACATTTTTCAAAAATTCCTTGAAGATGTTATACCTAATATCAAAATTCTTTCATTGCCGATAAAACTGTATAGAGAAATTGTAAATAATAAGAAAAGGCATTAAATTAGATTTTGATGATGCTTATCAGTATAGTATTGCTAAACATTATAAATTGAAAGTGGTTACAATGGATAAAGATTTTGAAAAAGTAAAGGATGTGGAGATCATATTTTTATAAAGTATCACCTAACAGGCAGGTATCCAGTTTGAGCTTTCAGCTCTCACCCAAATCGCCTTCGGCGACTTCAAATACCCGCAAAACATTAAAAGAAAAAGTAAACAAATGATTAAAAATTAGAACAAACTACCCCAAAAGTAGCTAAATAACTGTAAGGACCTATATTAAAAGATTTTTCAAAAATAAAGCCCAATTTTTCCAAAAATTTTTTTAATTCTTCTTCAGAAATTCTTATCTCTAAGGGAGGACCAACTGTCATAGGCTCTTTTTTAAATTCTATGACTACCAGTTTGCCATTTTCTTTAAGAATTCTTTTCGCCTCTTTTAACACCCTTTCCTTTTCTTTTTCATCAAATCCGTGTAAAACATTGGCTATAAAATAAATATCCACGCTTTTATCTTCTAAAGGAAGCCTTTTAGTTATATCCGCTTCAAGAATTTCAATATTTGAAAGTCCCTTATCTTTTATCTCCTTTTTCAATTTTTCTAAGGATTCTTTATGAACATCAACTGCTATTATTTTAGAATTTGGTCCAAGCCTTAAAGCTGCTTCTATAGAAAAATAACCATCGCCACAGCCTGCATCAAGAAAAACAATTCCTCTGGAAAGATTTAGAACTTCAAAAACTTTATCTGCAGAAATAATATTTCTACTTGACTTTCCTGCGTGATGATGTTTATGCTTTTTCTCCATCTACTTAAAAATTTATCTTACTTTTAATCCTTCATCAATATGTTTTATGAAAGGAGACAAAAATAGCTCAATTACTCTTCTTTTACCAATATTTATCTCAGCAAGAACACTCATTCCAGGTTTTATTTTATAAGTTTTCCCATCTCTTGTTTTTAACTCTGTAGAATGCATATTTATATAAACTGGATATCCGTCAATTCCAATTTCCCTGTCTTCTATACTATAAGGACTAACAATAATAACCTCACCATTAATAGTTCCATATTTCTGAAAATCATAAGCATCAACTTTTATAACCACCTTTTGTCCCTTCTTTATAAATCCTATATCTTTATTAAGAACTATTGCTCTTATAATAAGAGGTGTATTCTCAGGAACGATACTTATAATGGGTTGTGCAGGAGTTACAATACCTCCCACAGTTTTTACTACTAAGAGATGCACATAACCATTTACAGGTGATATTATAAACTTTTTATTTTCTTTAAATCTTGTTGTAGTTATTTCTGATTTTAAAAAATTTTCCTGCTGAAAAGATGAACCTGCTTCTGTGAGAAGTTTTTCCTCAAATCCACTTTTAATAGCCTCAATTTCATGCTTTATTCTTTCAAATCTTATCCTATTTTCCTCTATCTGATCTTTTCTGAGATCTCTTTCTCTCTCCAGAGAAATTTTTTCTTTGAGTTTTTCTCTATATCTTACCTCTGCAACCGCTCCTACTGAAACAAGCTCTTTCAATCTTTTTTCTTCCTCAGAAACAATACTTATAAGCGTTTCTAATCTCTCTACCTCCTTTTTAAGGGATTCTATAACTGACTGAATTTCCTTTAACTCTTTTTCTTTTTGTTTAAGAGTTGCCTCATAAGATTGTTTTTGAGCTTTGTAAAGGTTAGTCTGTAATATCGCTTCCGGTGTCATTTTAGTTGGGGAAAAATTTTTATTTTTAAGAAGTGCTTCTACTCTCTTTTTAGTTAAGCTATGATAGAGAAGATTTTTTTCTTTACTCTCTATATCTGCCACTTCAATAGTAGGATCAATTTCAACAAGAACCTGTCCTTTTTCTACATAATCCCCCTCTTTTACCAAAATTTTACGAATTACACCTGTTTCCAGTGGCTGAAGTATTTTCACATCTCCATCAGGAATTACTTTTCCTCTTGCAGAAACTACCACATCAACTTTAACCAAACAAATTCCTGCTATGGCAAGAATTAATAAAATTAAAATTGTCCATAAAACCCACATTCCAAGAGGATTAGGAGGTTTGTCCTGAATTTCAGCTAAAATGGGCTTAAATTCATGTTCTTCCATTTATTACATTTCCTCCTGCTGTCTATAAAGGCGAGCATAAAGCCCTTCTTTTTTTATAAGCATATCATGAGTTCCAGCCTCCACTAATTTCCCTTTCTCTATAACTAAGATAAAATCACACTCCTTCATAAAAGACAATCTGTGAGAAATAAAGATTATAGTTCTTGTACCTTTTAATTTTTTGATACTTTCAAGGATTACCTTTTCTGATTCATAATCAAGAGAACTTGTTGCTTCATCAAGAATTAAAATTTTTGGGTTAGTAATTAATGCCCTTGCTATAGCAATCCTTTGTTTTTGTCCACCTGAAAGTGATTCACCCCTCTCCTCAATAGGTGTATCATAACCAAAGGGCATTTCCTGTATAAATTCATGCGCACCTGCAAGTATAGCTGCTCTCACTATTTCATCCATTGAAGCATCTGGCTTTGCTATAGCAATGTTTTCTTTAACTGTTCCGCTGAAAAGAAAGCTTTCTTGAAGAACAACTCCAATTTTACTTCTTAAGAATATTGGTGAAATCTGTTTTATATCTATACCATCAATAAAAATATTCCCCTCTGTAGGTAAATAAAGTCTTTGAATAAGTTTTGCTAATGTACTTTTACCTGAACCACTTCTTCCAACTATTCCAATAAGCTGTCCGGGTAAAATCTTAAAACTTACATTTTTAAGGACCTCAGGACCATCAAGAGAATATTTAAAGCTTACATTTTTGAATAAAATTTCACCTTTTATATCTGTGAGTCTTACTGTTCCGCTTTCTACTTCAGATGGTGTATTTATAATATCTCCCAATCTTTCAAGCGAAAGTCTTGCCTGCTGAAAATCCTGCCACATATGAACAAGTCTAAGTATGGGAACAGTTAATTGGGAAGTAAACATCTGAAATGCTACCAGCTGTCCTATTGTCATTTTATTTTCTAATACCTGACTTACACCAAGATATATAACTGCAAGAATCATAAGTTTTTGAAAAGTTTGCGAGGGAGTAAAAATCTGATTAGCAAGATTGGAAAGTCTAAATCCTGATAAAATATATTCTCCAAGATAATTTTCCCAGTTTTTAATCATTCTTCCCTCAATGGAAAGTGATTTTATAGTTTGAATACCTGTAATTGATTCAACTAAAAAGGCATGTACCTGTGCCCCCTTTTGAAATTTTTCATCAAGCCTTCTTCTTATAATAGGGGTGCTAATAAAAGAAATTAAAGCAAGAATCCCGATAAAAATTAGAGCAATTAAAGTTAAAAAAATACTGTAAATGAACATTATTATAACAAAAATTACAGAAAAAATTGTATCAAGTAATACAGAAAGGGATATATTAGTCATAAATTGTCTTAGGTTTTCAAGCTCTCTCACTCTCGCAATGATGTTACCTACCTTTCTTGTCTCAAAATATCTAAAAGGGAGAGAAAGTAAATGTCTGTAAACTTTAGCTCCAAGTCCAGCATCTATTTTGTTTGCTGTATGATAGATTAGATAGTTTCTCATATAATTTAAAATTCCATCAAAAAGAATTACTATTAGAAATGCAGCTCCTACTACATGAAGGGTTGACATAGCAAAATGAGGCAGAACTTTATCAACTATAATTTGAAGAAATAAAGGTGTTACAAGGGCAAAAAGTTGAATAAAAATTGAAGAAAGCATTACCTGAGAAAATATGGATCTATATTTAAAAAATTCATTAAAGAGCCACTTTAAATTTAAATAAAATGGAGTAGTTTTAAATTTCGGATAAAGAACTATGGCTTTCTTTTCCCATAAATTTTCAAATTCTTCAGCTGGAATTTCAAATATTTTCTTATCCCTTGGATTAAAATAAAGAACTTTTTCAGCTTTTATACCTAAAACAACCGAATAACTATTATCCTTTAGAACTATTATCACAGGGAAGGGATACTTTTTTAATTCATCTAAGGTTTTAAAATTCTTATAACTTGCTTTAAATCCGTTATCTTTGAGAATTCTTATAATTTCTTCAGGAGTTAACCTTTCTTGAATAAAATATTTCTTTTGAACTGTATCAATGTCTAAATCAATGGAATAAAATTTGGTTATCAGTTCAATACTTACAAGTCCTGTAATTAACGAAGGATTCTCCTGCATATCCCAATCCTTCGCTTAATTCAATTTCGATTTTTTTCTCAAGGGATGCTAAAGTATTTTCAGTAATTTTGGTATCCCTTTCAAGACTAAGCAAATCTTTTTCTGTTTGAAGAAGCTCAATTTTACTTTTTTCTCCCAATTCATAAGCTTTTTTCTCTATGTGGAAAAGTTTTTTATAATATTCCAATAAATTTTTGTAT
>DAIQAS010000079.1:0-5227 GCA_036781525.1 Thermodesulfobacterium sp. | reverse complement strand
AATCTTTCTATGTCCTGAACCTCAGCAAGAAAGTGAAGAGCAGTTGTTTCACCTATGCCTTCAATGGAGAGAAGAATGTCAAGATCTTCACATTTACCTGCAGTTTTGCAGGCCTCTTTAAGAAGTTTTTCAACATTTTCAAGAGTTTCCTCAAGGAAAAAGAGTTCCTGTATGGTTCTGGAAAGGATATATTCTTTTACAGGCCAGTTTTGAGCTATAGAATATTCAGCAAGTGCTTTTACATCTTTAGCAGAAATAGAAGGCTTTCTTCCTTTTTGAGAAGAAAGGATGTTTTCAATTTCTTCAAGAGAGGCCTTTTTAATAGCATTGGCAGAAGGGAATTTTTCAAGGAGTTTAAGGATAGAGGCATTATAGATGTTAGTGGTTCTTTCAAGTTCAGGGAAGGTTACAACAACAAGTTTTTCTATATTATTTTTCCTTTTAGCAATTTCTTGAGTGATTCTTTCTCTTTCTCTGGCAAGGTCTTTAAATTCTTCGGAGAGAAAGGATTGAGGAGGAAGTTTTTGGTGGAATTGAGAGAGAAAAGTTGCAATAGTTTTGGCATCAATGGGATCGGTTTTAGTTTTTCTGAGAGAAAGTTTAGCGAAGTTTTTAATAAGTATGGGGTTAAGGATTACACAGATAAAGTTGTGGTTAACAAGATAGGTAATGAGATTGAGATGATAGCAGCCGGAAGATTCAATACCGATGAGGATGGATTTTTTGGAAACATGAGGAAGTGTTTTAGTAAAGGATTTTATACCTTGGTAATTAAGGGGGAAGGATTGAGAGAGGAGGATATTTTGGGAGGAATCAATAAGGCAGGCATGAAAGGAGGTTTTAGAGACATCAATGCCAACAAAGTAGGAAACCATAGGAGTTCCTCCTTTTGTGGTTTTTTAGTAAGGCAGGGGGCCTGCTTTCCAATCCTCCAACTTGACAAGGGCTTAATAGCCCAACCAACTTATAATGGATTAAGCAGGCAGGCAACAAACTCCCTTGAGGGCTTATCAGCCCAGGAAAAATGGAGTTGCCCTGCCTTACTTCCTTTTTCATGTTTTTATTATACCTCATATGTAAATAAACCTTTAGTTAATAACATAACAAATTTTTCGTAGGAGGAGGATAGAAATGAAGGATAAAATTGCAAAAACTTTAGGAAGAGTATTTCTTGTCCTTTTTCTCTTTGGATGCTCAGCAAAAGTTTACAATACAGTAAGTCCCACTATCTTAGATAAAAGCAAACCTTACGCTATATTACCTTTTGAAAATTACACACAACATCCTTTAGCAGGTTTTACTGCTGCTTCTATTCTGGAAGGAATTTTAATTTCTAAAGGATATTCTTTATTACCTAAACTCTGGGATGAAAAAAATCTTTCTTTTCTTGAAGAAAATAAGGATATAAATCTTTTAAAGGAAAAGGCTATAAAATCTGGAGCATATTATATTGTTATGGGAAGTGTTAATGAATTCCGCTATAAGACCGGTATAGATGGAGAACCAGCAGTTAGTTTGACTATAAGAATTTATGAAGTAAAAACCGACAAACTTGTTTTTGTAACTTCTGTTTCTGGAACAGGATGGGCCAATGAATCCTTAGGGACGGTTACTCAAAAGCTCTTAAATAAAGTTTTTTAATTAAATAATGAGAAATTTCAAGAACATTCAGAGTTTTATTCCTAAACTCGTTATTTTAGAAATTCTCATATTCTTTTTTATTCTTCTTTTAATAGGTATTTATTTTAACAAGGAAGATCCGCTCTTTTTAACCACCATCTTTTCTCCTCTAATCCTTTTGACCCTTTCTTTTACCCTTTATTATGGATTTTGGATAGGTATTACAATATTATCTTTAGCTTTCTTATACACTTTGTTTTTCTATCCTCAGATTCCCACTACTTCTATTTTGTGGAACGCCATAATTATCTTGGTTGCAGGAGAATTCAAGTATTACTGGGAAAGAAGAATAAAAGATACTGAAAGAGAGTCTATTTACTTATATGAAAAACTTGAAACACTAAAAAGAAATTATTATCTCTTAAAGCTTTCTCATGATCAACTTGAAAATAACTATATCTTGAGACCTTTTAGCATAAGAAACCTTTTAAAAGAAATTAAAAAAGAACTTTTAACCAAAAAAGATGCTACACTAATAGCTGAATTTTTTTTAAACCTTATTTCTCAAAACTTTATGGTATCATCTGCCTCTCTTTATAAAGCAGAAAATCAAAAACACTTTGAACTTCTTGCTAAAATTGGAAAAACCCCCGAATTAAATCTAAAAGATCCGGTAGTTAAAACTATTCTTTTTTCAGAAACTTCTCATTATATTTTACCTGAAGATGTTAAAACCTTAATTAAAAAGGGAACACCTCCTAAACATCTTGCAGGAATAATAGCTAAAAAAGAAAATACAGTTTGGCTACTTCTTATAAACGAAATGCCTTTTACTTATTTAAATGAAGAAACTTTAAATTACATATACATTCTTTTACTTTATCTGATTGAAGATGTAGAATTTTCTTATGAGATAATTTCGGATGCCCACTGTGATTTAGACTTTTTAAAAGATTTTCAAAAAATGTACAGATATTACAAAGAATTCCAAACTGAAAGTTCTCTCGTAATTCTTAGTGTTAAAAAAGATGTAGATAATTTTATGAATTCTATTGAGAAACACATAAAAGGTTTGGATTCAGTATGTCAGTATGGAAAAAATAAAATTTTAGTTCTTTTACCCTTTACCACAACTTCCGGAGCAGAAGTCTTTTCTAACAGAATAAAAAAGCTATTCCCTGAAGTTGAAGTTTTGAAGGTTTTAAGAATGGATAAAAGTTTTGAAGACCTAATAAAAGAAATTTAAAGTATCCTATGTTTGGGGATTTTTACTTTTCTTTAAAAACTCTATTAATCTTCCATTTTTTATTATCTTCACTTTTGGCTCTTTTTTTCTTTCCTTTCTTTTTAAAACGATATAAAGATAGAAAAAGAGTAAAATTTTTAACCTTATTTTTTATTCTGCTTTTATCAGGTCCTTTAGGTATTATTATTTGGACATTTCTATTCGGACTCTTTTTCAAACGCTTGCCGAAACACCTTCCTATAGAACCTCTTATAGAAAGGGAGCCAGAAATTTCTAAGTTTGAGGGAAGAAAATATGGAGAAAGTGTTGTCTCTTTAAAATCTCCTAATCTTAATGTTGCTATGTATTTAAGTTCTTTTTTCTATCCAATCTCTTTTTCGTATTTAAAATCTTTGCTTCAATCTTCCGAAGAAGAGTTAAGATTAACAGCTTTTACCAGACTTTCGAGAGTAGAACATGATATTGTAGAGAAAATAGAGCTTCTTTTGTCCCAGCTTCCTAAACTAAAAAATAGCGAAGAAAAAGCTGATGTATTGGGAACCATTGCCCAACTTTACTGGGATTTGTTTTATCTAAAATTGGCAGAACCCGAACTTGAAGGCTTTTACCTCGAAAAGGCCGAATTTTATGCTAAAGAATCTTTAATTCTAAAAAAAGAAAAAAATTTACTCTTTCTTTTAGGAAGAATATACTTAAAAAAAAGAAAATTTGATTTAGCTATTGAAACCTTTGAAGAATCTATAAAAGCAGGACTTCCTCTGGAAAAAGTGGCTCCTTATCTTATAGAAGCATATTTTTATAAAAGAGAATTTAACAAAATTTTTTCCATAATCAAACAGATCAATCTTTTAAAGATAGTTGAGCCAAAGGCATACTATATTTTAAAATTCTGGAGAAGAAGTATTGGTAGTAGTTGATAAAGCAAAAGAAATAGATGTGCTGTTTTTAGCTGAAGGAACTTATCCTTATGTGAGGGGAGGAGTCTCTACCTGGATCCATGAAATTATTGAAAATATGCCTGAATTTAAATTTGGTGTTCTTTTTTTAGGTTCAAAAGAAGAAGATTATCCTCAAGGTATACAATATAAAATTCCTGAAAATGTAGTCTACTTAGAAAGCATTTTTCTTTTCTCTGAAGAAAAACATCCTGAACCAATAGAATTAAAAGGTAGCGAAAAAGTTTTTTATTTAAAAAACTTTTTTTTACCAGAACCAAAAGATTTAAAAGCTCTATCAGATCCAAATTTTTATTTAAAAGAGGTTTCTTTAAAGGACTTTCTTTTCAGTAAAAAACCCTGGGAATTTATAGAAACATTATATCTTGAATTGGATATAGTGCTTCCTTTTGTTCAATTCTTCTGGAATATCCGTAATTTATTTTTACCTCTTTGGTCTGTTGCCAGTGTATTTACAAAACTTGAAAACAAAAAAATCGGATTGATACATTCTCCTTCTACAGGATATGCAGGTTTCCTTGGGAGTCTCTTAAAACAAGCTAAAAATATTCCCTTTATTATTACAGAACACGGTCTTTATACACGAGAAAGAAAGATAGATATTTTAAACTTTCAAGAAATCTCTCCTTTACAGCTATTTTTAAAAAGGAAAGCTCAAGTAGATATTATTAAAGAACTCTGGATAAATTTTTTTATAAATTTAGGTAAAATCGCCTATCTATGGGCAGACAAAATTATTTCTCTTTTTGAACAAGCAAGGTCTATACAAATATCTTTAGGAGCACCTGAAGAGAAAACCCTTGTCATTCCAAATGGAGTAAAAATTGAAAAATACAAACCTTTAAGAAAAACTTTTTCTAATAGAGTTGCAATTTCAACCATAGGAAGAATTGTGCCCATAAAAGATATTAAAACTTTTATCAAAGGATTTAAACTTATAACTGAACATATTCCAACAGTTAAAGGTTTAATAGTAGGACCAGAAGAAGAAGCCCCTATCTATGTAAAGGAGTGTAAGAATCTGGTAACTTTGTTAGATTTGAAAGATAGAATTGAATTTTTAGGATATCAGGAAATGGAAAAAATACTTGAAAAAACAAATTTATGCGTTCTTACTTCTATAAGTGAAGGAATGCCTATAGTGATACTTGAAGCTATGGCTTCAGGCATACCCTGCATAACAACAGATGTAGGGGCTTGTAATCAGCTGATTTACGGAGGTATAGACGAAGAAGATATAAGCCTGGGTAGAGCAGGAGAAGTTATACCTGTAGCCAATCCCTCGGCTCTGGCTCAAAAAGCTATAGAATTATTAACCAACCCTGAACTATATAAAGCCTGTCAAAAAACAGCAATTAAAAGGATAGAAAAATATTATACTTTAGAAAGAATGATAGAAGCCTAT
>DAIQAS010000078.1:0-5337 GCA_036781525.1 Thermodesulfobacterium sp. | reverse complement strand
TCTTATATAGACCTTTTTAGAGGAAGAATAGTTTTTCCTATTTTTAATCTTAAAGGTGAGTGTGTTGGATTTGGTGCAAGGGCTTTGGAAAAAGATGCAGAACCTAAGTATTTAAACACTCAGGAATCAAAAGTTTTCAAAAAGAGCGAAATACTTTATGGAGCTTATCAGGCAAAAGAATTCATTAAAAAGGAAAATCAGGGTTTTTTAGTAGAGGGATATTTTGATTTCTTAAGCCTTTGGGAAAGAGGCATTAAAAATGTTGTTGCCACTTGTGGAACCGCACTAACGGAAAATCATGTGAAAGTTTTAAAAGTTTTTACAGAAAACTGGATAATTTTTTATGATGGAGATTCTGCAGGTAAAAAGGCAACTTTAAGATCCATTTCTTTGTTTTTAAAGGAGGATATTTTGCCAAAATGTGTTTTACTCAGTGAAGAGGATGACCCTGATTCTTGGGTAAGAAAGATAAAATTAAGAGAAAAAGAATTAAAAGAAAAAATAGAAGAACTTGCTGTTGATGCCATTACATTCGTTGTAAATTTTTATAAAGAAGAGTATAAAAAAAATCCTTCTAAAACCTTTAAAGAAATTATGGAAATTTTTAAGTCTACAGAAGATCCATTTCTGAGAAATAAGATTGCAAGGGAGTTAAGTTTTTATTTGGGTATTCCAGAAAGCGAAATTTTTAAATATTTTGTAAAGGGTGGATATGTAAAATTAAAGATAGATGAAGAGACAATAGATCAAGATAATAGGGAAATTCCTTGGTTGAGAAAGATTTCCCAGTTCTTAATAAATTATCCAGAGTATTACAGTGAGCTTGAAAATTCAGGTCTTTCAGAATTTATAGAGGCTTATTCTACTACAATTTATGGAAAATTTTTGAAATATTTAATAGAGGAGTTTAAAAGAGGAAATACAGAAATTGAATATATCCCTGATCTTGAATTTCAGGAAGTTTTAAGCGATCTTCTTTTAGAGCCACCTTTTGAAAATAAAGAAGAGGCTCTTTCTCATATAAAGGAGTATATAAAAAGAGAACTTGCAAGAAGGGAAATAAGGAGAGTAACAGAAAATTTAAAACTTCTTCAGGCAAAAGGCTCTAAAGAAGAGATAGAAAAGTATTTATGGATTTTAAAAAAATCCTTGGCAAATAAATTAACTGAGAATATAAAAATTCAAGGAGGGGGTTATGAGCCTCCAAAAGGATAAAAACTTTTGTCTATTTAAAGATGATATAGAGTTGGAAGAGGTATTGGAGGAAGATAAAGATGAATGGTTAGAAGATGAAGACGAAATAAAAGCAAAAGATTCAAAAAAGAAAAAATCAGACGATCCTATTAAAATTTATTTTAAGGAAGTATTTTCTCATAACCTTCTTACGCGAGAGGATGAAGTAAGAATAGGAAAAACAATTGAAGAAAATGAAAGAAAAATATTAAAGGAAGTTTTAAATTATTATTCTCAGATTATAAAATTTTATCATTTACTTATTAAGGCGGAGAAAAACAAAAACTTGGCTTTGCTTTTTAAAGACTATGAAGAACTATCAAGAAAAGGAGATAAAGCAGAAAAGTGGTTAGAGGAGTTAAAGTCAAACATAGATAAACTGGTAGAAAATTTTAAAAAAGGCAAAAAGGAAAAGCTGATAAATAAAATTATAGATATTATTTATGAAACAAGACCAACTAAACTTTTACTTGATGAACTTGCCTGTGAGATACTTGAAAGTTATAAAAAGATCAGAGAATTTTATAAATTCAGAGATAAACTTCGCAAAGATTATTCATTAAAAGAGACCACTTTAAAAAGAATTTTTTCTTTAAATGGAAAGAGTGATCATATTGAAAGATACTTTAAAAAAGTCAAACTGGAAAAGTTAGATATAGAAAAGATCAAAAAAGATGTAGAGGAATATAATAATTTTCTAAAAAAGACAAATGATTATTTTGGAGAACCCTTAGAAAAAATTTATGAAAGTGGAGAAGTAATTTGCAATGCTTTACAAGAAATTAGAAAGAATAAAGAAGAGTTGGTTAAAGCAAATCTTCGCTTAATAATATCTCTTGCCCGTAAGTATTCTCCTAAGGGTATGTTTCTGAGTGATCTTATTCAAGAAGGCAATATAGGGTTGTTAAAAGCTATAGAGAAGTTTGATTATAGAAAAGGTTTTAAGTTTAGCACTTATGCTACCTGGTGGATAAGGCAGAGTATAACCAGATATTTGGCTGAAAATACGAGAACTATAAGAGTTCCCGTTCACATCATTGAGACCATATATAAAATAAGCAAGATTATTTCAACTAAATTTTATCAGGAATATGGAAGAGATCCTACACTTGACGAACTGGCAAAGGAAACAGGACATTCCATTGAGAAGCTTAATTATATATTCAAGGTAATGAAACAACCTATTTCTCTTGAGACCACAGTAGGAGAAGATGAAGATGCAACCCTAAGAGATTTTTTAGAGGACCAGAACACTGTTAAACCTGATGAAGCAACTTTTAATGTGGCTCTTTCAGAAAAGGTAAGAGAACTTCTTAAAACACTTTCTCCGAGAGAAGAAAAGATTATCAGATTAAGATTTGGGATAGGAGAAAGAGAAGCTTGTACCCTTGAGGAAGTGGGTAACAAATTTGGTGTTACCAAAGAAAGAATAAGACAGATTGAGAGTATGGCTTTAAGAAAGTTAAAACATCCAAATAGAATTAAGTTGCTGAAAAATTTCTTAATCTATGGCTCTTAGCGAAATTTCAGAAACAGATAAAGCAAGACTTTTAAACATAATCCAAAAAGAATTTCCTTTAAAAAACCGTCCCTTTCTTGAAATAGGAAGATTACTAAATATAGAGGAAGATAAAGTAATTGAAATTTTAAAAGAACTTCAGAGAAAGAAAATTTTAAGACAGATTTCAGCTATTTTTAATCCTTGGTTTTTTGGGCATAGATCATCTCTTTTTGCTTTTAAAGTATCCCCTGAAAAACTTGAGAAAGCAATATCAGTTATAAACAAACATCCAGGAGTTAGTCATAACTATTTAAGGAATCACAGTTATAACTTGTGGTTTATTTTGGTGAGTTTACCTCAAAGAGACCCTTTAGAAGAAGCTGAAAGATTGGCTAAACTTTGTGGAGTGCATGAGTATTTATATTTGCCAGCTTTAAGAACTTTTAGAATATCAACAGTTTTTGAAGATAGAATTGTTAATTTCGATAAAGATGAAATTATAGATGAAGAAACAAAAAAACCTGTGAATAATATCTCAGAAAAAGATAAGTTTTTAGTTAAGATTTTACAAGAACCGATGCCCTTAATAAGCACTCCTTTTAAAGAGATAGCAAAAAATCTTGGAATTACAGAAGAGGAGATATTTTCCTGGATTAAAGAAATGAAAGAAAAAGGAGCTTTAAGAAGATTTGGAGCGCTTTTAAAACATGACAAGATAGGGTTTAAAATAAATGTAATGGTAGCATGGGAAGTAAAAAAAGAAGAAATGGAAAATATTATAGAAGGATTAGCAAGGGAGCTTTTTATAACTCACTGTTATGAAAGAAAGACCTATCCTAACTGGAGATATAATCTTTATACCATGTGTCACTTTAAAAAGAAAGAAGAAAAGAAAAAAATTCCAGAACTTGCCCAAAAATATAATATAGAAAATTTTATAATGCTTGAAACCGTAAAGGAATTAAAAAAAGTCAGATTAAAACTGTTTTACGAGTTGTAAAAAGCTTATTTAAAGAATGAAAGGACATAATTAAAGGAGATAAAAAGGGTTGCAGCTGTTATTATAATTCTTATAAGCTTTTGAGGCATATATTTTTGAATTTTTGCACCAATAGAAAGTCCTAAGGCACCTCCAATTCCAAAAAGTATTCCTAAAAGCCAATCTGGTTGGTGTCCACCGAGAGTAAAAACTATAACTCCAAATACAGAGGTTATACAGGTTCCAGCAAGGGTTGCCCCTGCAAATACATAAGCAGGAATTCTAAAAAAGGCAAGTAATATTGGAGCCATTAATGCTCCGCCACCTATTCCATAAATTCCACCTATGGTTCCTATAAAAAAAGCAAGAATTGTTATAAAAAAAGAGCTTAATTTAAATATTTCTCCAGAATACTTGAATTTTAAAACTTTCCAGTTGAAAGTTAATACTTCTGGAGGATCCGAAGAAAATTGTATCTCTTTTTTAACTGCAAAAAACTCATATACTAATCTTAAAGCTATACTTAGAAGAACCAATCCCACTAATAATTTAAATTTTCTAAGTTCTTCAAAAAAGGATATCCTTAAGAAATATCCTGTAATTACCCCAGGAAGGGTTCCTAAAATAATTATTAAGGTAAGAGGCAAAAAAAATCTTTTTTCTTTCCAGTATCGATAAACCCCAAAAGGGATGGAAAATACATTATAAAGATGATTTGTGGCACTGACAGAGGGTGTGGTAAATCCAAGAACACTTACCTGAAAAGGTAAAAGTAGAAAAGCACCGCTTACTCCACCAGAAGCACCAAAAAGTGAGATGAAGAACGCCACAACAGGAGGAATTAAAACTGATGTAGTTATATTAGATATAGGAAAAGTATAGGTTAGCGGCAGTTCTGTCAAAGTTAATACCTTAACTTGGTATATCTATAGTAACAGTCTTTATACCAAGCTGCATTCTTGGGGCCGATTTCTAAAGCCTTTTTATAGTTTTTTAAAGCCAACTCAAGGTTTCTTTTTTCTTCATAAACTCTTCCTGCATAATAATATGAAACTCCGTAGAAGGGAATTAATTCTTTTCCCTTTTCAAAAAATTTTAAAGCCATATCAAAATTTTTGAGTTTAAAGTATACTATTCCGGAAATTATATTAGCCGTAAAAAAATCTGGGTCATATTTAAGGGCAGAATCAGCATAATTTTTAGCTTTTTCTAAGTTTCCTTCATCCATTTCAATTTTGGCTAAATAAACTAAAGCGATGGTGTTTTTAGGATAAAGCTCCAAAGCTTTTTTAAAAAGATTTTTTGCTTCAAGCATATTTTTATCTTTATAAGCCTTTTTCCCTTTTTCTGCGTACTCGTAAGATTCTTTAGTCTTAAGGAGAATATTTTTAATTTCATGAAACTTCTGAGTATCTTTAATGAGAATTCCTGTTGGTTTAAAGGTTGCTATAGATTTTTCAGTTTCCTTTATCCTTGATTCTGGCAGAGGATGGGTTGAAAGCCATTCAGGAGGTCTTTTCTTTTCCATGCTTTTAAATTTTTCAAAAACCTCTATCATTCCCTGAGGAGAATATCCTGCTTTAAAAGCATAAAGAAATCCGTATCTATCTGCTTCTCTTTCCTG
>DAIQAS010000077.1:0-5357 GCA_036781525.1 Thermodesulfobacterium sp. | reverse complement strand
AAACTTTGCAAAGCATGCATGATTATATTATAAACTAAAAAATTGCAGGAGGTAAAAATGATAGTTTGTATTACAGCTCAAGGAGATAGTCTTGATTCTGAAATTGATCCAAGATTCGGAAGGTGCAGTTATTTTATATTTTATGATACAGAAACAAAAAATCATGAGATCTTTCCAAATAAATGGAAGGAAGCAATGGGTGGAGCAGGAACTCAGGCTGCTCAATTTGTATTAGAAAAAGGAACAAAAAAGGTTGTAACTGGAAACTTAGGACCTCGAGCTGAAGCTATTTTTAAAATGGCTGGTATTGAGGTTATTTTAATCTCTGGCAAGGTAAAAGATGTTATAAATAATCTTTAAGGAGCATCAATGGAAAAGCAGTCTAAAACTGAAATTTTTCAGGAAAATTTTCCCCAAATTAAATGGAAAATCTTAGTTTTATCTGGGAAAGGTGGAGTAGGAAAAAGCACAATTTCAAGCAATCTTGCTGTAGGTTTGTCTTTAAAAGGCTATAAAGTTGGTCTTTTAGATATTGATCTCCATGGACCAAATATTCCTAACATGCTTGGGCTTAAAGGAAAGTCACCTCAAATAACTGCAGAAGGGATATATCCTGTAAAATATTCTGAAAATTTGGAGGTTATGTCCATAGGATTTTTTGCTAAGGATGAAGATGCTATTGTCTGGAGAGGACCGTTAAAACATAAAGCT
This sequence comes from Thermodesulfobacterium sp., assembly GCA_036781525.1. Classification (GTDB taxonomy): domain Bacteria; phylum Desulfobacterota; class Thermodesulfobacteria; order Thermodesulfobacteriales; family Thermodesulfobacteriaceae; genus Thermodesulfobacterium. The sequence continues at coordinate 4,646 of DAIQAS010000077.1, read as the reverse complement.
ATACAACAATTTTTAACTGATACAATCTGGGGGAAACTTGATTTTTTTATTGCAGATTGTCCACCAGGAACAGGAGATGAAATTCTTTCCATTTATCATGTTCTTAAAAATGTAGATGGAGCTATTATAGTAGCAACTCCTCAAAATATAGCTTTAGCTGATGTAAAAAGATCTATAAGATTCTGTCAAGAAACAAAAATCCCCATTATAGGAATAGTTGAAAATATGAGCAGCTTTATTTGCCCTAAATGTAAAACTCAAATTGATATTTTTAAAACTAATGGAGCAAAAGATCTGGCTGAAAAATATAATATCCCATTTTTAGGAAAAATTCCAATAGATCCTGCATTAGTTCAAGCTGGAGATGAAGGCAAACCATGTATTAAATATTATCCGGAAAGTGAAACTGCTAAAGCATTTTCTAAAATAATTGAAAATTTGGAAAAGCAGTTAAAATAAGGAACTTAGTATTAATGAAAATAACAGTTCTTATTGAAAACTCAGTAGGGGTTTTAATTCCTACAGGTCTTTGTGGAGAACACGGCTTAAGTTTATGGATTGAATATGAAGGACATAACATTTTATTTGATACTGGCCAAACAGGAAGAGTAGTAGAAAATGCCATTCGTTTAGGTATAAATTTAAAAAATGCAGATGCAATAATTTTAAGTCACGGTCATTACGATCATACAGGCGGATTAAAACCTGTCTTAGAATTTATAGGAAAACCCATTGATATTTATGCTCATAAAGATATTTTCAGTCTTCATTATGCTTCTCTTGGAGACCGTTATATTGGGATACCTTTTAGAAAGGAAGAATTAGAAGGACTTGGGACTAATTTTAGATGGATAAAAGAGCCAACTGAAATATTCCCTAATATGTGGTTAAGTGGAGAGGTTCCAAGAAAAACGACTTTTGAAAAGATAGATGAAAGGTTATATATAAAAGACGGTGACAAGAAAATTCCAGATCCTATACTTGATGATATGAGTCTATTTATAAAAACTCCTAAAGGGCTTGTTATAATTCTTGGATGTGCTCATTCTGGTGTGGTAAACATTATAGAACATGCAAAAGAAGTTACAGGAGTTAATAAAATTTATGCCATTATTGGAGGAACTCATTTAGAACCTGTAGGTGGAAAGCAACTTGAGGAGACTTTTGTTTATTTAGCTAAGTTGAATTTTTCTTTGCTTTCTGCAAACCACTGTACAGGACTTAAAGTTACCTCAAAATTTAAAGAAATTTTCGGAAATAAATTCAAATTTGGCACAACTGGTGAAGTCATAAACCTCTGAGGGGGTTTTTTAATTGATTATAGCGGTTGCCAGTGGAAAAGGAGGAACCGGAAAAACGACAGTTGCTGTAAATCTGGCTTTAAGTCTGGGAAAAGTTCAACTTGTTGATTGCGATGTAGAAGAACCTAATGTTCATATTTTCTTAAAACCTGAAATAGTTGAGACACATCCTGTAAAAACGGTAATTCCAGAAATAGATAAAGAAAAATGCACATATTGTAGAAAGTGTAGTGAAATCTGTGCTTATAATGCCTTATCTGTAATAACATTTGAGAACGATGAAAATCCTTCTGGAGAAGTCATATTTTTCCCTCATTTATGTCATGGATGTGAGGGGTGTATTTTACTTTGTCCTGAAAAGGCTATAAAAAAAGGAGAAAGAGAAATTGGTATAATAAGGCTTGGTAAAAAAAATAATTTAAGTTTTATAGAAGGAAAACTCAATATTGGTGAGGTTTTAGCTCCATCTGTTATTGAAGAAGCTAAATCTTTTATAGATAAATCTTATCCCGCTATTATTGATGCACCACCAGGAACATCTTGCCCAGCGGTTGCCTCTTTAAAAGGTGCAGACTTTTGTATTTTGGTTACTGAGCCAACTCCTTTCGGACTTCACGATTTAGAAATTGCTTATGAAGTTATTAAGGTGCTTGGAATTCCTTCAGGGGTTGTAATAAATAAATCAGGTGATAACAAAATTATTGAAGATTTTTGTCAAAAAAACAAAATACCAATCTTGATGAAGATACCTTTTGACAGAAAAATAGCCAAACTTTATTCTGAAGGAATACCTTTGGTAGAGGATATCCCTGAATATAAAGAAAAATTTTTAAAACTATTTAACAGTGTAAAGGAATTTTTAAAATGAAGCAAATTCTTGTTATTAGCGGAAAAGGCGGAACCGGGAAAACATTTATTTCTGGTTGTTTAGCAGCCTTTTTAGAAAATAAAATCATGGTTGATGCTGATGTTGATGCAGCAAACCTTCATCTCCTTCTCCATCCCGAAATTAAGGAATCTTTTGAGTTTATAGGAGGTAAAATTGCAAGAATTGATAAAGAAAAATGTATAGAATGCGGAACCTGTAGAGAAATTTGTAAGTTTTCTGCTATTTCAGAAGATTTTACAATTGATCCCCTTTTTTGTGAAGGTTGCACCATTTGCAGTTATTTCTGCCCTGAAGAAGCTATAGTTCTTGAGGACAGAATTTCTGGAAAGTATTTTATTTCTCAGACAAAATATGGTATTCTCGTTCATGCAAGGCTTGGAATTGCTCAAGAAAATTCAGGAAAACTTGTTGCCAAATTAAGGGAACTTGCAAAAAACTTAGCAGAAAAGGAAAAAAAAGATTTTATAGTTATTGATGGTCCACCTGGGGTGGGATGTCCTGTGATGGCAAGTATGACAGGAGTTGATCTGGTAATAGCAGTAACAGAACCTACCCTTTCAGGACTCCATGATTTAGAAAGAATTTTAGAACTTGCCAATCACTTTAAAATACCAGTTAAGGTCATTATCAACAAAATTGACCTTAATTTAGAATTAAGCTCAAAAATAGAGGAAACTTTAAAAGAAAGAAATACAGAAGTAATCGGAAAAATACCCTTCTCTGAAGAGATTGTAAATTCTGTTAAATTGGGAATTCCCTTTATAGAATATGCTAAAATTAATAAAATAGAAATTGAAATTGCTGAGAGTATAGAAAAAATTATTAATAATGCCTTATATTCAGCCATTTGATCCGTGGAAGTCAAAACTTTGCACCTGTCCTCCCAAATACAGTCTAAATCCTTATACAGGGTGCGGACATAGATGCCTTTACTGTTATGCAACAAGTTTTATTAAAAATTTTTACCACCCAAGACCTAAAAAAGATTTTCTAAAAAGCGTAGAAAAGGAATTAAAAAAACTCCCGGAAAGTGCGATTATTTCTCTTTCTAACTCCTCAGATCCTTATCAACCTTTAGAAAAAACTTATAGTTATACTCGAAAATTTCTGGAACTTCTTATAAACAAAAATTTGAAGATTTTAATTATTACCAAATCTGACCTTGTGTTAAGGGACTTAGACCTTTTTAAAAAGCTTAAATGTGCAGTAAGTATTACCATTACTTCTAAAACCCTTTTTTCAAAGCTTGAACCAGGTGCACCAAGTTATGAAAGGCGCTTTGCAGCTATAAAAACTCTTTCTCAGGAAGGCATCCCTGTTTCAGTAAGACTTGATCCTATTATACCTGGATTAAATGAAGAAGAAATTTTTGAAATTTTTAATGAAATTGCTCCTTTTGTTAAACATATAACTGCAAGTACTTATAAAGCAAAGCCAGATTCTTTAAAAAGATTAATGGATGCCTTCCCAGAAAAACAAACTCTTTGGGAAAGTTTATACCTAAGAGATGGGAAAAAAATAGGAAATGCAATTTATTTGAAAGATGAATTGAGATACAAACTTCTTTATCCTCTTTACAAAAGAGCAAAAAATTACGGCATTTCCTTTGCCACCTGTAGAGAGGCTTTAAGAGATTTTAAAAATCCTAAAAGATGTGATGGGAGTTTTTTGATTATCTAATTTTTATTCAAATTCCACTCTATTTTTACCCTTCCTTTTGGCTTTGTATAAAAGTTCGTCAAGTCTTTTAAAAAAAGAATCTATATCTTCATTACTTTTTAATTCTGCAACTCCAAGGCTGATAGTAATATGCCCCACCTTTTCAAATTTGTAAGCTTCAATAGTTCTTCTCAATCTCTCAGCTAACTGAATAGCATCTTTCAAATCTGTATTTTCTAAAATTATCATAAATTCCCCTCCCCATCTGGCAAAAAAATCCGTTTTTCTAAGTTGACCAGAAATAATATTTACAATTTCCTTTAAAACATAATCTCCTGTATCATGTCCATAAATATCATTTACTTTTTTAAAATTATCTATATCAAAAAATATCACACTTAAAGGGTAATTAAATTTTTGACTGATTCTTGCCACTTCTTTTATTTTTTCTGTAAATGCCCTTCTATTGGCAATGCCTGTCAAATTGTCAGTTTCTGAAATTTTTATAAGTTTTTCTTTATGCTCAATTTGTTTCCAAAGATAAATATATAAAATAAAAAATATTAAGGTAAGTAAAAATATAGATATACTAAGAGTAACAATAAAAGTGCCATAAATATGCTTAAAAAATTTATCCGGTTTGTATATTACAAAATAGGCTTCGGTTTTGTTCTCACAATTTTTAACACAAATAAAAGAAATTAAATAGTCTTTATCATTTATTTTAAGATTCGTAGAAAAACTTTTTCCATTTTTTAAATCGTTTTTTCTACTTTTTCCTTTCTTCTTCTCTATAC
>DAIQAS010000076.1:0-5581 GCA_036781525.1 Thermodesulfobacterium sp. | reverse complement strand
AAACAGACCTTTTTCAATTAAGACAGTTGAAAGATTAACCCAGGCATCTGGAAAGGTTTCGTTTATCTCTATAGCTTTTTTATAACATTTTTCGGCTTCATCAAGGTTTCCGAGTTCAAATTCAATTAAACCAAGATTGTTCCAGGCTTCAACTGATTTGGGATAATACTTAATAGTAAAAGTAAAGGCCTTTTTGGCTTCTTCTAATTCTCCTTCCTGAGCAAATAAGATGCCTAAATTTACCATAGCTTCAAAATGAAAAGGATCAAGCTTAAGTACCCTTTTAAAAGCTTCTTTAGCCTCTTGAAATTTTCCCAAATTAAAGTAAGCTATAGCCAACCTATGCTGAGCAAAAACTGAATGGGGATTTTCTATGGCTTCTTTCTCTAAATTTTTTAAAATTTCTTCTGTAATCATATTTAACCTCCTAAAAGTTAAATAAAAAGATAACATTAATTATGAAGTTCTCAAGACTCAAGAAAAAAAACCCTTTAATATTTTTTCTTTTTATTACAGCTTTAATAGGGTTAATCCTGTTTTACTATTTTGGAGGTAAGTCTTCCAAATTAGAAACTAAAGAGCTTGAACTTGTAATAATAGAGGTAGAAAAGGGAGAAAATATATTAGATGTTGCAAGAAAACTTAAAAGAGGAAATATTATAAAAAGTGAGCTTGTCTTTATTTTTGAAGCTTTAAGAACAGGTGCTTACAATAAAATTAAAGCAGGAGAATATGCTTTTTATCCATATCAGAGTATAGATGAGATCCTTAAATATTTAAGAGAAGGAAAAGTTTATCTTCGTAAAGTTACGATCCCGGAAGGGGCAACTTTATGGCAGATAGCAGATATTTTAGAAGAAAATAAGATATGTAAAAAAGAAGAATTTCTTTCTTTTGCAGAAGATCCTATAATAGCAGAAAGTTTTGAACTTCCCGGTCCAACTCTGGAAGGATATTTATATCCAGATACTTATTTTTTTCATAAAAATACTCCTCCAGAGGTAGTCATTCAAACTATGGTAGAAAATTTCTGGAAACACTGGGAAAAGTTTAGAGAAATTGCAGAAAAGCGCAAGATGTCTCTTAAAAAAGTTGTAACACTTGCCTCTATAGTAGAAAAAGAAGCATTCTATTCTGAAGAAAAACCAATTATTGCTGCAGTTTATTTAAATAGGCTTAAAAGAAAAATGCCCCTTCAGGCTGATCCAACTATAAATTATGCTTTAAAGGATTTTAGAAGGCTTACATATAAGGAGTACTACTCGGTAAAAAGTCCTTACAATACTTACTTGAGAGACGGGCTTCCCCCCACTCCTATTTGTAATCCAGGAGAGGAAAGTATAAGAGCAGTTCTTTTCCCCGCCAAAGTGCCTTATCTTTATTTTGTTGCTAAGGGAGACGGAACGCATTATTTTTCAAAAACTTATAAAGAACATTTAGAGGCAATTAAAAGAATTAGAAGCAATAAATCTAATCAGACTTTAGATTCTGAAGTAATTTCTGAAAAAACAGAATAAAGAGAAAGAAAATCCCTAAGTTCAAGTTCTTCTACTCTTTTTTCTTCTAAAATGCCAGCTTTAGTTAAAAGCTCTCTATCCATTTTATGTTTAATCATTTTTCTCTTATGGGAAAAAAGTTTGATTAAGAAATTTTTGTAATCTTTAAGATCAGAAATGTTAATATCTTTAAACTCTTTTCTTTTAAGTCTTATAAAAGCAGAGACAACTTTTGGAGGCGGAATAAAAAATCTCGGAGGTATACTCATAAGATATTCTACCTCATAAAAAGTATTTACAAAAACAGAAAGCCATGATTTCTCACTAATAAGTCTTTCCGCAACTTCTTTTTGAACCATATAAAAGGCACAGGGTATTATATTTTTATGCATAATTGTGTTTTCTATGATTAAACTTGCAACATTGTAAGGTAAATTCCCTATTAGTTTTAATTCTTTTTCTCCTAAGGAAGTAAAATCAAAATTTGTAGCATCATCATTGATAAAAAAAACTCTCTCGTCTTTTATAGTTTTTTTCAAATGTTCTATCATTTCAGGGTCTATTTCTATGAGATAAAGTTTTTTAAGCGGGGTGTTTAGAAGCTTTCTGGTTAAATTTCCCGTGCCTGGTCCGATTTCTACAACTGTTTCTTCTGGCTTTATCTCAGCAAGCTCTACCAGTTTTTGCAAGATTCCTGAACTGATAAGCAGATGCTGTCCGAATCTTTTCTTAAGCATAAAGCTAATTTTACTCCCAAAAAGTAAATCGTGTATTAAAATTTAATAGATGCTTCAGGATTATCCAGATGAACTCTTAGCTCTTGTTAAAAAACCTTCGAGATATTTAGGTAGAGAACCTTTTTTCCCGTATAAGGATTGGGATAAAGTTAAGCTCAAAGTCTGTCTTTGTTATCCAGATTTATATGAAGTTGGTAGATCTCATCTTGGTATTAATATTCTTGCAGGAATAGTTAATGAAATTCCTCATTATCTCTGCGACCTTGTTTATGCAGTTTCTCCAGATATGGAAAGAAAACTTAAAGAAAAAAACTTTCCGCTTCTGAGTTACAATTACAAAAAACCATTAAGAGAATTTAATGTTATTGGTTTAAGCTATGCTTACGAACTTCTCGTCACAGGACTTTTTCAGATTCTTGAACTTTCACATATCCCTTTAAAAGCTGAGGAAAGAAAAGAGTCTGATCCTGTTGTTTTGGGAGGCGGGCCCTGTTGCGGAAATCCAGAGCCTGTATGTCATATTTTTGATGCCATAATAATTGGAGACGCGGAGGAAGCAATCCTTGAGGTATTAAAAAAGATTGAAGAATGGAAAGAAAATGGACTAAAAAGGGAAGTTCTTTTATATACACTTAAAGAAATTGAAGGAGTTTATGTTCCTCTTTTAAAAAATGAAACCAGAAGGAGAATTTATCTTTTCAAAAAAGAACAAAAAATTTTAAGTTCTATTCCCGTAATACCTCTTTCCCATGATAGAGTTTCTCTTGAGATTTCAAGAGGTTGCACAAGATCTTGCAGGTTTTGTGAGGCAGGTTTTTATTACCGTCCAGTTAGAGAAAAGGCTCCAGAAGACCTTATTGCTGAAGCCAAAAAGGCTTTTGAAGAAACAGGATACAGAGAAGCATCCTTAATGAGTCTTTCTGCAGGTGATTATTCCTTGCTTGAAACCCTGATCGAGTTTCTTGAAAAAGAATTCTATTTTCTGCCTGGGAAAGAATATGTATTTTCTCTCCCATCTTTAAGAGTAGGAAGTTTAACACCTAAAATACTTAATTTTCTTAAGAAAGGAAGAACTTCAACCATTACACTTGCAATTGAAGCTGCTTCAGAAAGATTGAGAAGGGTAATTAATAAAAAGATAGAAATGGAATCCCTTTTTAAGGATCTGCAACTTGCTTCAAAATATGGATTCAGGAGAATAAAACTTTATTTTATGCTCGGACTTCCCACAGAAAAAGAAGAGGATTTAAAAGAACTTGTAAAATTTTACAGAGACCTTAAAAGAGCTTTTAAAAATCTTAATATAACTATTTCTGCATCAATTTTTGTTCCAAAACCACATACCCCTTTTCAATGGGAAAGACAAATAAGTATAGAAGAAGCTCTGGAGAAAATAAGGTATCTTAAAAGTGAGCTGAGAAAAAATTTTAAATACCATCAACCAGAACAGAGCTTTCTTGAAGGTGTAATTTCAAGAAGCGGTAGGGAAATTTTTGGTTATTTGGAAAGCGTTTTTAGGAGAGGAGCTCGTCTTGATTCATGGAAAGAATATTTTGATTTTTCCCTCTGGAAGGATACAGCTTTTGAAATTGGGCTTAATCTTGATGAATATTTGAGAGAAAGAGATCCAAAAGAAAAACTTCCTTGGGATCATATTGATCTCGGAGTAAAAAAAGAATTTCTTTTAAAAGAAAGAGAGAGAGCTTATAAAGAACTTTATACCGAAGATTGCAGATGGAGTTCCTGTGTGAAGTGCGGAGTTTGCAGAGGAGAAATTAAAAATTATTTAAGTAAAGATGGTCTAAAAGAAAATAAGAAGTTAGAAAATCTAATAGAAAATTCTAATAGAGTTGTAGAGACATACTGGTATGAGGTTTATTATGACAAACTTGGTCCTTCTAAATTTCTTTCTCAGCTTGAACTTTTAAGATTAATTGAGCTTGTATTAAGAAAAAAGAAAATCCCTTTATCTTATACTCAAGGATTCAATCCAAGACCAAAATTTATATGTGGTGAAGCCCTTCCTGTGGGTGTTGAAGCTAAGGATGAATTCTTAGGGGTTGGATTAAAAGAAAAAATACCAGAAGATACCTTAAAAGGACTAAAAATTTACGAAGGGCTTATTTTTAAAGAAGTTAAATTTAGAAATAAGAACAAACCTTCCATTCCTGAAAGAAAAGCGCTTTATCTTCTTTATCCAGGCCCTCGTATTATAGTCCCTCCCGAGGGAAAAGTTTCAATTTTAAAATTCCTTAAAGAGGAATTAAAAGTAGACAATCCTTTGAAATATTATCGAATAATCAAAGTTTATAAAGAAAATTAGATAAAGTCAAATTCAAGATAAAAAATAAGACTAATCATGTGAAATTTTTCTTTAATCTATTTTATCTTGATAAAAGTTATGTTATCAGGATAAGAATATAATAATTAAAGGAGGTGGGTTATGAAAAAGTATTATTTAAAGATTGTGAAAAAAATCTCTTATTATTGGACAATCTAAAAAAGGCATTTTCAAATTTGAAAATAGTTACAACAATTAAAAAAGGAGGTGTAACATGAGAGAAGAACGGGTTCAATTCAGAGAGGTTTTACCCGTTGCTATAGTTTCGTGGACAGGAGCTTTGCTTGAATGGCTTGATTTTTATACTTATGCCATACTTGCCAAAATTTTGGCAAATATTTACTTTCCCAGTCATGATCCATTAGCAAGCTTGCTTGCCTCTTTTGCTGCGCTTGCTATTGGTTTCCTTTTTAGACCACTTGGTGCTCTTATGTTTGGTAAGATTGGTGATCAGTTTGGTCGTAAAATTGCTTTTTTAACAGCTATTATCATGATGATGGTTGGAACACTTGGAATAGCAGTGCTTCCTGGATATGCAACTTTGGGAGTTGTTGCCTCAATAGGGATATTCATTTTAAGAATTATTCAGGGTCTTGCTCTTGGAGGAGGTTACGGTGCAGCTATAACCTATCTTGGAGAATTTACTCCTGATCATAGAAGAGGATTGATTACAGGATTTCTTTTTACAACACCAGCTTTTGGTATGGCTATTGCTGCCAATCTTGCCTCAGCCCTTCAAAGTCATTTCGGTACGGAGGCTTTTAATGCCTACGGATGGAGATGGTGTTTTGTTATAGCAGGTCTTGTAGTGTTTTTAGTCGCCCTTATTATTCAATTTCTTTATAAAGAAACTCCAGTTTTTACTGCTTTAAAACAGATAAGAAGGGTTACCAGTGCTCCGATTAGAGAACTTTTTACTAATAAACATTATCTCTGGCTTTTTGTTCTTGCCTGGATTGGTGTCATAGGTGCCCACGGACCTATATGGTATACAAACCAGCTTTATA
>DAIQAS010000075.1:0-5694 GCA_036781525.1 Thermodesulfobacterium sp. | reverse complement strand
GGAGCAGGATGTGGGAAAAGTTTGTCTATATAGGAAAGATTTTCCAGCACTGGCCGGGCTCTTCCTGAAACGGCTACCCAAAGTTTACAATCCGGATATCTCCTTTTTACCTCTCTTAAAGCAACGGTTGAACATAAAACATCTCCGATTGCTCCCTGCATAAAAACAAAAAGAGTCTTACCGTTTAGATCTTCTCCATCATAAAAAGGAGGAAGCACTGTATTGGTTTTTTCAAAATGAGATTGTAAATCCTTTGGCAAAAGGGCAAAGACATCATTTGCAAAAAGAAGTTTTTCCTTAGGTTTAAGATTGAAATCATAACTATTAAAGGAAAATTTAAGATGAGTTATAGCTTGAACAGTTATCATGTCAGCTCCTCATAAAAAATTTTGTTGACTTCTTTTAGTTTAATCTTATAATTTTTAAAAGCAAAATTTTTAATTTGTTAAAAGCAAAAATTATGCCATTTTTAGCCCTTGATTGCGAAGGACCTTTAACTCTTAATGATAACGCTTTTGAGTATTCTCAAGTTATTGTCCCGCAGGGTGACAGATTTTTTACTCAAATTTCAAGATTTGACGACTATCTTGCAGATATTAAAAAGAAAGAAGGATATAAAGCAGGTGATACTCTTAAGCTGATTCTTCCTTTTTTAAAACTTTTTGGCGCTGATAACAAAAGTTTAAGAGAATTTTCAAGAAAAACTCTTGCATTTTTACCTGAAGTTCCTGAAATCTTGTACAAATTAAATCAAATTCTACCTACATTTATAATAAGCACAAGTTATAAGCCCTATTTAGAAGCACTTTGCGAGGTTACAGGTTTTCCTATGGAAAATGTATTCTGCACAGAGGTTGACCTTGATAAGGTAAAACTTTCTCATTCAGAAGCTAAAATCTTAGAAAAGTTATATGAAGAAATAATAAAAATGCCCCTTATAGAGCTTCCAAAAGACGCTCAAAAACCTGAAGATTTACCTTCAGAGCTTTTAAATACATTAAATCGCTTGGAAGAAATATTTTTTGATATAATTTGGAATATGGACATAGGTGTTTTTCTAAGAGAGGTAAATCCGATTGGAGGATTTGAAAAGGCAAATGCCTGTGAAAAAATTTCAAAGGAACTTTCCATTCCTCTTTCAGAAGGATTTTACGCAGGAGACAGTATAACCGATACTCAGGCCTTATCTCTGATTAGAGAAAACGAAGGGGTTGCACTTAGTTTTAACGGCAATAGATATGCTTTAAGAAGTGCTGAGTTTTATGCTTTATCCAAGAAGGGAAGTGTCTTTCTTGAGCTTTCTCAGATTTTCATTGAAAAAGGAAAAGAGGGTTTAGAAAAGCTTGTTAAGAAAGATCCCTATGAATTCGGAAAAGTGCCTTTACAAAAAGAAGAGTTTGATAAACTTGTTGAAAAAAGTGAATCCTTTAGAAAAAAAGTCAGGGGAGAAGTTATTGGAGCTCTTGGATGATACCTCTTCAGGATATTCTTCCCAGAAGAAATCCACCTGTAATGACTTGGCTTTTAATTATTGTAAATATAATGGTCTTTTTTTATGAAATCTCTTTATCACCCTTAGAAAGAGAAATATTTTTTAGAACCTGGGGATTTGTTCCTGCAAGATTTTTTGATGACTATTTTGCAGTGTTAACAGGAGAACCTGGATATCGGAAATATCTCTCCTTGATTACTCATCTTTTTATTCACGGAGGATGGCTTCATATAATAGGAAATATGTGGACACTCTGGATTTTCGGGGACAATGTAGAGGATAGATTGGGTCCTTTTAGATTTCTTATTTTTTATCTTCTTTGTGGAATTTTTGCAACTTTTACTCATGCCATAATTTATAAAAATTCAGTTATTCCGGTTGTTGGGGCAAGCGGAGCTATATCTGCCGTTATGGGTGCTTATTTTATGATGTATCCCTTAGCAAGAATTCTGGTTGTTTTTCCCGTATTTTTCTTCCCGGTCTTTTTTGAAATTCCAGCTTTTTTATATCTGGGTTACTGGTTTTTAATTCAGTTTTACAGTGGTTTGTTTTCTCTTGCTCTTCCTACTTCATTTGGAGGTGTTGCATGGTTTGCTCATATAGGAGGATTTGTGGTAGGTGCTTTAATTTATAGATTATTTTGTAAAAGAAGAAGATTTTATCTTGATGAATACTGTATATTTGGTTCTCTTTTTGATATAGACAAAAAATAAAAATGAGGTAGAAGCTATGGGATTTGGAGATCTTTTCTGGATTTTGTTTATTGCTATAGCAATGCAGCCATTTTTAAGGCAGAAATTTTTAGAAATTGCTCGCCAAAAAGCTATAGAAGCTATAGAGAAGAAAAGGGGTTCAAGAGTTATACTTCTTGTTCATAGACAAGAAACCATGAGTTTATTAGGTTTTCCCATTATGAGATATATTGATATTAACGATTCAGAGGAAGTAATAAGGGCAATCAGACTTACTGATAAAGATGTTCCCATAGACATAATTCTTCACACACCAGGAGGATTGGTTTTGGCATCACTTCAGATAGCCCTTGCCATTAAAAAACATCCAGCCAAAGTAACAGCTTTTATTCCTCATTATGCTATGAGTGGCGGAACTTTGATTGCTCTTGCGTGTGATGAAATCGTGATGGATGAGCATGCAGTTCTCGGACCGGTTGATCCTCAAATAAGGGAATATCCTGCTGCCTCAATTTTAAGGGCGGTTAAGAAAAAACCCATAGAAAATGTAGATGATAAAACTTTAATTCTGGCTGATGTTGCTGAAATGGCTTTAAAGCAGATGAAGGAAACTTTAAAATTGATTTTAAATGATAAATATCCGCAAGATAAAATAGAAGAGCTTGCTGAGGTTTTATCTCAGGGATATTTTACTCATGATTACCCCATTACTTATGAAGAAGCAAAAAAACTCGGACTTCCGGTAAGTAAAGATATGCCTGTTGAGATATATCAGCTTATGAAACTGTTTCCACAGCCTGTAAGAAGCACACCTTCAGTAGAATACATACCTTTACCCAAAAAGGGAACAAAAGATTTGGATTAGATAAGAGAGTTAAGAACTTTTTCAAAGGTTTTATAACTTTCTTCACCCCAGAGAACAAAACGAACAAGTTTGGGTTTCTTGTTTTCTTTTAAAAAGTCTATGATAGTTTTCAAAGCTATCTTTGCAGCTTCTTCCAGAGGATAACCATAGGCTCCTGTGCTTAAAGCTGGAAATGATATAGAGTTTATATTGTATTCTAAGGCTTTTAGAAGAGAATTTTTATAAGCACTTGATAGCAATTCCGGTTCTCCGCTTTTTCCGTCTTTATAAATAGGACCAACTGCATGAATTACATATCGAGCTTTAAGATTTCCTGCACCAGTTATAACAGCTTGCCCTGTAGGACAGTGAGTATATTTATTTCTTAATTCTTCTAAAATAGAAGGGCCACCTTTTCTGTGAATGGCACCGTCAACTCCACCACCAGGAATAAGTCTTTCATTGGCAGCGTTAACAATTGCTTCTGTATCCTGCTCAGTAATATCTCCCTGCACAAGTTCTAATAAACAATCTCCAATCTTAACTCTTTTCATACTAACTATTATAATTATCTTTATGAAAGTTCAAGAGGCAGTTTTTAGCATTTTTCCTTTCAAATTTCATCTAGTCTGGAATAACTCAGGAGAATTAATAAAGCTAAATTTTAAATTCGGATTTGATATGGCTCCGAAGGTTTACAGTATGACCTCCTCAAAAGTTTTAGAGTGGATAGAAATTTTTTATCGGGCTCTTCTTGATTACTGGAATTTTAAAAAACATTTTCTTGATATCTCTCATAAAATTTTGTTAACAGATTTTGAATTTGCAGTTTTAAAAGAATTAAGAAAGTTGAAAATAGGAGAAGTTTCAACTTATAAAGAACTTGCGGAAAAATCAGGATATAAAGGTGCCTATAGAGCTGTAGGAAGAGTTCTTGCCAAAAACCCTTTACCTCTTGTTTATCCATGTCATAGAATAATAGGAAAAAAAGGTCTTACAGGATATTCTCAGGGTGTTCTTATAAAACAGTTTCTATTGTATAGGGAGATGAATTATAGATTTTTGACAAATAGCGTCAAAAATATGACATATTCCTATTTAAAAGGGCTTGAAATTTAATAATAGATGATTAGGCATATAATTTGAAAGAAATAATATTAAAATAGGAGGTGTTGCCTATGGCTGAAGAAGCTCAAGTAGAAGTGCAAGGTCAAGAACCACAGGGTAAAAAGGGAGGAAAGAAAAAGCTTTTATTGTTTTTAGCTATTGGTATTGTGATCATAATTTTAGCAGGAGCTGTTGTAGCCTTTCTTACATCTCCCAAGGGAGAGGAAGAAAAAAAGGCTGAAAAGGGACATCCCAAGGAAACTATAATTTATTCAATGGAACCTATTGTAGTTAATCTTTTTGATCCAACAGGGAGAAGGTATTTGCAGATAGGGCTTGCTCTTGAGTTAGGAGACAAAAAATTAGAGGAAGAAATTAAGAATAATGAACCGAAGATAAAGGATGTTGTTATAAGAGTTTTAAGCTCTAAAACCCCTGAAGATGTTTTACAACCTGAGGCTAAGGATATGATAAAAAATGAGCTTTTACAAAAGATAAATTCTGCTTTGGGAGAAGAGGTAGTTTTAAATGTTTATATAACCCAGTATATCGTGGAGTAAACTATGGAAGAAAAAATTTTAAGTCAGGATGAAATAGACGCTTTACTTTCCGGGCTTGCTGACGGAAAAATAGAAACCGAGCCCGAAAAAAAAGAAGATATAGGGGAGGTAAAGCCTTTTGACTTCAGAAATTATACTATTTCTGCACGTTTAAGAATTCCGGGATTAGAAGTTATAAGTGAGCAGTTAATAAGAAGTTTAAGAATGCATCTTTCAACCATTTTAAGGGAGGCAATTGATATTCACAGTCTTCCACTCCAGATGGAAAGATTTAAAGATTTTTTAAATAGAATTCCAGTTCCCACATCTATTCATATTTTTAAACTGGAGCCTTTAAAAGGTCAGAGTTTACTGGTAATAGATGCTACTTTGGCATTTCTTTTTATAGAAAGATTTCTTGGAGGAGAAAGAAAGCATATAAAGGTTGAGGGAAGGGAGTTCACTACTATTGAACAAAAGCTTATTAAGAAAGTGGTAGATGTTATTTTTAATGAACTTGAAAAAGCTTGGAGAAATATTACACCCATTAAGACAAAATATGTAAGAGGTGAAGTAAATCCTCAATTTGCAAGAGTTCTTATGCCTGAAGAGACAGTAATAGTTACAGGTTACAATATAGAACTTGAGTCTTTGAGCGGAAAAATTCTTTTCTGTTATTCTCTTAACACTCTTCAGCCGGTAAAAGAGAAGTTATACTCTCCTTATCAATTTGAGGAATATGTAGATTTAGCCTGGAAAAAATCTTTGGAAAAATATATTTTTGGAAGCGAAGTTCATCTTTCTGCTGTTCTTGGAAAAACAATTATAACTTTGGAAGATTTAATAAATCTTGAAGAAGGAGATGTAGTTGTATTAGACAGAAGGATTGAAGAACCTGTAGAGGTTTATATAGAAGGTGTTCCTAAAATGCTTGGCAAACTTGGGGTGTTTAAAAACCGTATGGCTGTAAAAGTTCAAAAGTTTATAACCTCAGAAGAGGAGGAAAATGTAAAAAAGGAG
>DAIQAS010000074.1:0-5749 GCA_036781525.1 Thermodesulfobacterium sp. | reverse complement strand
TTGGAATAAACTTTTAAGAAAAAGTTCTGCAGATTAAACATTTTCACTCTCCCAGGGGTATAATTTTTAAAGGTGTATATCTTGGACCGGAGGAAGAAAGTTCACTTTTAAAAAGCACAATTTCCCTGACTATAATTTTTTGATTTTCCAATTTTTCCGAGGCTTTTCTCAAGGTTTCAAAAAGCCTTTTTATGCCCTCCTGATTTGTTTTTTCTTTAATACGAAGCAAGGTTATATGGGGATGAAAATCTTCATCTTTGTCTTGAAGTTTTAAAGGTTTTAAAGCCTTGTTTAACAGCTTATAAAGTTTAAAAATACTTTCTGATGTATCCTTTATTCCAATCCAAATTACTCTCGGACAACCCTTTGAAGGAAAATAGCCTGCAGAAGAAAGTTTAAGTTCAAAGGGAGTTAAATTTTTACAAACTTCTTTACACCTTTTATAAATTTTTTCTACAAGACTTTCTGATATGTTTCCGAAGAAACGCAGAGTTATATGAAGATTTTCTTCTTCCACCCATTTAAGTTTTATATTTTCTGGGGTATCAATTTTGCTAAGCTTAAAAAGTTCCTTCTTTAACTCCTGTGGCAAATCTATAGCTAAAAAAGCCCTCACCATAAAGAAGATACCTCCTTAAAATGTCAAGCGCGGTGTAACTTGCTAAAATCTGTATCTGTTTTCTGTCTCCTGAAAAACTAAATCTAAAAGCTTTTATTTTATCTTTATAGGAAAATCCTATATAAACTGTTCCTACGGGGTTTTCTGATGTTCCTCCGGTAGGTCCTGCAAATCCTGTAATACTTAAGGCGTAGTCAACTTTTGCTTTCTTTCTCACTCCTTCTGCCATTTCCATTGCCACTTCATAGCTTACCACATCAAACTTTTCTATGGTTTCTCTTTTCACTCCAAGAAGTTCAACTTTACTTTCCGGACTATAGGTAACAAAACCCCTATCAAAATAAAGAGAACTTCCGGAAACAGAGGTAATAAGTGAAGAAAGAAGCCCACCGGTGCAAGATTCAGCGGTAGCAAGCTTTTCTTTCCTTTCTTTTAAAATTTCTCCTATCACCTCCGGCAATCCCTTATCTTCTTCGCTAATAAGATAAAGATAAAACTTCTCTTTAAGTTTTTCTATAAAAGTCTTTATCTCACTTTCCTCTTTTCCCTGGATTATTAACTTCAATTCCGGAAAGACAGGATAGTATCCTATTTTAACAAAAGATAAAATATCTTCTGAAAGGCTGTTTATAAACTGATTTAAGTCCGTTTCATTTAAATCAAAAAATCTCAAGGCTTTAATAATATGTCTTTTAATTTCTGGATTTAATTCAAGAAGAAAGGGTATAACTTCATTTTTTAAAAGATTTTCAAACTGGTAAGGAACTCCGGGCAGAAAAAAAAGAGGCTTATTTTTTATTTTTAAGAGATACCCTGCTGAAGAAAAATCCTTTGATAAAGGGATTGCACCCTCAGGCAGGAGAGCCATTTTTTTGGCTATTTTTTGAGAATGCCTGTATTCCCTTGAAGACGAAATAGCAGAAATAAAATCCTTATTTTCTACTAATTTCAAATCAAATGCCTTTGAGACAGCTAAATTGGTAAGATCATCATCTGTCGGGCCAAGACCGCCTGAAATTATTAAAAAGTCGTATTTTTCAGAAAAATTTTTCAAATATTCAGAAATAATTTTCACATCATCAGGAAGTATGACAATTTCTCCTATTCCAAACCCATGGGAGGTAAGTATTTTCCCTGCAACTACACTATTTGTATTATCAATAGCACCTGAAATAAGTTCATCTCCAATAAAAATGAGAGCACCGAGCATCATCTAAAATTAATCTTATATTAGAGAAAAATATTTGGCAATAAAATAAAGAGCTGTTACACAAAGATTGGTTAAAATACCTGCTATCAAATCATCTGCCATTATTCCCCATCCAGAAGGAAGTTTCTCACTCTTTTTAATAGGAAAAGGTTTTTTTATGTCTATAATTCTGAAAACAATAAAAGCAAGAATAAATTCTAAAAGACTTTGTTTCCCTGCCACCCCTATCCACATTCCAGCAATTTCATCTATAACTACAATATCTGGGTCTTTTTTTTGCAAAAGCCCTGAGGTAATAGTTGAACTTATCACTCCAAGAAAGGTAATCATTAAAATTAAAGATATTTGAGTTACTAAAGAGAAATCTTTAAAAAACCAAAAAATAATCAATCCTTCTAAAGAACCCCAGGTCCCGGGAAATATTGGCAAAAATCCAGCTAAAGCTCCTGAAGAAATAAAAATCCAGAGAAAATTTTTCTCAAATTGATTAAAAGGGAGGATTCTGCAATTCCTTTTCAAACTCAGCATATTCCTCCAAGTCTATAAGATTTCTGAGTTTCCATAAATATAGCTTTATTCGCAGTCTTTTTTCTTCAGAATTGACATTTTTAAGCACCCTTTTCGCTATCTCTTCCATTTTTTGGTATTTTTTTAAAGCAGAATTCTTTAAAGTTTCTCTATAAGCTTTAATCTTTTCAAGAAGTTCCTTTGCCATCAGATTAACTATTTTCAACTCCTTTTCAGCTGACTTATAGTATTTCCCTTGATAAAGTTCTTTGGCTCTTTCCCATGCATCTAAAACCCTTTCATACTCATCTTTAAATATCTCTTCTGCTCTATAGGTTTTAAGCTGATTTATTAATTCCTCAGTTTGAGAATAAAGCTTTTCCGGAGGAGGATAAAGAGTAATGTATTTTTTGATAAAAGGAATATGACTTAGTGATACTTTAATTCTTTCAACTACCCGGTCCTTGGTCTCATAAAATGAAGCTTTAAAAGTATCCAATCTTTCACAGGACACTAACAAAAAAAGCGTTAACAAAAGGAAGGCAGCTTTTTTAAGTTTTAGTTTTCTCATTTTTAATTATATCTCTCAAGGCTTTTTCTATTTCCTCAAATTCAAACTTAAAACCCGCCTCTAAAAGATTCTTAGGGTAAGCTTTTACACTATAGGTAATAGCATCGGCAAGTTCTCCGAATAACAGTCTTAAAGCAAAAACAGGAACAGGCAAAAGCGTAGGTCTCTTTAAGAGTCTTCCAAGAGCTTTAGTAAATTCTTTGTTAGTAACAGGCTTGGGAGAAACCAAATTATATATTCCTTCTTTTTCGTTTTTGATAAGAAATAAAATAGCAGAAACCAGATCTTTTATGTGAATCCAGGAAAACCATTGCCTACCGTTTCCGAGAGTTCCTCCGAGACCCCATTTAAAGATAGGTAAAATTTTAGAAAGCATTCCGCCTTTTCCTAAAACGATTCCAAATCTTGTGATTATAACCCTTCCTCCTCTTTCCTTAGCCTTTAAGGCGGCTTTTTCCCATTCTATGCAAACCTTTGCTAAAAAATCTTCTCCAGATGAACTATCCTCTGTAACAAAAGTATCTCCCTTGTCCCCATAATATCCAATTGCTGAGACATTAATAAGAAGTGCACCTTCCTTTAATGCTGATACTACGTTTTCTGTTGACCTTATTCTACTTTCAAAAATCAGTTTTTTATAACTTTCATTCCATCTTGAAAATATGTTTTGTCCTGCAAGGTTTATTACCACATCAGAAGATTTAAGATAGCTCTGCCAGTCTCCATCTTTTGTAGGATCACCTAAAATTGGGGTATAAGAGGAAGATAATCTTTCTGCCTTTTCTTTACTTCTTACCAGAACATAAACTTCGTATCCTTCCTTGACAAGTTCAGGAAGTATATGAGAACCTATAAAACCTGTTCCTCCAATTACAAAAACTTTTTTAATAAACCAACCTCCTAAACTACACTTTCTCCCTTTGCAATCTGAGAAAGAGTATAAAGATTTTCAGATTTTCCTATGACAATAAGAATATCTCCTGATTTTATGAAAGTGTTAGCAGATGGATTAAATTCCACACTACCATCAGCCCTTTTTATCCCTATTATTATAACTCCCAGTTCTTTACCTATTTTGGACTCCTTTAAAGTTTTGCCTATAAGTACAGATTTTTCAGAAACTAAAATTTCTTCAATTTGAATATCTCTATATTCTGAACCTGTAGCAAATTCCAAAAAATCAAGAACATTCGGTCTGAGTATTGATTGAGCTATCCTCAAGCCACCTATATGATAGGGACATATTGCTTTATCTGCACCTGCCATTTTTAATTTAATTCTTGCTTCCTCATCTGTTGCACGGGCAACTATATAAATTTTTGGATTTAAATATCTGGCACTAAGAACTACATAAAGATTTTCTGCATCAGAAGGTAAAAGGGTAATTATTCCCTTTGCCCGTTCAATTCCTGCCTCTTTTAAAACCTCATCTTTTGTTGCATCGCCTATTATGAAAAGCATCTCCTCTTTGTCCTTCACATTCTCCTCAAATTTCTCAATCACTACAAAGTCTACCTTATTAGCTTTAAATTCTTTACAAAGTATACTTCCCATTCTTCCATAACCACAAACAATGTAATGGTTTTTTAAAGCATCAATCTCTTTCTTCATCTTCTTTTTTTTAAAAACCTCCTTTATCTCACCTTCTATTAATATTTTAGCTCCTGTGGTCATAGCATAGGTAAAAACACCAAAACCGCTGAATATAAGTATTATGGTAAAAAACTTTCCTGCTTCGGTCAAATCTTTAACTTCTCTAAAACCTACAGTTGCTACTGTGATTACTGTCATATAAAAAGCATTTAAAAAATCAAGCTTTTCAATAGTCATATAACCAAATGTTCCAAAAAGTATGACTCCCAAGATTAAAATTGAAATTACTGTAAGTTTCTTTTTGATTTCAAGCTCATCCATATAAAATTTATGATACTGAAAATTAACCAAATATCAAGAATATCTTTAATGTCTTAACTTTCCCTTTTTTGTTATTTTTTTCACATATATAAAATTTCAATTTAAAAATAATTGAAAATTTTTTAAAAGAATTTAATTTTTAATTATAAAAATTCAAATTTTGCCCAAGATTTGACTTTTTGGTAAATTTAAATAAAATTTTGCTTAAAAATCAGAAGAAGTGTTTATTTGATATTCAGTCTTTAGGATAAGTTTTTCACAGATTTTTGAAAATTTGAAGAGAGGAGGTGATTAATGGAAAGAAGGATTAACTATGTCACTAAATTGGACCATATAGATGGATTATCTGATAAAGAAAAATTAGAATTAAAAAAAGTAACCGAAAAATTTTATTTCAGAACAAACGATTATTATCTCTCCCTTATTAACTGGAATGATCCAGATGATCCTATAAGAAAAATTTCTATCCCTTCTACAGAAGAGCTCACAGTATGGGGAAAATGGGATGCCTCAAATGAAAAGAAATATGTTAAGGATAAAGGGCTTGAACACAAGTATCAAGATACAGCTGTAATCTTAGTTACCAATGTATGTGCTATGTATTGTAGATTTTGCTTTAGAAAAAGACTTTTTGTTAATAAGGGCGAAGAATTAGCTCTTGATATTTCAAAAAGTTTAGAATATGTGAAAAAACATCCGGAAATCAATAATGTGCTTTTAACAGGGGGGGATCCTTTAGTTCTTGCTACCTCAAAAATTGAAAAAATTCTAGAAGAAATAAGTAATATTCCTCATGTAAGAATTGTAAGAATTGGTTCTAAAATACCTGCCTCTAATCCTTTTAGAATAATTAATGATTCTGCGCTTTTAAGAGTTTTTGAAAAATTTAATTCTCAGAAAAATAAAAAACTCTATCTTATGACCCACT
>DAIQAS010000073.1:0-5804 GCA_036781525.1 Thermodesulfobacterium sp. | reverse complement strand
GCAAGAAAACTTTTTGAGGAATACATTGAAAGCTTTCCTAAAGGGAAATGGATAGGACAGGCTTATTTCTGGATTGGAGAAAGTTATTTTAAAGAAAAAAAATACGAAGAGGCAATTTTAAATTATCAAAAACTGATTGAGCTTCCAGGATGGCATCCTTTAAAACCAACAGCTATGTTTAAACAGGCTCAGGCTTTTAAAGCACTTGGGGATACAGAAGCTTACAAAATTCTTTTAAAAAAGGTTATCAATCAATATCCAAACAGCAAAGAAGCTGAAACAGCCAAAAAATTGTTAAAATAGCCTTTACTTTTCTTCTTTTAATCTATAAGGATTTATGGTAAGAACCGGAATAGGGGAATACTTTACTATTCCCTCTGCCACGCTTCCGAAAACAATTTTGTCAAGCCCCTTTCTTCCGTGAGTTCCTATTATAATAAGATCTGCTCCCTTTTCTTTAGCAACCTCTATTATCTTTTCCACAACCTTTCCCTTGGTTATCACAGGTTTAACTTCTTGAAAATCGGAAAAGTGCTTATTTAAAAAACCCTGCATGTATTCTTTTGCTCCCTCTAAAAGGGTTTTTTCAAGTTCCTGAATCGTTTTTGCATCTGTTGTCATATCAAAAGCCGATATGTCTTCAATCACATTTATAAGAACTATCTTTGCACCAAGCTTTTTTGCGAGAACCTTCCCCCACTCTGCAATAATCGAAGACACTTCGGAAAAATCAACAGGAATGGCTATAGTTTTAATTTCCACCATATCTTATCTTCCTCCCTTTAGTCTATTTACATCTCAATCTTATTCCGGCTTTTACACTTACAGACTTCTCTTCTCTCTTTGGTTCTGGCACTTCTATGGGAGCCCTTTCCATTGCTTTTGTTAAATAATAGGGGCGATAAACTGGTGTGGTTGTATAGTCAATGCTTTCTATATCGCAATTTTTCCCGAGTGCCTTTGATACCATTTCTGAAAAATCTTTAGCACTCTCAATAATTGCAAGTCTAAGCTCCTCCTCAAGTGCCTTTCTCTTTTTCTCAGAAATACCCCACTCTGGCTCATAAACCTCAAACTTTACCCTTTCTCCATATCTTTCTTTAAATTTATCAAGAATCTCAAAAATCCTTTTTTGCTCGGAGTAGGCATTAAGTAAAAATGTATAATCTATACTTCCTTTATATCCTGAACACCTTCTTTTATCCTTTTCCCACCAGCAATTTTCATAAACTGAATATTTACCACCTTTATATTCCAAATTAAGTCCTCTTAATTCTCTGTCAATCTCTCCCATAATATTTATAGCTTCAACCTCTTTCTGAGAAAACACATCTATTCTTAACCTTAAAAATAATGTATCAGGAACAAGCTCCTTTTCTTTCTCAAGAGTTATGGAAACACTTGTTCCTTCCTTTTCACAGGACTGAGCCAAAAGATAATCGGCATAAAAAAAGAAAGCCAATATCAAAAATATTAAAATTATTTTTCTCATCTTTCCTCCCGAACTGTTTTTTTAAAGTATCATCTTTAAAGAATTTTTCTTATTTTTCATCTGATACATTCTTTCATCTGCTAATCTAAGTGCTTCATCTAAGTCCGCTGTTTCCTTCGGTAATTCAACTATTCCATAGCTTATAGAAAGTCCATAATCTTTAAATCTTTTTTCTATCTGATTTTTAATAAATTTTAGTTTTTCTTCTATAACCTCTTTATTATTGGTATTAACAGCCAAAATAAATTCATCTCCGCCAAACCTTCCGAAAACATCAGAGGAGCGAAAATTTTCCTTAATTATTTTTGATACTGCAGAAAGTATCTCATCTCCCTTTTGATGTCCGTAGGTATCGTTTATTCTCTTAAAATCATCCAAATCTATAAATGCAAGACAAAAGCCTCTTTCCTTTTCCTTTTTTATTCTTTCTATTTCTCTTTCCAAAAAAGAGAAAAGAAACTCTCTATTATAAATTCCTGTTAAAGAATCAAATATGGCTTTTTCTTTTAAAGTTTGCAGTATGGTGGTTAAAGTATGAGAATAAAAATATGATAAAAATATGATGCAAGTATAAGATGAGATTGCTTCAAATGTGGTTATAAAGGAATAGGCAATTTTTATAATTCCTAAGGATGATAGAATCTGAAAAAAAACAATCCCTCCTATAAAAACTACATTCCATATTATTGCTTCTTTTTTTTCTCTTAAAAAGAATGTTATAGGTGAAAAAGCGTATATCCAGAAAATTCCCTGCCCTTTAAATCCACCTGTAATATAAAGAAGCCAAAAAAGAGCCATCATAAAAAAAATTATCCCCCGGGAGGAAAAATCATATCTATCCTTAAAAATCCATACATTTAAAAGGGATAACACTCCTATAAAGATTTCCACTATTCCCAAGATTTTTTTATCATGGAAGATGTGTAAAACACCAAAAAGACAAAGAAAAAAAACGCCAAGCAGGGTAAAAAGAAATATGAGCCTTTTTTGAGCCTTTTCTAAACTTTTAAACACTTCTCAAATATTTAAAAATTTTGTAAATTTTAAATATTTTATTCTTATAATACTTTTTTATCTAAAGTCAAGAATTGTGAAAATTTGACTCTATTTAAGAGTTTACTTGAGAAATCCAACTTTCCAGTTCCTCAGGAGGGATGGGTTTTGTAAAATAAAACCCTTGAACACAATCACAGCCAATCATATCAAGTATTTCAAGCTGTTCCCGAGTTTCAACCCCTTCTGCTACCACTTTTATATCAAAGTTATGAGCAAGATCTATAATGGTTTTAACAAGAGACAATTCCCTTTTACCTTTCGTCAGATCTGCAATAAAGGTTCTGTCAATCTTTATCAAATCTACAGGAAGTTCTTTTATTTCTACAATAGAAGAATATCCTGTTCCGAAATCATCAAGAGCAACTTTAAGCTTGTTCTTTTCTCCTCCGAGTTCTTTCAATCTCGTTATAATTTCTTTTGCTTTTTTAAAATCTCTTATAATCGCCCTTTCCGTAATCTCTATAATAATTTTGGAGTAATACTTTTCTGGTATCTTTTTAAATCCCTCAATAAAGTCCTCCTCAAAAAAGCTTCTTGCAGAAATATTTATGGAAAAAGGTAAATTAATTTTTTCTATCATTTTTATCAATTCCTTAAGTCCCCACATCTCAAATTCTTTTAAATAGGGACTTGCTTCAAGAGCATCTATAAATTCCAGAGGTGAATAAATTCTATCTTTTTCTCTTATTCTTACCAAAGCCTCAAATCCCTTTAGTTTCAAATTTGAGATCTCAAAATAGGGATGATAATAGAAAACAAAAAGTTTGTTTTTAAGTGCCCTTTTTATTAAAACTTCTTTTTTCTGAAATTCCTCAAAGGACTTTTCTAACTGTGGATTGTAAAATTTAAACTTTACATCTTCCTTTTTTGCCAGATCAAGTGTAAGGGTTACCCTTTCGTATAGTTCATCAAAGGTTTTTCCTTCCCGTGGATAAAGAACTACCCCTGCATTGTATTTTATTTCTATTTCTCCTTTGTCTGTTTTAATTGAGGTATCAAATGCTGAATCAATTTTTTCCAGGATTTTATTTATATTCTCCGGAGCTTGCATTTTACTTACCCAGATAGCTATTTCATCTCCTCCAGCTCTTGCAACAATGTCTCTTTCCCTCAGTGTTTCCTTTAACCGTCTTGCAATTTCTTTTAATACCTTGTCTCCAACACTTATACCGTGCTGATAATTTATCAAAGAGAGTCCTTTTATATCAAGAAGTATCATTGCTGAAAGAAAATTGTTTTCCTTTATTTGTTCTTTTACTTTAAAAATAAATGTGGGCATGTTATAGAGTTCTGTTAGTGGATCGTAAAACTTAAATCGTTCAATCTCCTCAAGAAGATACTCTTCTTTTGTTACATCCTTTCCGATGGCTATAAATCTTACTTCTCCATCAGGAAGCTTAACTGGATGAATTGCCTCTTCAAGTTTGAATAAACTTCCATTTTTTGCCCGATTGATTATAACGGTTGAAAAAGTCTTTCCTGATAGAATGGTATCCCAGAGAGTTTTGTAAAATTCTTTGGAGTGAAAACCCGATTTAAATATACGGGGAGTTTGTCCCAGAATTTCATCTTTGCTATATCCAGACCTTTCACACACAAAAGGACTTACATAAAGAATTTTTCCGTCTCTGTCGGTTATAACTATCCACTCTTTGCTCTGTTCAGCTACATTGTAAAGAAGCTGGTAATCCCTTAGAATATCTATTTTGTCAAGGGCAAAAGAAAGGGCTCTCTGAAGCTCAGTTAAAATACTTCTTATCTCTTCATCAAAATAGTAAGGTAATCCTGCACAAAGAGTTAAGCAACCATAAAGTTTTTCCTTTTTAAACAAAGGTATAGCAGAAAGAGATAGAATGTCATTTGCAAGAAGATCTCTTTTTATCTCTTCTGGTAGCTTGGTCTTCCTTATGTCATTTTCTATAATTATTTTTCCCCTTTTAAGCCGTTTAAAAACCGAGCCCCTTTCTTTATCCACAGAAAGAAAAACCATTAAAACCTTTTCTCCTATATCTTCCGAAATATCTTCTTTTTTACTGCTTACAAGAAGTGGATTAAATGCACGTTTTTCCCAATTAATTTCTGATATACTAACAAGATTTAATTCAAAAGAGTCTGCAAGGTTTTTACATATTCTTTCAAAAAGCTCTCTTTCATTATCAATCCTTATAATCAGCTCGTTTACCTCTCTTAATATGTTTAAAAATCTTTCAAACTTCCTTTCTCTTGAAATGTCAACACCTATAATTAACCCGCAATATCTTCCCTGATAAATTATGGTTTGAGAAAAAAGTATTACATAAAGTATTCTTCCGTCTTTGGTTTTTATCCTGAGAGGTGTGTAAAACTGAGGAAATCTTTCACCCCTAAGCCTTCTTCTAACTATTCTTTTTATCTTTGATCTAACTTCTTCATGAACAAGTTCTTCTGGTTTCATAGCTAAAAACTCATTAAGGCTATATCCCGTCATTTCCAGTGCACCTTTGTTTGCATAGATAAACCTATCTCTGTAGATAGCTATGAGTATTCCCGGATGATCAAGAATGTTCTCTAAAAGGTTTTTGTTTGAATGAAATTTGAATAAAAAGTCTATTTTTTCATAAAGGTTTTTAAGCCTTTCTAACTCTCTTTTTGAAACCCTTATAAAAGGCTTTATATTAAGAATCTTTCTTAATCTCCTTTTATTTTTTTCATAAAAAGTTTTTTTTACCATCAGATAATGGTAAAACAGAGTGGGAATTACTTCTAAAACCTTAAATGGCTCCTTCTCTTCAGGAGAGAGTTTTTCAAAAAAACGATCATAAACAAGTCCTATATCTGCTTCTTTTTTTAATAGCTTTTCCAGGGTCTCTTGATGAGAATTTGTGAAAAGAAGTTCTATGTTTTCTGGATGAAAGGAGGAAAGTAAAATTCCTACAAATAAAAATTTTCTTTTGGCAACAGCAAGTTTTTTATATTTCCTGTTTTCATTCCCCTTTAAAGTTAAAAGGCAAACTCTGTCCCATTCGTCTGAAAATCTGGCAAAAGAAACATATTCTCTTTCTTTTAAACGCAGTGCTATATCAGGTGAAGCAAAATATATCTCCGGTGCTATTTCATCTATCTTTTTTTCTTCATCAGCATAATCTTTGAAGGTTTTAAAAATTACCTTTTCTCCAAAAATCTCCTTTAGCTTCTCTTTAAAATGAAGCCAGTAGGGAAGATCTCTTTCTGTGTCACAGGGACACACCCTGAGATGAATAGACACCTTAAACCTCTT
>DAIQAS010000072.1:0-5826 GCA_036781525.1 Thermodesulfobacterium sp. | reverse complement strand
TGGATCAGCCTCCTACACCTGAAGCTTTAAAAGAATTAAGCGAACTTTCTACAGTGTATCTGGTAAAACCATTGGAACTTTAGATAGACTATGAGTAAACCTAATTTAAGAAACTACAGTTTAGATGAATTAAAAGCACTAATGAAAACCCTTGGAGAGCCTTCTTATAGAGGGGAACAGATTTTTCACTGGATTACTTGTAGGTGTGCTACAAGTTTTGAAGAAATGAGCAACCTTCCCAAGGTTTTAAGAAATAAACTTTCTGAAAACTTTTCTCTTGCTTTACCAGAAATTGTTGATAGGGAAGAGGATTTAGATGGAACAGTTAAATTTGCATTAAAACTGGAAGATGGGAACTTGATAGAAAGCGTCATAATTCCTGAAAGAGACCATTATACCCTTTGTGTTTCCACCCAGGTTGGCTGTCCTATTGGCTGCAAATTCTGTGTTACCGGCAAACTCGGTTTTAAAAGAAACTTAGAGGTTTATGAAATACTTTCTCAAGTTGTTCTTGCAAAAAGATATTTAAAAAAAAGGGAAGAAGAACTGCCTTTAAGAAATATTGTTTTTATGGGGATGGGAGAACCCCTCTTAAATCTTAAAAATCTTATAAAAGCTTTAAAAATACTTGCACATCCTAAAGGGTTTAATTATTCCAGAAAAAGACTTACAGTTTCAACAGTTGGTCTTATAAAAGAAATGGAAATTCTTGCCAGGGAATTTCCAGTAGCCCTTGCTTTATCACTTCATGCTCCAACAGATGAAATGAGAAGAGAACTTATACCTATAGCTAAAAAGTATACTATTGAAGAGCTTATTTCTGCCTGTAAAAGATTTCCCCGCATAAAAAATAGTAGAACAACTATAGAATATGTTATGATAAAAGGGGTAAACGATAGTATAGAATGTGCGAAAAAACTTGCTGAGCTTTTAAAAGGTTATCCTTTTAAAGTTAATTTAATTCCCTTTAATCCTTATCCAGAGCTTCCTTTTGAAAGACCCTCTCAAGAAGATGTAGAAAGATTTCAGAAATATCTTTTGTCCAGAAAAATTTTAACTACTGTAAGAAAAAGCAAAGGTCTTGGTATAAAGGCTGCTTGCGGTCAACTGGGAGCAAAGTTTTTAAAATCTTTAAGCCCAGACTCCGTGTATAAGGAAACCGCACTTAGGGCAGGTTAAATCAGGTTTTAAATCAATTTTTAAAACTCTGAATCCATATCTTTCAATAATAATGTGATTACACTTTGGACAGTAAGTATTTTCATATTGGTTTCCTGGAACATTACCTACATAAATATAGTAAAGGCCTTCCTCTTTTCCTATATAATAAGCTTTTAAGAGGGTTTCTTCTGGAGTAAAAGGCTTGTTTAGAAGTTTGTAATTGGGGAAAAAACGAGATATATGCCAAGGAACCTCTTGTCCGAGTTCTGTTCTTATAAAATTTGCAATATCTCTTAATTCATTTGGATCATCATTTTCTCCGGGTATAATAAGAGTTGTTATTTCTACCCATATTCCCTGAGATTTTAGATATTTCAGATTATCCAGCACAGGTTTTAGTTTGGCTTTACAGAATTTTTTATAAAAGTCATCTCTAAAAGCTTTTAAATCCACATTTATTCCGTGAAGATAAGGTTTTATGTAATCAATTGCTTCTTTTGTCATATAACCGTTAGACACAAAAACATTTTTTAGCCCTTCTTTTACAGCAAGTTTGGCACAATCATAGGCAAATTCAAAATAAACAGTGGGTTCTGTATATGTATAGGAAATGCTTTTTGCATTTTGATTTTTTGCAGCACTAATAACATCTTTTGGAGACATCTGTGTTCCTGGGATTCCTCCGTAAATATGAGGGTATTGAGAAATTTCCCAGTTCTGGCAAAAATCACAGCGAAAGTTGCATCCTACTGTTGATATAGAATAACTCCACGAACCTGGTAAAAAGTGATATAAGGGCTTTTTTTCAATAGGATCTAAGTGTTCAGCAATAACCTTACCATAAACAAGAGAAACAAGGACGCCTTCTACATTTTTTCTAACTCCGCAGATACCCGTATGATCAGGATAAATGACGCAATGATGATTACAGAGATTACATCTTACTTTTTTATCCTCTAATCTTTCATAAAGAAGGGCTTCTCTCATAATTAATACTATAAGCCCCCTTTTTATTTTCTTCAACTATTTTTACAATTTATAAGAGAATTGTCTTATCATAATTTTTTAAAAAAACTTTTTACCTCTTCTGTATAATTTCCTTTAGGAGAGTTATAAACATATAAGGGTGGGAGAATTCTCAATTCCTCTCCAGCAAATTTAACAGCAGATAAAAGAGCAAGTTTTGCCTCGGATCCGGGATAGGAATAAACCAATCTCAAAAGCTTGGGCTCAAGCCTGTTTTTTTTAAGTAAATAAATCAATTCAGCAAGCCTTAGAGCTGTGAATATAAGATAGAATCTTCCTCTATTTTTTAAAAGGGAACTCACATTTTTTAAAAACTCGTTTAGATCAAAATTTTCATCTCTTCTTGCAATGTTTTCAATCTCGTAAGGGCTTTTCCTTCCAGCTTCACTTTTAAAATAAGGAGGATTGGAAAAGATAACATCAAATATTTCCCTTTTGAAAGGAGGATTTTTGATGTCTCCTTTTATTGTAAAAAGTTTGTTTTCCAGTTTATTTTCTGATACATTTTTTTTAAGACACTCCACAAAAAGATTTTCAAGTTCTAAGGCAAAAATTTTACACTTGGGAAATCTCCTTAGGGCAATAAGGGAGATAATACCAGAGCCGGCGCCTACTTCCAGAATTAATTCTTTTGGTTTTAAAGTTAAAAAGTGGGCAAGA
The DNA here is from genome assembly GCA_036781525.1 of Thermodesulfobacterium sp. Taxonomy (GTDB): domain Bacteria; phylum Desulfobacterota; class Thermodesulfobacteria; order Thermodesulfobacteriales; family Thermodesulfobacteriaceae; genus Thermodesulfobacterium. The sequence continues at coordinate 2,979 of DAIQAS010000072.1, read as the reverse complement.
AGTACAGAGTCTATACCAAACCTGAAACCTTTTTCTGGCTGATAAACTGTTAAAGAGCCTTCTAAAAAGGGAGTGGGGACTAATTGTATAGATTTTTCCATAAAAGAGCCACCACCTGATTGTGAAGAAGTTTTCCTTTAAAGGTCAACCATATCTTTTCATCTTTTCTTTCTAATAACTTTTCTTTCATCAAATTGTTTAAGGTTTCTTCAGAAATAGAATATTTGTATCTTTCTTTTAACTTTTTTAAATTAATCCCGCTTTTTAATCTTAATCCCATAAATATATATTCCTTAGCAAATTCGTAATCATCCAATTTTTCTATAATTTTAAGAGGAAGTTTACTTTCCTTAAAGAGGTTATCAAAATAGTAATTTAGATTTCTGGGATTTTCCCATCTCAAATTTCCAATTCTTGACACAGCAGAAGGTCCCAACCCTAAATAGGGCTTTAGTTTCCAGTATATAAGGTTATGCTTACATTCAAAGCCAGAAAGAGCATAATTTGAAATTTCATATCTTTCGTATCCAAATGTTTCTAAAGTTTCTTCAATTATTTTATAAAGGCTCATCAATTTTTTATCATTTATCCAGCTTTTTTTACCCTTAAACATTTTATAAAAGGGGGTCCCTTTTTCTAAGGTTAACTCGTAAAAAGAAAAATGGGGAGGTTTAAATTCTAAAGCTTTTAAAATTTCTTTTCCTAAGGTCTTTTCTCCCTGTCCTTTCCATCCGAAAATAAAATCTAAGGAAAAGTTTTCAAAACCAGCTTTCAAAATAAGATCCAGAGATTTTAATATCTCTTTTAAAGTATGAACCCTTCCCAAAAACTTTAACCCTCGCTCAGATAGACTTTGAACTCCAAGACTTATGCGGTTAAATCCCACCCTATAAAGGTTCTTTACCTTTTCTAAAGTAAGTGTTTCTGGATTTGCTTCCAAAGTTAATTCTTCAGGAGAAAATTCAAAATTTTTTATTAAAAAATCAAAAAGATCTTCATAAAAAAAAGGAGAAAGTAAGGAAGGTGTTCCACCTCCAGCATAAAAAGTGATAAAAGCAAGGTCTTTAAAATTGAAATTTTCTATTAAAAACGATTTTAACAGGATTAACTCCCTTTTTATAGCTTCAAGATACTTTTTCTCCAAGGATTTAGAAAGTTTAGTGCTTAAGGAATAAAAATCGCAATAAGGACATTTTTTAATACAAAATGAAACATGGAGATACAAACCAGCTTTTATTTTTCCCATTAAAGTTTCTTCAAATTTATAAAAAAGATTTTAAAATTAGATAGATGAAAATTTTTTGGAAATACCATCTGAAAGAGTATTTTTTTTATACCTTTACATTTTTTATAGTATTTGGTGCTATTATAACTCTTGTTCAGGGAATAATCAAACTGCAGGATTTTTTAGAACTCAATCCATCTTTTAAGACAATCCTTCAGGTTTTTGTTCTTGTGTATTTTCAGCTCATATCTTTTATATACACTTTATCAGCTTTTATGGGAGTCCTTTTTGCCATACATAGGCTAAAGTATGAAAAAGAGATTTTAGCTTTTTACTCCTTAGGGTTTTCTTTAAAAGATTTTTTAAAACCTCTCTTGGTTTTTTCTTTGATAAGTTTAATAATAACCTTTTTAGCACATTTTTTTCTTCTACCGTCGTCTAAAAGAGCTGTTAAACTTATTCAAATAGATCTTGTAAAAGCTCAGATTGAAAAGCCTTTTCCTGAAAAGAAACCCGTGTCTCTGGGTAAAGAGTATTTTCTTTATGTATTAAAGTCAAGTAAAGAAGATAAAGCTCATCATTTTAAAAATATATTTCTTTTAGAAAAAAGAAAAGAAGGTAAGAGAGGGTTTTTTGTTTCTCAAAGAGGAATTTATTCTCCTAAGGAAAACTTATTTACCCTTATAAAGGGTTGGGGAATTTTTTTAGATTCTCAGAATAATATAGAGGTTTTACAATTTGGAGACTATAAATTTAAGCTAAACATGAAAAAATTGGAAGAAGATCTCTATTTTAAAAGAGGAGAGAAAAGCTTTTCAGAATTGAAAGAAGATTTAAAAAGGCTAAAGCCAGGAACTTCCGATTATTTTAAGTATTTTAAGGAATATTACCAGAGATTTTTCTTTCCTCTATCGGTTATATTTCTTATATTTCAAGCTTTTTTTCTGGGGCTTTACATAAAGACCTCCCATAGATTTTTACTTTTTTTTATAGGTATCTCGGTATTTTTAATTTTTTATATTCTTTATAGTTTTTTTTCTTCTCTTGGAGAAAATGGAAAAATTTTTCCGCTCTGGAGCTATGTTTCCTTTTATTCTTTGATAGGAGCTGCCCTTATTTCCCAATTATTAGTTTTTAAAAAGAAAAGGAAAGTTTATTTATGAAGATTTACAAAAAATATATTTTATCAGACTTTATCAAAGTAAATCTTCTTTTACTATTTATCTTTTCTTCCTTTTACTTACTTATAGATTTTTTTGACAAACTGGGTGAGTTTTTATCTTTTAAAAAACCGTTTTATCTATTTTTAACCTATATATTCTGGAAAACATTAGCAAATTTATATGAATTTTTTTCTTTTGTTTGTGGTTTTTCAGGGATAATCCTTCTTTTGTGGTTAGCAAGAACTGGAGAACTCCTTGCCTTCTTCTCCTTAGGCTTTTCCAAAAAAGAACTATTAGGTTTCATAGGAAAGGGGATTTTTCTTTTTGGTCTCTTTGGCGGAATTTTGTTGAATATAATATTTCCCAAAGCGGCATTTTTAAGTCTTTATACTTGGGATTACAAAATAGCAGAAAAAAGAGAACAATATCTGATATTTAATGAAGAAATCTTTATTAGAGGTACAGATTTTTATCTTATTGCCAAACCTCTCGAACCAAAAGGTGAATATTTAAAGGACATTCTTATTGTGTTTTTAGAAAAAGAAGAACCAAATAAGGTTATATGGGCAAAGGAAGGGTATTATAAAAGTA
>DAIQAS010000071.1:0-6033 GCA_036781525.1 Thermodesulfobacterium sp. | reverse complement strand
AAAAGAAAAGCTTTTCTATAATAAAAGCTCCGTAAAAATTAAAACTCCTTCCAAAACAGAAATAGAACTTCTTTATTTGCCTTCAAATGATATAGCTCAAAGATGTGAAGATTACTGGATGAACTGGTTCTTGATGAATGAATTCAGAGAGGTTATGTGGATAGGCATTCCAGAAAAAGAAAAGGCTAAATGTAGAAGTTTAAAATATGGTATTTATAGATGGATAATTGATTGTAAAAATAAAACATATAAAGAGATTGATTACTTTTGGTATGATGAAAAAGAAAATCCTATTTATACAAGAAAAAACACAGGTATTTCCTTTCTTTTTATTCCAAAAGATCTTATAGAGAATTTTCCCTTTGATAAATTCTGTAAAGATAATAACTAATTTTTTCTAAATGCTTTATGACTTTCTTTTAATAAATCCCTGGATTTATGATTTTGCAGCTTTTGATTTCTGGTTAAAACCCTACGGATTATTATTACTCGGAGGAAAACTGAGAAGAATCGGCTATTCTATTTATTACATAGATTTACTTGACCCCTTTCACCCTGAGCTTTCCCAAAAACCAAAAAGAAAAGATTTCGGAACAGGACATTTTTATAAAGAACCCATTTCTAAACCAATTTATTTTAGAGATATTCCGAGAAAATTTTATCGCTACGGACTTCCTGTAAATATATTTAAAAATCTTTTATCCCTTATTAGATTTAAAGCAGTTCTCTTAACCTGCACCATGACCTACTGGTATCCAGGACTATTTGCAGTGTTAGAGATCTTAACCTCCCGATTTCCAGAAACTCCCGTTTATATAGGAGGAATCTATGCAAAACTTTGTTATGAGCATTTAAATTTTCACATAGAAAGATACTACTCAGATTATCCTATTTATATAATTAAAGACGATGCTGAAAAATTTATAGATTCTATCAACAAAGAATTTAGCCCATCCCAAAAGCCATATATAAATGAATATCCCATATTTGATATGCAAAGCCAAATCCCTTATGTAGTAATTATGACAAGCTATGGATGTCCTTTTAATTGTCCATACTGCGCCTCCAAGAAACTCTACCCTGAATTTAAACCGAGAAATCCAGAAGAAGTTTTTCAGGAAATTCTTTTCTGGCATAAAAATTACGGAATTGTTGACTTTGCTTTTTATGATGATGCACTTTTATTTAATTTTGAGTCTCATTTAGCCCTAATTTTGGAAAAAGTACTTTCCCATAATTTATCTTTACGATTTCACACACCAAATGCCATTCATGCAAGATTTATTACAAAAGAAGTGGCAATTTTATTAAAAAAAGTCGGGTTTAAAACTATAAGAATCGGTCTTGAACGAGTTGAAAACAGGTTTGACAATAAAGTAAGTATTGAAGAATTCTTACAGGCTGTAGCTTATTTAAAATCTGCTGGGTTTACAGAAAAAGAACTCGGAGCTTATATCCTTTACGGAGTGCCAGAAGAAAATTTTGAAGAGGTAGAAAGGGCTCTACTCTTTTTAGAAAAACACAGAGTTCCTCCTTACTTAGCAGAATTTTCTCCCATTCCAGGAACCCCGTTTTTTGAAATTGCCAAAAGCTTTTCCCGCTATCCCATTGATGAAGATCCCATTTTTCACAATAATACCATTTTTCCAGCTTTAAAAAATCCGAACTGGGAAAAAATTGAGACACTAAAAAATCTATCAAGAAAAATTCGTCACTTTCTTTTTAGTTCTTAAGTTGAAACCAAAGAAAGCTCCACTCATTTTCTTTTTGATGTTTTATTAGCTCGTATCCCAGATTTTGATATAGCTCTATTATATCCTCCGCATCACTTGTTAAAATTCCGCTTAAAAATACATGAGAGTCTCTTTGAGAGCAATTTCTGATGGTCTTAGCCAGATTTTTAAGTTCTCTATAACCTATATTTGCAAGGATTAAATGAAATTTTTCTTCAGGCACACTTTTCTGAATATTAATTTTTCCATCCACTTTATTTAAGACTGCATTTTCTTTACAGGCCTCAATTGCAAGATCATCTATGTCTATAGCAAAAATAGTAGAATTTTTGAAAAGCTTTGCACAGGCTATACTTAAAATACCCGTTCCGCATCCAATATCAATTATCTTTAAATTCTTGTCTGCAACCTCATTTTTAAATATTTCAATATTTTCAAGCATCATTTTTGTTGTAGGGTGATGCCCTGTTCCAAAAGCCTGAGCAGGTTCAATTACAATAATTATTTCAGAAGAATTGGCTTTATATTTCTCCCAAGGAGCAATTACTACTAAATTTTTTCCTATTTTAAGAGGTTTGAAATTTGCCTTCCATAACTCTTCCCAGTTTTTTTCTTTAAGAAGCTTATACTCTACATCAATTTCCAGATCTTGGGCTAAAAATTTTTCAAGAATCTCTAATTCTGGACTACCCTCATTTAGATAAAATACAAAATATACCCTGAACTTTTTCTCTATTGTTTCCCAACCTTTATGAATATTCTCATATAAAAATTCCTCTACCTTTTCCCTTTTTGTATAAGGAACTTTCAATATTATCTGATAAATTCTATTTTCCATACCCAAATGCTTTTCTTTTTAAGATACTAAAATATAATTTAGTTTTTAAATTTTAAAATGTTTAACAGAAAACTATTTTACATAGCCTTTATCTATTTTTTCTCAGGACTTCCCTTTGGTTTTTTTTACACTTTTATTCCTGTGTTTTTTAGAACTCAAGGTATAGATCTAAAAACTATAGGTCTTTTTTCTCTGGCAGGCCTTCCCTGGAGTTTGAGACTCCTTTTTGCTCCTTTTATAGACAGATTTTTTTACAAAAGCTTCTGGATGGGGCTTTCTCTTATCGGAATTTCCATAAGCATTTTTTGTCTTTCCTTTTTCACTCCTGCTACCCTACCTTTTTTTGTTTTTCTATTTTTTCTTACCCTGTCCTCCACTATTTTTGATACATCTTCAGATGGATTTGTAGTGGAATGGATTTCTTCTAATGAGTTGGGTAAGGCTAACGGAATTCGTATTTCAGCTTATAGAATCTCTCTTATTCTATTTGGAGGGGGAATTGTTGCCATAAGTCATTACTTGGGTTTCAAGCCTATATTTTATCTATTAGGAATAATAACTTTCCTTGCTGGTATTTCTTTGATATTAAATTCCTTTTTAAAAATCACTCCCCAAAGACCTCAAATATCTTTAAGTTCCCAATTTATAACACCTTTAAAAGATATACTTAGTAGAGAAAGAGCTTTTTTGCTTCTTTTTTTTATTTTAACTTACAAAATTGGGGATGCCCTTCTTGGAGCTATGGTCTATCCATTCTGGGTGGATAGAGGTTTTAGCCGACTTGAAATTGGACTCATTTCCGGCACTCTGGGAAGTATTTTAACTATAGCAGGTTCTCTGTTAGGTGGATATCTATCAAGCCTCTGGCCAATGAAAACATCACTTTTAACCCTGGGATTTTTTCAATCTATTTCTAACATAGGATATGCTATTGTCTCTTTACCTCAACTTCCTAAGGAAACAGTTTATTTTGCTTCTCTCTTTGAAAGCTTTAGCGGAGGACTTGGAACTGCTGCCTTTTTAACTTTTCTTACCGGTCTTTGCAAAAAAGAATTTTCTTCAACTCAATATGCGGTTTTTTCAACTCTTTTCAGCTTGGCCCTTACTTTTTCAAGAACACTGGCAGGTTATGGAGCAACTTATCTGGGATATACTTACTTTTTTCTTTTAACCTTTTTTATATCTCTTCCGCCACTTGTTCTTATTTTCTGGATAACAAAAGAAAAGAAGGAAATTTAATATTCTTCTTCAGTCCAGAATTCCCTTTTAAATCTCACAACTCTATTCCTTCCCATTTCTTTAGCCTTATATAAAGCTACATCTGCAAATTTTATTGCTTCCCATATTGCCTTTGTATCAACCGGGAACTCAGAAACGCCTATAGAAATAGTTCTTCTCACTCCTCCCTGAGGTATCTTAAATTCGCAAGTTTCTATAACATGCCTTAACTTTTCTGCAACCTTAATACTTTCTCCCTCTTTAACATCAACAAGCAAAATCAAAAATTCTTCTCCACCAAACCTTACAACCAAATCAGATTTCCTAACATTAGAAGAAAGGAGCCTGGCAGTTTCTTTTAATACCAGATCTCCTGCATCATGACCATATTTATCATTTATTGATTTAAAGTAATCTAAGTCACACATAAGAATCCCTAAAATAGATTCTCTTCTTAAAATCTGAGCAGTAAGATTTTCAAGAGTTGCTTCAAGAAAATGTCTGTTATAAAGTCCTGTAAGAGCATCCCTGAATGTTTGCTCCTTTAAAGCCTCTGCATAGCGCTTTGCTTCTATAACAGGAGTAGCCTCTTTTATAAAAAGTTTGGCCTTTCTAATAACTTCTTTAACATGCTGCGGGTTTTCAAAAAGTTCTTCCTTAGGAATATATATAGCTACAACTCCTATACACTTTCCTCCATAATTCATGGGGATACAAACATGTTCATATGTGTCTTTAAGAGGAAAAATTTTACAAATATTCGGGAATACAAGAGAATTTACTATCTCTCCTGTCCTTTTTGCTCTGCATTTATTGGCATCAAATATTATTTCAGAAGAATAAGTTATCTCAGTATCAGAAATATACATAGGTTCCATAGTATTCTGAGAGTTTGAAACCTGATGAAGAATAAAATGCTTTATACCAAGAATATTCTGCAAATAATAACCTAGTCTTTCATAAACTAAAGCTGCTGTTTCATCATTTTCTATAGTTCTTTTAAAGATTCTCAACATTTCGTATTCGCTTAAAATATTGTTAAGTCTATTTATTATTCTCCCTATTTCATCTTTTGATGTATAATCAAGAAGGCAGATCTCGGAAAAACTAAGTTCTTTACCTTCTTCCTCTTTATTAAAATATTCAAGACTTTCTGATATTTTATCAAGAGGTCTTTTTACCATATAATAAAATGCCCAGGTTCCCCAAAACAAAAAAGCAAGCATTGTAAGAATAAGAAGAAGCTGAAAATATCTGGAAAAACTTTTATAGGCAGAAAGTTTTCTCTCCACCTCAAGCCTTTTTTCATAAAAAAATTTATTGAGAAAGGCCAATTCATCTAAAAGAATATTAATATGATTTCTATTGTTTTTAATTTTCTCAATATGCGATTTAATTTCAGGATACTCCTTAGAAGCATTCTCAAGATCTTTTAAAACTGCTTCAATTTCTCTTTTAACCGCAAAAGAAGGATTTCTCTCTTGAAGTAAGGAACTTGCTTTTACTGTTAGAACTTCATAATGATAAGGTATATTTTTATATAACTCCGCTGTATGGTTAAAAAGGTAATAAAAATATAATGCAATAAAAAGGTTTACAAAAAAGCAAGAACCTATAAGAAAACCAACTTTCCAATACAGAGAAAGATTTAAATACCATACAATTAAAGACTTAATCTTTGTCTTTGCCGATTTTAACATGTTTATAATTTCCATAATTACTTTATAAATTAAAAAATCAACTTTTAAATATAAATTTATTTTATAAATTTCAATATCTCTTTAAATTCTTGTGTTCCGGCTTTTTTAAGCAACTGAAAAACAAAGGTTTCTGTAGTGGTAATAATTCCTCCAGTTGATTTTATCAGATCAAGGGCAGTTTCCCAATCAAGCTTTTTTCTGCTACACACAGCATCCTTAGGAACAAAAACAATATAGTCTCTTTTAATTAAGTCAAGAGCTGTCTGCCACACACATACATGAGTTTCCATCCCGGTTAGAACTATCTTTTTTCTATCAGAATATTTATCAAGTTCTCTCACAAAATCAGATTCTAAAAAAGAACTGAAGCTAATTTTCTCTATAGGGTTATATTCAGGTAATACACTTTTTATCTCCTCTATAGTTTTACCCAGTCCTTTGGGATATTGCTCTGTTACAACAATCGGGATATTAAGAATTTTTGCTGTTTCAATAAGAATTTTGTTGTTTTTTATAACAAGTTCTGCAATACTTTTTTCCATTG
>DAIQAS010000070.1:0-6081 GCA_036781525.1 Thermodesulfobacterium sp. | reverse complement strand
GGGCTGGAGTTGTGGAAGAGGGGTGAAAATCCCCCGCTGCCCCGCAGCCGTGACCGGGGACGAAAGCCGCTTGGGCTAAGCCTTAAGGCTTAGCCGACAAGCCACTGGGGTTTAAAAACCCTGGGAAGGCGCGGCGAGTAGGAAGATCCGGAAGCCGGAAGACCGCTCCAGCTCAAAAAAGCCCGAGGGGGTGAGACAATGGAAATCTTTTATCTTATCACAAAACTAATCCTTTAGTTTCTTCTCAAATCCGATCTTCTTAATTTTATAAAATTTCAAAAGGAGGAGGGTGAATTATGCTTAAAAAGTCTCTTATATTTACAATCCCTGCATTAATTTTTATTACTAATAACTCCTTTTCAGTGGAAAATGCTCAGGAACTTCCTGAAATTATCGTTACCGCAAATAAAATTGAAGAACCCTTAGAAGAAACAACAAGTGATTCACTTGTAATTACTAAAAAAGAACTTGAAAAAATGAATGTGGATTGGGTGGTTGATGCTTTAAGAAATATACCCAGCCTCTATGTTAAGCAATCTGGCGGAGACGGAAAACAAGCATCTGTTTTCTTAAGAACCTCTACTAAATCCGGAGATGTGTTGGTAATGATTGACGGAATAAAAGTAAACAGCCCAACCACTGGAGATTTTGATTTTTCAAGCTTAAGTGTGGATGAAATAGAAAAAATTGAGATTATAAATGGACCCCAGAGCACTCTTTACGGTTCAGAGGCTATGGCAGGGGTGATAAATATTATAACCAAAAAAGGAAAGGGCAAACCCAAAATAAATCTCTCATTAGAAGGTGGATCCTACGGCACTTATAAACCTGCTTTTAATCTATCTGGTGGGAATGAAAAATTTGATTACAGACTTACCACTTACTACTATAAAACTGACGGATTTTCAGCTTATAAAAACGGAGAAGATGATGATGGTTACAAACAAAGTTTTGTCTCGGGTAAGTTTGGGTTTAGACCTTCTGAAAAATTAGAGTTTGAATTTATGGGAAGATATTACTATGATCGGAACGAACTTGATTTCGGAACAGAAGACGGATTTAATCTCTATAAGGATGATAAAAATTATATACAAAGAAGACATCATTCTCTGATCTCAGGGAAAGTAAAAGTAAATCTTGCCTCAAATTGGAAACAAACCTTAACCTTCTCAAAAGTAAAAGAAATTTTCAACACCAAAGATCCTGATGATATTTTTAAATGGTATAGTGCTAAAGTTACCCCTGAAATCTATTTGCTTGACTGGCAAAACAACCTTTCTTTTTTAGAAAAAATCTTTTTCACTTTGGGAGCCGAATATAGAAAGGAGAAGGGAAAATATGAAAGTTCTTCTTTTTACGATGAAGATGTAGAGAATACTGCAATTTACCTAAATACAAAGTTTAAGCTTCTACAAAATAAACTGATTTTAAATGGCGGTGTAAGATATGACAATCATCAAACCTTTGGAGAAAAAATAACTTATAAAGTGGGATTTCTCTATAATATAGAATCTTATGCTTTAAGAATAAAAGGCAATTATGGAACAGCATTTAAAGCACCTACTTTAAATAATCTTTTCTGGCCTGATACAGGCTGGTCAAAAGGAAATCCCAACCTCAAACCTGAAGAATCTTGGGCTTGGGATTTAGGATTTGAAAAGGACTTAAATCTTTTTAACAAAGTTATAACCCTTTCTTTTAGTTCTTTTTATCAAAAATATAAAAACTTAATTGATTGGGTTGAAATAGCACCCTGGACTTATCAGCCTCAAAACATAAGCAAAGCTTCTATCAAAGGTTTTGAAACCAGCCTTGATTTCAGTTTAACATCAAATCTAAAAATTAAAGCTGGATATACCTATCTTGATACAGAAGAAAAGGAAACCAAAAAATACTTAGTCTATAAACCGGCTCATAAATTTTCTATTATAGGAGAATATTCAATAAATAAGCTTTCTCTTTTAGCTGATTATACCTATACTGGAAAAAGATATGCTGATGAAAATAATGAGAAAAAATTAAATTCCTATTCCTTGGTGAATTTAGGTGCCATTTATAAGCTTAAATCAAACTTAGATATTTTTTTTAAGATATACAATCTTTTTAATAATAACTATATAGAAAACTTCAACAACATTTATAAAGCACCTTATAGCACTCCCGACCGCTCTTTTTATTTAGGAATAAGATTTTCTTATTAGTTATTTAAAGTATAATAGTGTTTAATGCCAGAAGTAGGAAAACTTTATGTGGTAGCTTTGCCTATAGGAAATCTGAAAGATATTACTCTTAGGGCTTTAGAGGTTTTAAAGTCTGAAAAATATATTATTTGCGAAGACACAAGGGCTTTTAAAAAACTTATCAATCATTATAAACTCGGAGAAAAAAAGCTTATAAGCTTTTATAAAAATGTAGAAAAGAAAAAGACGGAAAAGCTTATAGAAATTTTAGAAAAAGGAGAGGATGTAGTCTTAGTAAGTGAAGCAGGAACCCCTGGAATTTCAGATCCAGGAGCTTATTTAATAAAACTCTGTTATGAAAAGGGAATTAAGGTTATACCAGTTCCAGGGGTTTCTGCTCTTACCTGTGCCTTAAGTGTTAGCGGAATAAACTTAAACAAAGGATTTATCTTTCTCGGGTTTCTTCCAAGAAAAAAAGCCGAACAGAAGGAAATTTTGGAAAATTTACCTGAGGATTTACCCATTATAATTTTTGAAGCCCCGCATAGATTTTCTAAAACCCTTAAAAACTTATTAGAAATCCTGGGAGATAGAAAGTGTTTTCTTGCAAGGGAATTAACCAAAATGCACGAAGAACTTTTGTGGACAAATCTTAAAGAGCTAAGCGAAAGAAAAGAGTTCTTGGGAGAAATAACCCTTATTATTATGCCAGAAGAAAAGAAAGAAGATAAAGATATAGATTTGCAAAAAATTAAAAATGAGGCAAAAAAATTAAAAAGAGAAGGATTAAAAACAAAAGATATTGTTAAAAGCCTGGCAAAAAAATATAACCTCTCAACCAAATTTTTATACGATTTACTTAAGAAGACTGATTAAGTCTTTCTGGATGTTCTCTAAGAAATTTTTCTATTTCCTCAAAAAAGGCTGGTAAAAGATCTTTTTCTGGTACTTTACGAATTATTTTCCCTTTTTTAAAAATTATTCCTACTCCTTTTCCTCCTGTTATCCCAAGATCTGCATGCTTTGCCTCTCCCGGTCCGTTAACCACACAGCCCATAACTGCAAGCTTAAGATCTGCCTTTATATTTCTTGCCCAAGTCTCTACTTCTTTATAAAGCCTCATTAAATCTATCTCACATCTTCCACAGGTAGGACAGGCTATTATATCAGGATGAAGGGTTCTTAGCCCGAGGTTTTTAAGAATTTCATAGGCTACATAAACTTCTTCCACAGGGTCAGCGGTTAAAGAAACCCTTATAGTATCTCCAATTCCCTTTAAAAGAAGATAAGAAATAGCCATAGTATTTTTTATTGTTCCGGGAATTAAACCTCCTGCCTCTGTAACACCAATGTGTAAAGGAAAATCTGATTTTTTTGAAAAAAGTTCATAAGCCTTAACTGTATCCCACCAGTTGGAGGATTTTAAAGAGACTTTTATATTCTGATAATCAAACTTTTCAACAATGTATTCAAGCCAGTTTAAAGCACTTTCAACCATAGCCTTTGGAGAAGGAGTCTTATACTTCTTTAAAATCTCTTTTTCCAAAGAACCTGCATTTATCCCTATCCTTATACAAACTCCAAAGTCTTTACAAGCCTCAACAAGCCTATCAAGATTTTTTCTATTCTTAAAAGTCCCGGGATTAATTCTTATTCCTGCAATTCCTGCTTTTACCGCCTTTTCCCCGAGAGAAGTAACGAAATGTAAATCCGCAATAACAGGAATGGGGCTCTCTTTTGTTATTTCTTTAAGAGCTTTAACTGCCTTTTCATCGGGTATGGCAACCCTTATTATTTCGCAACCCGCAGAATAAAGCTTTTGAATCTGTTCTAAAGTGGATTTTACATCCTTTGTATCAGTATTGGTCATGCTTTGAACACGAATAGGATTATCTCCTCCGATAAAGACATTGCCTACTTTTACGATTCTTGTTTTCTTACGCCTGATTCTGGGATACATTTTTGTAAAGGTAAAGAAAAACTTAGAAAGGCTTTATTTTCTTAACAGCGGGACTTTCCTTTCTTCTTTTAACCAGTTTGTCTCCGAAAAGAACAGTTTTTAGCCATTTAAAACCAAATTGCAGAAGCTTTAAATCGTCTTTTTTAATTTCTTCCAAAGTATTTTGTGGCACTTCAAACATATCTAAAAATTTAGTCTCAAAAACAAAGGCTCTAAATCTTTCTGGATTGCTGCTCACCATAAAAAACAGCTGTAAACTCTTTTCAGGAACTTCCATGGGACCGAAGGATTCTTTTCTCATTATGATTTCTCCCCATTCTTTGATGGGTTCTTCAAGCTCCGGTATTCCTTGAGAAACTCTGTATTCCTCTACAGTCATCTCTTCTCCCGATTCAAGTCCCTGACAAAAGCCCTCTTTTACAAGGTAGTATATATCCTCATTTTTCCTTTCATCCCTATTTCTGAACATTCCAAACCCAAGGGGATAATATCTACAGGCAAGAGGTCTTACCTCATAAATTGTGCATCCTCCTTCTCCCAAAAATGGACAGGTTTTTTCTTCATCTTCTCTCATTTTAAGTCTAACAATGGGTAAACCTGATTTCGGTAGTATAAAAGGTTCTGTATAAATGAGTAAAAATTCATCTGTTGTAAGCCCGAGTTTATCTCTAATTCTTATAATGTCATAAGGAGTTAGAGGTAAAAACAGATCGGAACAGCAAAGCTTAAAACAGGGAACACCTGGATAGCACTGAAATTTAATTTTTGAAGAAGAAGTGAGTCTTATAGGAACGATAATTTTGTCAAACCCTCTTAAATTAGTAATTGCATCCATTTTTTCACCTCAGAAATTATTTTTTGAATCAATTAATTATACCTCACAGATGAAATTGTTTCAAATTTTTTAAAATTCAAGAAATAATGAAAGTTAAAAACTTATTAAATTTTTCTATTAATCCTTGATAAATTCTTTTAAAGAATTTATATTTAATTTAAAGAAATAAAAATTTTACATTATTGGAGGTGTTTTATGTGTTTAAGACCTGGTGTAAAGGCTCCTGATTTTGAAATACCTGCATATTTTCCTGATGGTCAGATAGGAAATATTAAACTTTCTGACTATAAGGGAAAATGGCTTGTTATTATGTTTTATCCTGCAGATTTCACTTTTGTTTGACCCACCGAAATGGCAGCAGTTGCTGCCAAGGCAGAAGAATTGAAAAGATTAGAAACAGAATTGATTGCTATTAGCATAGACACAGTTTTTGTTCATAGAGTTTGGCAAGAAGTAGAACTAAGCAAACTTATACCAGGTGGATTTCCTTTTCCTATGGGTTCTGACCTTTCTGGAAAAGTAGGAAGTCTCTATGGAGTTTATGATGAAAAAGCAGGAATCAATCTGAGAGGAACTTTTTTAATCGATCCCGATGGAATTATAAGGGTGGTGCAGATTTACGATGCCCCGATAGGAAGAAATTTTGAAGAATTGGTAAGAATGATAGAAGCTGCTAAACAGGTAAGAGCTTCTCAGGGTATGGAAGCCTGTCCTGCTAACTGGAAACCAGGAAAAGATACTTTGAAACCTTCTCCAGAACTTGCAGGAAAGGTTCATCAAACCTGGAATCCTTCAGAGCTTGACAATTAATTTTGCTTTTACAACTTAATTTTCTCTTTTGCGCTTGACTTTTGAGAAATTTTAAATATAAAAAATATAATTTGATAAAGTTTAAGACAATAGGAAAAAGCTATGAAAAGGGTTCATGTATTTATTTCTGGGAAAGTTCAAGGGGTCTGGTTTAGATCCTATACCGAGGCTGAAGCCAAAAAATTGGGTGTTAAAGGCTGGGTAAGAAATCTTCCTGACGGGAGAGTAGAGGCTGTCTTTGAAGGAGAAGACGAAGCAGTAGATAAGATGGTTGCCTGGTGTTATAAAGGTTCACC
>DAIQAS010000069.1:0-6206 GCA_036781525.1 Thermodesulfobacterium sp. | reverse complement strand
TTAGATATGCTTCCCATTTTTAATTCCTATTTCTTAATAGTTGACTCCTTCTTTATTAAAATACCTGCTGTAATCTCTGCT
Source organism: Thermodesulfobacterium sp. (assembly GCA_036781525.1). Classification (GTDB taxonomy): domain Bacteria; phylum Desulfobacterota; class Thermodesulfobacteria; order Thermodesulfobacteriales; family Thermodesulfobacteriaceae; genus Thermodesulfobacterium. The sequence goes on along the minus strand of DAIQAS010000069.1, from coordinate 6,125 downwards.
TCTGCTACTATTCTATCATTTACTTTAGCCACAGCTTTAGCCTTAACAATGTGACCCTTTTTTTTGAATCCTTGAACCTCAATGACAAGTATATCTCCTGGATATACAGGCTGTCTAAATTTTGCCTTGTCAATAGCAGCAAGGACAAAAAGTTTATCCTCATATTCTGGATAAATTACCTTTAAACCAACTCCTGCAGCCTGAGCCATAGCTTCTAAGATTAATACCCCAGGCATGATAGGATATTCTGGAAAGTGTCCCATAAAAAAAGGTTCGTTAATAGTAACATTTTTTATCGCTTTTACATATTCTTTTTCTACATCTATTTCTTCTACTTTATCAATCATTAAAAATGGAAATCTATGTGGTAATACTTTCTTAATAAAATCTATTCCTATCTCTTCTTTTTTCATATTTTAAACCTCCATAATCAGATTTTAATTTTTCTTATAATATCATAACTTTTTTCAGCTAAAAGATTAATGGAGTATTTTGTAGTGTTATTTTTGATGTAAAAGTTTTTCAAGACTTTCTAAGATTTGAGGATCTAAATTTTTAAAATGAATATCCCTTTGTGGAAAAGGAATTTGGATTTCTAAAACGAATATGTTATTATAGAAGCCATGAAAAAATATTCAGAAGAGAAGATTAAAAAGCTTCTTAACATTCTCCAAGAAGACTTTCCATTAGTCCCAGAACCTTTTAAAACTATAGCTGAAAATTTGGAATTAACGGAGGAAGAGGTTATAGAGATTTTAAAAGATTTAAGAGAAAAAGGTATTATAAGACATTTAGGGGCAAGTATAAATTCCCACAAACTTGGATACATTACCTGTCTATGTGCAACAAGTATTCCAGAAGACAAAGAAGAAGTAGCTTATAAGATAGCCGAGCTTCCAGAGGTTACTCATGCTTATTTAAGGGAGCATAAACTAAATTTCTGGTTTACAATAGTTACCGATTCTGAAAAATCTTTAAAAGAACTTTGTAAAAAATTAGAAAAACAATTTCAAATAAAAATCAAACTTTTTCCGGCAATCAAAAAATTTAAAGTAAAGGCAGTTTTTGAAGTATAAATTTACTGCATAGCAGCACCAGCCATTACTCCGAGAACACTAATAGGTACCTGTTCTTCTACACCCTGAGCAGCTCTGTTAACACTCTTTAATGTCTTCTTAGCCTCTATATAAAGAGAATCGTCTTTAAGAAGCTTTCCAAGAGTACCTTGCCCGCTTTCAATCTGAGCTGTTATTTTTCTCAAATCTTCAGATATAGCTTTTAAATCTTTGTAAAGTTTCTCATCTGTCATCAATTTACCAAGAGTTCCCTCACCTTTCTCAAGTCTTTTAGAAACACTTTCCAAGTTAGCTATAGTGGTTTTCAAACTTTTATAAATCTCTTCATCTTTAACAAGTTTTCCAAGAGTCCCCTGCCCGCTTTCAATCTGTTTAGCTACTGCCTTCAAACTTTCAGCAGTTGCAGCTAAATCTTTATAGAGTTTATCATCACTAATAAGCTTACTTAAAGTCCCCTGCCCTTTTTCTATTCTTTCTGCAATATTTTTAAAGCTATGTGAAGCATCCTTGATATTTGCTACCAAAACTTTCAAATTTTCCTTCCCTTCCTCAGTACCAAGTAATTCTTTTAAGCCTTCTACAGTAGGACCAATGCTTGCTAAAATATCATCAACTGAAATTGCTCCTTCTGTATAAGCTATCATAGAACCAGGCTGTAAATAATTGTTAGAATATCCCGGCTTTATATCTACAAATTTATCTCCCAATACCCCGTAAGTTCTTATAGCTGCCTTTGCATCTTCCTGAATTTTATAACCCTTATAAATTAAAAGCTCTACTTTAGCCTTTCCATCTGAGGTTAGCTCAATATTTCCTACTTTTCCGATGGGAATTCCTGCCATTTCTACTTTTGCTCCCTTTGTAAGTCCTGAAATATTATCAAATACTGCATAAAGTTTATAAGCATCCTTAGGAGTAAAAGCCTCTTCTGCAAGCTTAAAAGTTAAATAAAGCAATGCTATAATTCCAATAAAAACAAATATACCAACCTTTATCTCTGTTGAGCCTTTAATAGCCATTTTAATCCCCCTTATGGTTTATAGTAAAGCACTTTCTAAAAATTTTTTTATAAATTCGTTATTTGAATTTTTTATCTCTTCAGGGGTCCCTACTTCAATAATAATTCCTTCGTGTAAAAAGGCAATATAGTCTGCAAATTTAAAAGCAAGATTAAGATCATGGCTGACTATTACACAGGTAAGATTATATTTTTCTTTGAGATTTTTTATCAGTTCTAAAATTGAGACTTGAAGAATGGGATCAAGACCAGTGGTTGGCTCATCAAAAAGAACTGCTTGAGGCTTAAGTGCAAGAGTTCTTGCAAGAGCTGCCCTTTTTTTCATTCCTCCAGACAATTCAGAAGGATACTTATCCTTGGCAGAAAGAAGATCAACTGCTGAAAGAAGCTCTTCTGCAGCCTTTTCCATTTCCTCTCTTGGCATTTTAAAATGTTCTTTTAGAGGAAACATCACATTCTCTTTAACTGTCATAAAATCAAAAAGAGCCCCTTCCTGAAAAAGAAAACCTATCTTTCTTCTTACCTTCTGCAATTCTTTTTCAGAAAGTTTAGTTATATCTTTATTCTGAAACCAGATTTCTCCGCTATCTGGTTTTAAAAGCCCTACTATGTGCTTTAATAAAACACTTTTACCTGTCCCGCTCTGCCCCATTATAAAAGTGGTTTTACTTTCAGGAATAGTCAAATTTACTCCTCTTAAGACTTCAAATCCATTAAAACTTTTTTTTAGCTCTTTTATGGTTATCATAGGCTCTAAAAGAATAAGGTAGTTAAAATATAATCAGACACTAATATTCCAACTGTAGAAATTACAACAGCCTCAGTAGTTGCTCTTCCAACCCCTTCTGCTCCTCCGGAAGCGTAAAACCCCTTATATCCACAAACAGTAACTAAAAATGCACCAAAAAAGATAGATTTTACAATTCCACTCATAATGTCTTTAAGTTCCACCATATCAATCATTCTGGCTGTTAAAAGCCCTGGATCTATATGAAGCAGAAAAGTTCCTATAACATAACCTCCTGCAATACCAACAAAATCTGCAATCGCTGTTAAAAGGGGTAAAACAAAAACAGCTGCCCATAACCTTGGACTCATAAGATACTGAATTGGATTGATAGCCATAATTTTTAGAGCATCAATTTGCTCGGTTATTCTCATACTCCCAAGCTCAGCAGAAATGGCTGAACCAGCTCTGGCAATTACTACCACCGCAGTAAGAACAGGCCCCAATTCTCTGGTAAGTGTTAGTGCCACCACCCCTCCGAGAATGCTCTGAGACCCAACCTTGGCTAAAGCAATGTTTACCTGATAGGCAGTAACCATTCCAGAAAAAAGTGAAGTCAAAATTACCACAAGCCAGGACTTAACTCCTATAAATTCCATATGTTTGATAAGGAGTTTAAACCTATAGGGAGGCGTAAAGGAATAAATAAGGCTTTTTATGAAGAAGAGAAAAATTCCGCCGCAATCACTTAAAATCTTAAGAAAGCCTCTTCCTAATAGAGAAAAAGGATTCATTCTAAAATTGCTCCCTTAGCTCCAGATTGTACCAAACTATAATATTTTTTCAATACTCCTTTTAGTTTTTTTCGCAAGGGTTTCCATTTTTTTCTTCTTTTTTCAAGCTCCTCTTCTGAAACCTTTAGATCAAGTGTTCTCTGAGGAATATCTATCTCTATAATATCCCCGTCTTCAACCAAGGCAATGGGACCCCCTTCTGCTGCTTCAGGAGAAACATGTCCTATACAGGCTCCCTGTGTTCCTCCACTAAACCTTCCATCTGTTATAAGGGCAACTGAATCACCAAGACCCATTCCTATAATTGCCGAGGTGGGGGAGAGCATCTCTCTCATTCCCGGTCCACCTTTTGGTCCTTCATATCTTATAACCACCACATCCCCTGGCTTAATCTTTTTTTCAAGAATGGCTTTATAAGCCTCTTCTTCCGAATTAAAAACCTTAGCAGGTCCTTTGTGCTTTAACATCTTGGGAACAATGGCACTGGTTTTTACAACTGCTCCCTCGGGTGCAAGGCTTCCGTAAAGAATGGCAATTCCACCCTCTTTATGATAGGGATCTTCAACCGGTCTTATTACATTTCTATCAAGGACTTCCACACCTTCAAGAATTTCTTTTAAAGTTTTTCCTGTAACTGTTTTTACATCAAGATGTATTATTCCAAGCTTGGAAAGTTCTTTCATTACCGCTGATATTCCGCCTGCAAAGTGAAGATCAACCACACCGTGTTCTCCTGCAGGAATAAGTTTGGCAAGAACAGGGGTTTTTCTTGAAATCTCATCAAAGGTTTTCAAATCAATATCAATCTCTGCTTCTTTGGCAATAGCCATAAGATGAAGAACCGTATTGGTAGAACAACCAAGTGCCATATCAACTGCTATAGCATTCTCAAAAGATTTTTTAGTGATAAGCTTTTTAGGAGTAAGATTCTTTTTTACCAGCTCAACAGCCTTTTTTCCCGTTTCCTTGGCAAGTCTTATTCTATCAGCAAATACAGCAGGAATCGTTCCATTGCCAGGAAGGGCAAGACCTATAGCCTCAGAAAGACAATTCATTGAGTTTGCAGTAAACATACCTGCACAGGAACCACAGGTTGGACAGGCACAGGCTTCAAGTTCTCTAAGTTCCTCTTCAGTCATTTCCTTAGCTTTTACTTTTCCTATTCCTTCAAATACTGAAATGAGATTTGCTCTTTTTCCTTTATAACTTCCCAAAAGCATCGGTCCACCAGCTACAATTATAGAAGGTATATTAAGTCTAAACATTGCCATAAGCATCCCGGGAGTAACCTTGTCACAGCTTGTAACCATTACCAATCCGTCAAAGGCATGAGCCATACTCATTATCTCTATGGAGTCTGCAATAATCTCACGACTGGGCAAGGAATACCTCATACCTTCGTGATTCATAGCAATACCGTCACAAACTCCAATTACACCAAATTCTACAGGAACTCCTCCACCTTCCCTAATACCTGCTTTTACTGCCTCAACAATTTGTCTCAGGTGTACATGCCCTGGAACTATTTCATTAAAAGAGTTAGCTATGCCAATCAGAGGTTTTTTAAGTTCTTCATCCGTGAATCCGAGGGCTTTAAATAAAGATCTGTGTGGAGCCCTTTCCAGGCCCTTTTTAACTCTATCACTTCTCATACTTTTCTCCTACAATTTTTTATTTTTCGTTAAATAGTTTAATTTTAAATAAGTTGCCCTTGCTGTCAAGAAAAATTGTATTAAATTAAAAAAATCAAAATTTTAATCAGGAGGGTTTTTTATGCTTAAAGAAGAGGTTGAAAAAGCTTTATCTAAGGTTAGACCTTATTTACAAGCTGATGGAGGAGATGTAGAACTTGTTGAAGTTACAGAGGATGGTGTAGTAAAAGTAAAATTAAAAGGCGCCTGTGGTTCATGTCCTATGTCTTTAATGACTCTCAAAATGGGGATTGAAAAGTTTCTTAAAAAGGAAGTCCCAGAAGTAACCGAAGTTGTGGCTGTTTAAATCTTTCTAAATTTTAAAATTCTAATAATCGGGGTGATAAAAGATGGCAAGAATCACCATAGAAGATTGTCTTAAAAAGGTACCAAGCAGATTTAAACTTATTCACCTTGCAATAAAAAGAGTTAAACAATTAAGGGAGGGAGCTCAGCCACTTATAGAATGCAACAACAGAGAAATAGTTACTGCCTTAAGAGAAATTGCTGCAGGACTTGTTACACTAGAAAATATAAAAGAGCTTGAGAAAAAAGAAAAACCTGCCTCTCCTTATGAAATTTCTGAAGTTATAAAGCAAAAAACCTTAAATAAATAATTAATATGGTTTATAAAGATTATTATGCTATTCTTGGAGTTCCAAGAGATGCAACTCAGGAAGAAATAAAGCGTGCTTATAGAAGGCTTGCTTTAAAATACCATCCAGATAGAAATCCCGGAAATAAAGAGGCTGAAGAAAAATTTAAGGAAATATCAGAAGCCTATGAAGTTCTTTCTGATCCAGAAAAAAGAGCTATATA
>DAIQAS010000068.1:0-6248 GCA_036781525.1 Thermodesulfobacterium sp. | reverse complement strand
ATTTTGAGGAGATAGCCGAGCTTTCTCTTGAAAAAAAGATTCCTGTTGTAATTTCAGGAGATTCTCTTGATGAAACCTGTAAACTTTCTGAAAAGGCTCTTCAGAGGGGATTAAAAGACATTGTTCTTGATCCAGGTTCTCAGACAGTAAGAGAATTATTTGAGGATTTGGTGATTATAAGAAAGGCGGCTGTTAAAGGAAGATTCAAACCTCTTGGATTTCCAGTTATAACCTTTCCTTATCGTTATACGGATTCTTATTTATTTGAGACACTTATTGCAAGTACGCTTATCTGTAAGTATGCCGGCATAATAATTCTTTCAGATTTAAAACCAGAAGCATTGTTTAATCTTCTTGTAGAAAGAATGAATATTTATACAGATCCTCAAAAACCACTTATTGTAGAAGAGGGAATATATCCCATAAATGGTCCTGATGAAAAGGCCCCTGTTGCTATAACCTGTAATTTTGCGCTTACCTATTTTATTGTAAGTGGGGAGATTGAATCAAGCAGAATTCCTACATGGCTTCTTATAAAAGATACTGAGGGTTTGTCAGTTCTTACTGCTTGGGCAGCAGGTAAGTTTGGAGCAGATACTATTGCTCCATTTGTTAAAAAATGTGGAATAGAAGAAAAGATTAAACATAAGAAATTAATCATACCTGGATACTTAGCGGGTATAAAGGGAGAACTTGAAGAAGAACTTCCTGATTGGGAAATTATCGTAGGACCAAGGGAAGCAAGCGGAATTCCTGCATTTTTTAAAAAGTTTTATGAAGAAATAAAAAGAGATGTAAAGTCCGAAAAAGTTCTTGAAAGAACGGAAAAAGAAAAGGCTGAAGAAAGAGTTGAGATTGTTGAAAAAAGAGAATCAAAACAGGAAATAGAAGAGTTTCCAAAAGAAGAAAGGGAGGGAGTAGGAAATAAAGTAATATGTATTGCGGAAAATATAAATATAATGTCAAAAAAATTAGGGAAGGCAATAAAAGAAAGAAATCCCGATCCCATTCAGAGAGTAGCTAAAGACGCAGCTAAATTAGGAGCCGATTATTTGGATTTAAACATAGGACCTGCAAAAAAGGATGCACTTGAGGTTTCACCCTGGATTGTGAAAATAGTGGAAGAAGTGGTAGATATTCCCATTTCTCTTGATACCACAAATCCTGAAGCTATGATAGCAGGAATAAAGGCATCTAAGCAACCTTCAAAAGCACTAATAAATTCAATTACCATTCATCCAGAAAGGCTTAATAAACTTGCGCCTTTTGCTGCAGAAGTTGGTTGCGATGTAGTTGCTCTTCTTTGGGGAGAATCAGGACTTCCGAGAGATGCCAATGAAAGGGCATCTCTTGCAGTAGATTTGGTAGGGAAACTTAATGAGTATGGCATACCAAATGAGAAAATATGGGTTGATCCCGTTCTTACTCCCATAACTCTCGGAGCACAGCAAGTTAAAGAGGTCTTAAGTTTTCTTTCGATGCTTCAGCAAATTACACCCGGAGTGAAAACAATTGTTGGGCTCTCTAACATTTCAAACGGAGTAGCTACAAATTTAAGACCATATTTGAATAGAGTGATGCTGATGATGCTTATGAAATATGGTCTTTATGGTGCAATTCTTGACATATATGATAAAGAGTTAATTGAGATTGCTAAAGGAAGATATCCTGAATGGGTAAATTTGGTTCACAAAATAATGGATGGAGAAAGTGTAGAAACTGAAAAACTCTCTTCAAAAGAACTCGAAATATACAAAACTGTTAAGGTTTTACTTGGTGAAACAATATTTTCAGAATCCTGGTTAGAAATATAGCAAAAAACTAATATGGAAATAAAGGAAAAAAGAAAAGAAAACAAGGCAGAAGATGAAAAGCTCTGGTGCGAAAAGTTTAAAGAATATGTGAGTCAAAAAAAGGGATGTCAGCATCTTCAGGGATATTGTCCTTATAGAAATAGATGTATACTTTTTCTTTTGCAAAAGTTTGAGGATATTTGATATTGTCGGATTGAGGAGGTGCTTTTTTAGTATAAAATTTGTCTAAATTAAAGGAGTTTTTATGGAAAAAGTAAAGATTGCTGTAATAGGAGCAGGACCAGCTGGTATTGCAACGGCAATAGAAGCAAAAGCGAGAAATATAGAGCCTGTTGTGGTTCTGGAAAAGGCAGAGCATGTTTGTAATACCGTAGTTAAATTTTATAAATCAGGAAAAAGGGTTGATACCGATTATAGAGAAAAGGATATAAAACCTCTCGGAATATGTTCTTTTGAAACAGAAACTAAAGAGGAATTTCTTCAGAGAATAGAAAAGTGGATAAAAGAATGGAATTTAGATATAAGGTTCAATTCAGAAGTTACAGAGATTAAAAAACATAATAAAGGATATGAAATTTTTGTAAAGGATAAACCGGAATATTTAGCAGATTTTGTGGTTATAGCAATTGGTATTTTTGGTAAACCCAACAGACCATCATATCTAATTCCGCAGGAGCTTAAAGATAAAGTTTTTTTAGAGCCACCCCTTGAGATACCAGAAAATAAAAAAGTTTTAGTGGTAGGTGGAGGCAATACAGCTGCAGAGGTTGCCTGTTGCCTTTGCGACAGAAATGAAGTCTATCTTTCCTACAGAAGACCTCAATTTTTCAGAATAAATGAAGTTAATTTAAAAAATTTGGAGGAAAGAGAAAAAGAGGGAAAACTAAAACTTCTTATGGCAACAGATATAGAAAAAATAGAACCTTACAACGGAAGGATAAAGGTTTATTTTAAAGATGGCAAAGAGGATGTTTATGATTTTATTTACTATTGTTTGGGAGGAACAACTCCTGAAAATTTTTTAAGAAGAATAGGGATTGAATTTGATGAAAAGGGAAATCCAGCAATTGATGAATTTTTCGAGACCAATCTCCCGGGAGTTTTTTTAGCTGGAGATATAGCTATAAAACAGGGAAGTATAATGAAGGCTTTTAACTCAGCCCATATAATAGTTCAAAGAATAAAAGAAAAATACTTAAAGTAGACTTTTATTTTACTACTTTATTTCTTCCTGCGCGTTTGGCTCTATAAAGGTTGAAATCCGCTTCTTTTAATAAATGGGTCAAATCTTTAGAGGTGTTAAATTCACTTACTCCTGCACTGATAGTTACTTTTGTTTCTACAGGAAAATCAGAATTTTTAACAGTTTTTCTCAATCTTTCAGCTAATTGATAGGCCTTTTCAAGGGGTGTTTGAGGACATACAATAATAAACTCTTCTCCGCCCCATCTACCACACATATCAGTTGCACGAATAGTAGATTTTATTATTTTAGCTATATGTTTAAGCACTTTGTCTCCAACATCATGTCCGTAGGTATCATTTATGTTTTTGAAGTAATCTACATCTAAAAGAATAATAGAAAAAGTTTCCCCCTGTAGTTTAGCTGAGCTTTCAAGAGCTTTTAGCTCCCTCATAATTTTTCTGCGATTAGAAATCCCGGTTAAGTAATCTATTTCTACAAGTTTTTGCAGAGCTTTATTTAGCTTTTCCAGCCTTAAAGTTTTTTTCAATAAACTCTGAGAAGTTAATTTTTCTATTTCAGAAGCAATAAAGCCAATTTCATTAGAAGGATAACTGTAAAAGGAACTTTTAGAAAAATTTCCTTGTGAAAGATAAGATAACTTTAACCTTAATTGGGTCAAAGGAATTACAATATTAGAGTTTATCCAAAAACTTATAAACCATCCAAATAGCAGAGAAAAAACACTTATAATTAATGAGTTTACAAAAATTTGTTTTATAACCGGATAGAGAAGCTCATTTTTGTTTACTACTGTTACTACAATCCAGTTAATTTTTTCTAATTTTGTATAATATCCCAGTTTAGATATGCCATTGAAAGTGTAGGAGATTTCTCCTTCTTTTTGATTAAAAGAAATGGAAGATGACAAAATTTTATAAATATTTTTCTCCAATAAATTTTCATCAGGATGAATTATAATGGTTCCGTCTGTTTTTATTACATAACTATGAGCGGTTTTGTATTCTTCCTGCTTAGATTTTAAAAGCTTTAAAATGTGGTCCACAGAGCTATCAATAGCTATTACACCTGTAATTTCTCCTTTTTCATTAACAAGGGCTTTACTTATGGAAACCAGCCATTCTTTGGTAATGTATTCTCTGTAAGCTATACCGTCAGAAGCTTTGGGATAGGCTTTAATAGCTGCTATATACCAGGGTCTTATAGTGGGATCAAAGCCAGGAGCTGGCGTGTAGTCATTAATAAGCAAAAATTTGTTTTTATAACCAGAAAAAAGATAATTGATTTCTGGCATAAATTGTTGGATACTTTTATAAAGTTTTAGAGCTTCTTTTCTTTCTTCAGGGGAGGCTTTGTAAGCATTTATTACTTTTGGATTTTTGCTTAAAAGCTCTAAAGTTGCATAGAATTTGTTAAAAAAGCCCTCAATAAAGTAAGCCAAAGAATTGTTTTTCTGTTTTAAAAAGGTTTTTCCGTTAGAAATTTGTAAATGGTAAAGATAGGCACTGGTAATAAGATTGAATACTATTATAAGTGCTAAAGTATAAAAAAGACTTAGATGAAATACTTGAGTTTTTAAGCTTGGATTTTTTGCGGTTAGAATATTATTTTTCATAGATACAATTATTTGCAAAGTATTGTTTCAAAGATAAAATTATAGTATAAAGTTTCAAAATAAAAAAGAAAGGTTCAGAAAGCCGGCGTAGCTCAGAGGTAGAGCACCCGATTCGTAATCGGGAGTGCGTGGGTTCAAATCCCATCGCCGGCTTCTATTAGAAATAGGAGGGGGTGAAAATGGGATGAAATATAAATGGATAGAACATCTGGCTCAGGCTTGGGATGCCTTTATGGAAGAGATGTTTTCTTTTGTTCCAGAAGAGACAAAAAAGCACATTAATAATGCAAGAAAAGAGGTGCTTCTTGCTTTAAAAAGTGTGATAGAAAAAAGAATTGAAGAACTTGAGAAACCGAAAAAAGAGATAAAGAAAGTAAAAGTTGAGAAGGCTTAAAGAAATTTAAATGAGGATAATTCTCTTTACAGGAAAGGGTGGTGTTGGTAAAACCACTTTGTCTGCAGCAACAGGGGCTTATCTTTCAGAACTTGGTAAAAAGGTTCTTGTAGTTTCTGTTGATCCTGCTCATTCACTTTCCGATGTCTTAGAAGTAGATGTAGGTCCAGAACCGAAGAAAATTTCAGAAAATTTCTATGCTCAGGAAATAGATGTTTATTATTCTGTGGAAAAATTTTGGGGTATTCTTAAGGAATACTTAAAAAGTCTTTTAAAATGGCAGGGAATAGAAGAAATTTTAGCAGAAGAAATGTCCATACTTCCTGGTATGGAAGAGGTATCCTCATTTTTATGGATAAATAAACATGTGGAAGATAAAAAGTTTGATGTGATTATAGTTGATTCTGCTCCAACTGGAGAAACTTTAAGATTTTTAAGTCTTCCTGATGCAGCAAGCTGGTGGGTAACAAAAATTCTGCCTTTGCAGAGAAAACTTATGAAAATTATAAGACCTGCAGCAAAAATGGTTACTGATATGCCTCTTCCTGAAGAAAAAACATATGATGCCTTAGAAGAACTTTTCAGACAGGTTTATAACCTTTATTATCTTTTGCAGAATCAGGAAGTTTCTTCAGTTAGGCTTGTTGTTAATCCAGAAAAGATGGTAATCAAAGAAACAGAAAAGGCCTTTACCTATCTTCATCTTTTTGGATTCCCCGTTGATGCTGTTTTTATTAATCGTGTGGCAGAAAAAGAAAGTCCCCTTTATGAAATACAAAAAAAATACATAGAAAGAATTATAAAAAGTTTTGATACAACTCCTATTTTTATAATTCCTCAGGTGTATGAAGAAATTTTGGGATACGAAAAGCTGAAAGAATTTGGTAAAAAAATTTATCAGGATAAAAATCCAGCAGAGGTATTTTATAGAGATAAGCCTTTTGAAATTTTAGAAAAAAACGGAGAATACATTTTGAAGTTAGTTTTAAAAGAAATTTCGCAGGAAAAACTTGAAGTTTATCAAAAAGAAGAGGATTTGATTATAAAGATTGGAAACCACAAAAAGCACTTTTTCCTTCCAAGAATACTTTTAAATAAAGAAATAAAAAGTGCATGCATAAAAGAAAAGTACTTAGAAATCGTATTTAATTAAGAGTCTTTTTTGTTCCAGAAATCAGGTAATTTCTCTACATAAATTGAAGTGCTTGGAAAGGCAAAAGA
>DAIQAS010000067.1:269-6309 GCA_036781525.1 Thermodesulfobacterium sp. | reverse complement strand
AGATTATCAAATAGGACATAGTTATATCCTTAGGCTTAAAGATATAAATGATAAAGAAAAGATAATTTTTGAACTAAAAAATATTTGGTATCATGAAATATTACCACTTCTTAGCGAATATTTTTATGAAAATCAGGCCAAGCTTGAAGAAAAGGTATTAAATAAGGCTTCCATAGTAAGGGAGATAAAAGATAACGAAACATTTATTAATGAGCTAAAAAAAATTACAATAATTAACAGATAAAAAAAATAAACATGCCAAGATACTCAGTTTTTGAGTATGATGAAGTTAAGTATGCACTTACTGATAATAAGGAAAAAATAGAAGATAATACTTTATATTTAAAAGAAAACTCACTAAGCTATCTTGAAAATCTTGAAGAAAAGAAGATAGCCATAATTTATAGAAACAAAATCAAATTTCAAAATTACATTGGAGTAATTTCATTTGATAATATAACAATAGAAATATTACCAAAATTTTTAAAAAACAACTTAGATGCCAATTCTATAGATATTGAAACAAGAAGGAACATTTATTTTAACCTTATCAGAATGCTTGAATATTCAAAATGGTGGGAAATGAGTATAAAAGAAATTGAACTTGCCGAGTTTAAAGAAAAAGACTTGTCAGATTTTTTTGAAATTTTTATTTATCTTTTTGCAAAAAATCTTGTTGATTTACTTAAAAAAACAAGAGATTATTCTTATATTAGAAAATTTGATGAATTAAAGTTTGTTAAAGGAAAATTTGATTTTAGAAAATACTGGAATCCAGCAAGATATCACATAATCCCATGTATTTATCACGAAAGAAGTATTAATACTATCATAAATCGCCTTTTAAAATATACTTCATATATACTTTTAAAAAAGAGCAAGGTTTCTAAAAATATAAAATATTTAAAAGAAGTTTGTTCTCTTTTGGACCCTGTTCCAGTTTCATCTGTTAGTCTGGGAGAAGTTAAAAACTTGACCTACAATTGTCTCAATTTATGTTTTAAGCCTTATGTTGAAATTTGTAAAACTTTCCTTAAAAATGCAGTAATAACCTTTAGAGAAGGAGGTGAAGAGAACTATATAAAATTTTTTTCCTTTCTTATTCCAATGGAGAAACTATTTGAAAAATTTATCAGTGAAGCCTTCAATGAGATTATAGAGGAGTTAAACAAAAAATCTGGAAATAAATATGAAATTTCAATTCAAGAGCCTTGTGGCTATCTTTTAAGAAACAACAACAAATATTTATTCGAATTAATACCTGATATAGTGATTAAAAAGACAAAAAAAGAAAATGGACTTAAAAAGGAATTGATTATAATTGACACAAAATACAAGCTTTTAAAGGAGGATTCAAAAGAGGAGGGGACAGAATTAGAAGAAAATCTGATCAAAAAAGTTTCTCAACAGGACCTTTATCAGATTTATGCCTACTGTAAGGAGATCAGATACGATTTTGCTGATAAAGACTCAATAAATGTAAAGAGTGTTCTTCTCTATCCACAAGAAATTAATAGCGATAGAGAAATTAATGAATTCTATAAACTTGGAAAAGAGGGGATTGATTTAAGAATCAGGAGCATTTCTCTCAACAACATCTTTGAGGAAGATACCCTAAAATTAAACGAAACTTTTAAAGAAACCTTAAGAGATATTATAGAGAATTAAAAATAAGTAGCATTATAAAATTTGTGTATGGATTAGGGTTAAAGATGAATTTAAAGGATTCCCTTCTTTCAAGCTCAACCAAAACTAACCAAGAAGAAGCCTTGAGAAAAAGGAAATCTGAAAGCCCCTTAGCAAAAGAAATTACAGTGCTAATTAAAATTTCTCTTAAGACCTCAAATTTTAGAAATGAGAAAAAATCTTTTATGAAAAAAACCGGTAATGTCGGCAATGAATACTTTTAAATGTAAATAAAGTTTAAAAAGCAGAATCGGATTAAAAATTCTTTGCAAAATTTAAAGTAGGATTTTGAAAGGTGACTATAGAGTAATATGGGCTCCCCAAGAAGGAGAGCCCATCCCGTCTCGTGGTGAGCTTGGGCACCACGAAGCTGCTGCCAGGTCAAGTGATCCCCAGGAGACCTCCCTGAACAGCACTAATAATAAAATTAATATAGGAAGAAACAAAGTCAACTTGCTTTGGAAGGCTAAACTTAGAAATCTTTTAGTGCTAACTTGAATTGACTGAAAATATTTACCAGAGAAATCCTAAAAGCCACATGGGAAGTCTGTTTTTCACCGGCACTTCAAGATCATCCGCTATTACAAAATCAGCACCTTTCAACTCCTTTTTTCTCCCTCCTACCCCTATCTTAATTTCATTTACAAAATAGTCACATTCTTCCTCTTTTAAACTTGCATATATTTCATACCTTTCGGAAAGACTAAAAACAACAAAAGCCTCTCGAGCTGACCCCAAATTCCCTTTATAACAGTAATAAACTGAAGGATCGTTTATTAGCATTTTAGCTCCCTTGGAATAAACACTTTTATCACCTTTCTTTCTCACAATTCTTAAAAGCTCAAGAGCTTCCATTATGCTTAAAAGTTGATACAGTTTTTCTTTTCCAACGTGCCACTCATTGCAAAGCTTTGTTACATTTATAGTAGGAACTGGAGAGCTGATTAAATATCCAAAAACTACCTGCATAAGTCTTAAGTGATTGCTCTGAATGGATGGTAAAAAGAAAGGCACATCATAAAAAATTGTTTTTTCAATTATACCCTGTATCCTTTTGCAGTACTCTCCCTCAAAAAAGATAGGTCTTGTGCCTGCGCTGACATACTCTCTAAAAGCTCTTAATATGTTTACTTTTTTAACAACCTCAAAAACTTCTTTTTTTATGTTAAACAAATCCACAGGATCAGTTAATATCTTAGAGGTTAAATAAAGATATTCTCGGAAAGAAATTAAAGGCAATTTTATCTGAATAAATCTTCGTGAAAGATCGGCAATTCCCGTTTTTAAAAGAAGACTGCTGCTTCCACTTGCCCAGATGTATCGTTCTGGATAGTCGTCATACAAAGCTTTAAGATGTAAACTCCAATCTCTGGCATGATGGACTTCATCAATAATTACTCCTTCATATCCCCTGGCAAATACTTCACGAACAACCTCATATAAAGGATAGGCAAGTATAAGGGGATGATCCGCAGACAAGTAAAGAAAAGGTTTGTCCTTGGAACGGTAAAGTAAAAAGGTTGTTTTACCAACACCCCTTTGGCCATAAACCAAAACCGCTCTCGTGTTTTTCAATTCTATGGTTTTGTAAAGAGGTCTCAGTTTTTCAGTAAGAGAAAGCTTGATTCTTTCGTGAATTTCTTCTAGATAAGAAACCAGTTCTTTTACATTCATAGTTCTATTATAGAACTATTTTTTGATTTTTTCAATAATTTAGTTCTATAATAGAACTAAATTTTAAGAAGAACGTTCTGTTTTAGAACTGTAAAGAAAATATAAAATAATCTGGATAAGGAAAAGTTATGGAAGGGTCAAGCGGTGCCGGCATCTTCCCCCTGTTACCAGTATTAACACATGTAAAATAAAAAGAATTAAAAGTCAAGCAAATGTATAGATCTTGCGGATTCAAATTTAAGGTGTCACATTTCAAACCGGGGTAAGTTACGACATGCTTATTGAGATAATAAAGAAAATAAAAAAAACGGATGAACCTTACAGTAGCTACCACTCTTGGATTAATAATTTGCGATTGATTTTTAATTAATATTATTTATATAAAAAATTCTTAAGATAGAAGGGAACACATTTTATGAAAGCGAACCTAACAGAGTTTCTCTTTTCCACTTTTAAGTCTTGCAGTGAAAGAGCTAAAGATCTAAAAACACTTATAATGGGACTTTCTCAGTTAGAAATATTCTATTTAGAAGATCTGCATAAAATTTTTTACTTTATTGAAAAAATTGCTAATTCTTCTTCTGAAAAAGTGTTAATAAAGCAACCATTAACAAAACAACCAGAGGGAAGGATATTTTCTTAATGGATTACAATTTCAAGCACCGAAGTTATATTCGCAGTTATAAGTTTCCTATTAAAGATGCTTTCATTTTTATTGTTGGGATAATAGTCTTTATCTTTTTACTTGTTTTACTTGAAATATACTCCGAATGGAAACGTCCTGAATATGGATTTCAGGAAGTAAAAATTGAGACAGTAAAAGTGTATGACCTGCTTGCTAATTCGGATCAATACGACGGTCAATTGATTAAACTTAAAGGTGTATGTGAAGAAGTTGAATACAGAATTTCCAAAAAAGGCAATCCTTATACCATATGCGATCTCTATGACGGTACAGGAACAATCAGGATATTCAGTTTCGGAAGAATAAATGTTTTATCAGGTAGTTCTGTATTGGTAAGAGGAAGTATTCAGAAGAGTTAAACACGTAGGACCTTATACTTTTTATAATCAGGTTGATACAACTCCTAAGGATGTTAATGTAGTACGATAAAATATTTATGGAACAAAATACGAACAAGACAATACTTACTGAAGAACAGTTTAATGATCTTCAAAAATATCTGGGAGTTTTATGGCGAGAAATTGAGCGCTGTGAAGAGGCTAGGGCTTATTTAGACGGTTGTATTATAGCTGCTGCTTTTCTCGAGGCACTTCTTTTAAGTGTAACAGACCTCTTTCCGGAAGAAACAGAAAAAGCTATCAAATCCTTATGTAAAAAGAAAATGCTTCATAAGAAGGAAATTGTAAAGTATGGACTCAAAGAGCTTTTATTAATTTCTTTTGAAGCTGGATGGATACCTTATAAAGGAACTGAAGAACCAGAAAAAGGTGAATTGGGAGACTGGTTACTTAATTATGTTAGGGAACTGAGAAATTGGATTCATCCGGGAAAGAAAATTCGCGAATATACAAAAATGCGGATTACAGAAAAAAGATTTTTAGCCGTGGTCGAAATAATTGAAGCTACCAGAGATTTACTTTTAAAAAAGTTTTCAACTCTATTGAGGCTAAGTTAAAAGCTCAAAAAATATTGGAAAATAGTTCTCTTTAAATAATCTTCTATAATAAGAATTAATCAAGAATGCTTCTTTATTCATCTCTGGTAAAGTCTGCTTTACCTAAGGTTAATATTTTTTTAAATATGTTCGCTAATTCTATAAGACCATGTTTCAGAGATTTTTAATTTTTTTACAATACCATTTCTGCGAACTCATAAACTCCGATTCCCATTTGTTTAAAAATTTCCTTTCTTCATTTCCACCCCATATCCAGATTCTGTTTCTATCTTTATTTTACTGAAAAATTTCATAAAAAAATAATTTCTGGTTTTTCCCTGGAAATGACTTCAAAGTCACTATCAGTTGTGTAAAATTTGGAAATATTCTGTTTCAGGTAGGAAGTGTATATCAGACTATCAACGGCAGGTAATCCTGTTCCATGAGAAAGAGAAGCTGCACTTAAAGCCACTTCCTCTGTTAAAGAAGTTATGATAGAAGTTGATTTTATTGCATCATAAAAATCATCCCACAAACGAATTTTTTCTCTTTTATGAAACAGCCTTTTTAATTCAAAAATTACCAGAACAGAAACAAAAGATTGAATATTTCCTTTTATAATTTCTTCCCATATTTTCAATGCGGTTTCATTTTCCTCCATGATTTTGAGAAAGAAACCGGTATCAAGTCCTATTCTCTCCATCCTTCTTTCCTTATAAATTTAAGTTCATCAAACATCGACTTCACTTCTTCTTTGCTGAACCTTTTTATAACTTCCAAAAGCTTTTTCCCACCTGATTCTTTCTTTTTAGTAAAATACCACTCTTTAAGACCTTCATTTACAATTTCAGAAAAACTCTTTCCTGTTTGTTTTGAAAGGATCTTGAGATGATTTACTATTTCACGATCAATGGTAACAGTAACTCTTTCTTTCATTCTTTTCATCTTTTATTTTGTTATATTTTGTTATCATATCATATTGTAATATATAAATTACTTTTTTCAAAAATCAAGAAACTTACAGTTACTGTGGATTCAAATTTAAAATGTCACCTCTTTTT
>DAIQAS010000067.1:0-120 GCA_036781525.1 Thermodesulfobacterium sp. | reverse complement strand
AATAATCCACCTAAGAACCACTCTCTACTACGACTTTAACATCTCCCATTTCAAAGACAAACTTGCTTCCCTACACAATATCTCCCTCTCATACGAAACTCTAAGAAAAATCCTTATCAA
>DAIQAS010000066.1:1349-6374 GCA_036781525.1 Thermodesulfobacterium sp. | reverse complement strand
ACCAAAGATTTAAGGTTTGCCGAGAGGCTTTCAGCAATTAAGAATGCTGCCAAAAGAGAAGAAGTGGCTTTCAGGCTTAAAGTGATAGAGTTTCATAATAAATATGGAACTTCTGCAACTGTCTCTGCATTTGGGGTTTCAAGAGCAACGATATATTTGTATAAGAAGAGTTAAGAGAGGATTTGGAGGTATTTAACAGAAGGTTAATGGAGTATTTGATATGGTATAATGGAGAGAGACCTCATTTTGGATTAAAAAACAAACCACTGCTAAAATGATATTGTGAAAATTTTTTAAAAAATAATACCCAATCTAAAAAGATATGGACTTATACAGTTTTAATTGTGTTATTACTGGTATTACTGGTAACAGGGGAAGGTGTGCGGGCACCACTTGACCCTGTACTACCAGCATAGGATGGACCGGTAACCATCCCATAACCTTTCTTTGCGAAAAGAACATTAAGGATCAAAATAAAAACTCCACATAAAGTGTTTTTTTGGGAAAAAGAATATCTTGTGGAATAAATTAAAAAATTGGAAAAAGTTTTTCAAAATTCAAAAACCATCACAAAATGCAGCTTGTCTTCTGGTTATTAGAGTTGGTGCTCCAATAGATGAAGACATACTTCAAAATATTTATTCCACTGCTTTTTTACCGTATGGAAAAATTCTTGCTACAGGAAGTGAAGAATGTACCATTAAAATCTGGAGAACTGCTGATTGAAAATTAATAAAAATACTTGAAGAGCATTCATTGAGCGTTTTATCTGTTGCTTTTTCTCCAAATGGAACTCTTTTAGCTTCTGGAAGTGATGATAATACAGTCAGAATCTGGCAGTTATACTCCGAGTGAACTCACTGCTGCAGAAATTGCAAAAATTTTATTCTGACACTATTTTTCTTAAGTGTGCCGCTCTTATTTCTGCCGCGTTGTGTAAAGTTGTTAACAGCTTTTCCCAGCAGCTTTTATCCTTTTCCACTTTTTCTGATAAATACCTGTAAAGCTCACCTGGTTCGTCTTCCGAAGATTGAATCTCAACGGGATAAGGTTTCTCTTTTTTACCAAGAGAAAAAACTTTTAACCCTGCGGTATTGCCTTTGTCATCTACAAAAACTATCATTCCTCCGTATAAAGGATCCAGCCCGGGTTTGTCCACCACCCATCCGCCTGTATTGTAAATTTTAATCCAGTTTTTATACGGTTCTATTTTTTCCATTCTGCTTAAAGGCTTGTGGGTATGACCAAAAACAAGCACCATCTCCGAATTTTCTATTTCTGAATTTTCAAGACCGGTTTCATCTTTTATTTGATTAAATACAGCATTACCAAGATAGTTTTTAAGCAGTTGATAGAATTCTTTGCTCATATCTTCATCTATCATTTTTTCCAGCTTTTCACTGTGTAGTTTAACAAGAAAATTCAGAATAACTCTCAATGTTTTTTCTTCCAGAAAGTCTCCAGGGATTAAAGGAATGTCCAATTTTTTAGCAAGTCCTCTGGAAAGATTTTCAATTAATTTCTCCTTCCCTCTTTCACTCTGAAGCAATTCCCAGATTGTTTCCAATTTTTCTCCTGCCTCTCCAGACCTTCCAAGAGTTGACCAGAAAAAATCAATCCATGCAAAATTCTCAGCTTCAATATCGTCTATGTTATCAGGAGGAAATTTTCCTGTCTTTTCAGAAAAGATTATTTCGTTCAAATAACTCATCAAATAATACAATCTTTCAAAAAAGTGCCCGTGATGAAAAACGATAAACTTATTCCTTTCCCCTTTTTCCCAGTAAATAAAGTTAGGATAAAGAATATTAACAGGAACTTCAACTGATACATTCTTTCTTTTCAACACCCTCTGAACCGCACTTTCAAGTAATGGAGAATTAATAAAATCTGTTGGCTTTTCAGGAACTGCTCTTGTTCTGTGCCAGGAAATGGGAATTTCCACATTCTGATAATGCCTTTTAATGTATTCAGCATATTGAATTTCTCTCGCTGTTTCCCAGATATGATGGTCATGATTTCCCGGAATGTATATTATTTCTTTGAAAAGAGACTCGGGGACTTCCCAAAAGAAACTCTCAATAAATCTTTCAAAAACCATCACAGTTGTATTATCCTGGGATAATGCCAGATCAAGTCCATCTCCGAGAATAATAAGTGCAGGTTTGTTTTCCGGAAAACCTTCCGCATCTTTAATGAGATTGTAAAGACAGTCTTTCAGACAAATCATAACAGGAGATAGATTTAGAGGGTCTGCTTTATGATGATTCCTGTAAAGATTTGTAAGGAGACTGTCTTCTTCTCCCAGATGTAAATCTGAAATACAAACATATTTAAATACCGGAGCTTTCATGTTATACCTCCATAACCTCCGTAATTAAATTTTGTTATTATGCTTTTACAACAGCATTAACAATCCTTTCAACATTTCTCTGATTTCTGACAGAGCTTTTTTATCTCCACTTCTTGCTTTGATCAATTTTACCACAAACTCTTTTATAACCGGTGACTCCGAAAGTTTTTTTAAAATCAAATAATCTTCTTCAGAACTGAAAGGTATCAGGGGATCAGAAAAATTGGTGCTGTCATCCGGTTCTACAAAAATATTACCCTGACCTGTGAGTAACCAATTTAGATTAACATTGTATCTCAGTGCAATTTTTGAAAGCATATCAGCTCCCGGTTTAATTTTGCCGCATTCGTATTTTGAAATCAAGGTAAAAGGAACTCCCAGCTCCCTTGCCATTTCTTTTTGAGAAATACCGAGCTTTCTCCGCAAAATCTTTAGTCTGTCTTTTAAATCTCCCATTTAATGTAGTACTAATTTTTAATAAATTTTTATTATCATTATCTTGACAAATAATAAAATTTTGTTACTCCTTATAAGTTAATTAATTAACTTATCTAATAACTAATGATAATGAGAACATGAAAACAGGCAACCGGAAAAATAAAAAGAAAAGCGGAAAAAATTTAACAAAAAATAGAGAAAAAGCAATAAAAATAAAAGCGGCTTTGATTTTAAAAGGACTCAAACAAAAGGATATCGCAAGAGAACTCGGAATCACTCCTGCTGCCGTCAGCATGCTGATTCACGGTAAAAGAAAGTCAAAGCGCTTTGAAGAGTGGGTGAAAAAACACCTGGGAGTGGATATATAAAAAAACAGGCAGCAGCGGAGGAAGAAATGGGAGATTCAAAGAAATTTGCAGATAAGGTCTCAGAAAAGCTCAAAAAAGCAAACTCAGGAGTTTTAATAAGGCTCTGCATACCTGAAAAAAATCCGGGCATTCTCAAAAAAGCGGAGGATATTCTTAAAAAAAATATCCGTGAGGCGGATGTGCTCTGCAGAATAGAGGAAAACGAATTTGCAATATTTATGGAGCTCCCAGGAGAAGAGTACATTTCAAAGGTTGTTGATAGAATATACAGGCTGTTTCTTTACCCTGTTGAGGGAATCAGAGTTTTTATTAACGCAGGGATATCCGTTTATCCCTCAGATGGAGAAGAGTTTGAAGAACTTTTTGAAAAGTCAGGTACTGCTTTAAAGGAAGCTTTAAAAGAGGGAATTGATGCGGTAAAATTCTACAGTCAAACACTGGAAAAAGAAAAAGCTGAAAAATTTAAAACAAATGAACTTATCGAAAAAGCCATAAAAGAAGATCTTTTTACCTACTTTTACCAGCCCTTTTTTAAAGCTGAAAATTTAGAGGTTGCGGGATTTGAAGCGCTTTTGAGAATCGTTGAAAAAGACGGAAAAGTGCACCCCGCAGCGGATTTTATAAAGACACTTGAAAAACATCCCTACATGGGTAGGCTTGAAGAAAAGCTTGTGAGGACGGCTCTTAAAAATTCTGAAAAATGGGGTCTTCCTGTTGCCGTGAATATTTCAGAGAGAGGATTTATTTCGGGCAATTTTTTGAAATATCTCATTGAGCACTGTAAATCCGAATGCAAAATTATAATAGAGATCGTAGAAAGGGCACTTATAAAATCTCACGTGCACTATATAGATGTTCTTGAGAAACTGAAAGACACCGGTCTTAAAGTGGCGGTTGATGACTTCGGAGCCGGTTATTCTCTTCTTGCCTATCTCAGAGATTTTCCTTTTGACATGCTCAAAATTGACAGATCCTTTACAAAAGATCTTCCTCACAACAACAGAGCAAGATTGATTTTTGAGCTTATAGTTCAGCTCAGCAGAGATCTCGGTGTGGAGGTGTGTGCAGAGGGTATTGAAAAGGAGGAGCAGCTTGAGTTTGTTAAAAAGGTCGGATGCGATTACGTTCAGGGATTTCTATTCAGCGAACCCATGTCCGAAGAAGAGGTGGAGAAAAAGTTTAGCTTTAGAAAAACAGGACATTAAGTTTCGTATTTTAACTTAAACTGATGAAGAAGCTTGTTTAGCTGCGTATCAGGAATATTAATATATTTACCTATAACCAATAGCAATTCTTCAATTACATCTCGAACTTCTTGCAGTGTTGGAAATCGCTTTGCTCCTTTCTTGATATACTCGAACTCTTTTCCTCTATAATAAGAATTGACGATATTAATAATTTTTTTTGTTTTTTCTTTATACCATAGTTTATTAAATAAATCAGGTTCAACTTCTTCAACTTTTCTCCATGCTTTAATTAAATCATGTCCTATTTTTTTTAAATCTCTTTCTTCAAATCCGCAAAAAACAAGTGCTGATTTAAAAACCAACTCAATTGCATGACAATACAAATAATACACTACTATGCTAAGTTTATCTTCATCTCCGAGCTTTCTGGCAGCACAATAAAATTCTTTTGCGTATCGCCACAATCCTATGTGATAGTATTTATCATTCATTATTAACCTAATGCCCAAATCTCATATATTTATTTTATATCCAAACATTTTAGTTGAAAAATTAAAAATAAAATCATTTTAAAAAGGATGAAAGCAACCATTAATGCAAAAAGTAACTATCCTATCAAATTCAACTATTTTTTAATTTTTTATAGTTTTATTTCGTAATACTTCATTTAAAAATCTAA
>DAIQAS010000066.1:0-1339 GCA_036781525.1 Thermodesulfobacterium sp. | reverse complement strand
TCCATACACAATTTTCTTGACACTATGTTAATTTTTTAAACAAATTTCAAAAATAGTGTTTTTACAAGTATTAAAATTTAAAATTTTTAATGTAATAATTTGGCTCTATTCCTTAATTACGTAATGCCTCATTTAGATTTTTAATGAGGCAATTCGAATTATTGACTTTAGAAAACAATTTTTAAAATTAGATTTACTGTGAACATAGAAAGGTTTAGCCCTTTTCTATTTAGAGCTATTAGTTCAATTCTTTGCGGAATAGTAATAATTTTTTATATTGTAATAATAAATAATAATCAACTAATCCCTTCTGAAACCCGACAATTAATTCTTGAAAATAAATGGTTGTTAATAGCGATTGCCTTTTTTTATTGGGGAATTTTTTAGCTGTATCTGGGAATTTTTTGTATTAAATATTCTTTTTGGTATTCTAATCTTGAATAAAAAAGGTAACAAAGAAAATGTAGAACCTATTTTTGAGAAATGGTTTCTTTTTATATGTAGCATTCCTATTTTGGGTTGGTTAATAAGTATTTTTCTCTTCTTATATACATATCTTTTTTATATACCAGTAGAAAATTTTGATAAATTTTCTAAGAATTTACCCTGGCGTATGATATTAAACCCAGAAGAAAAGATTTTTTGGCAAAAATTCGTTATTAGAGATATACTTCAATTTATAGAGGAAAGAAAATCCTTTGCTCTTTCAGAACTTTATTTTAATTTTCACAGGTTCTGGGCTGGAATATGTTGCTTTTTTGGAAGTATACCAGTATTTTGGATATTAGATAAATATTTAGATTTAATAAAATTGGATAAATCTTCTGTTATTTTTATAATAATTCCATCAATTATTTATTTTCTAAGTTTTTATTTTTCAATTGAATATAGAATAGGAAGTAATCTAATGATAGTAGAACAGAAAGAATTAGACAAAAAATAATATTACATGAATATTAACTTTATTAAAAACTTACTCTTTATAAAAATAACAGAGGGAAGACAAAATTCCTGGGGTGAAAATTGAATTTAAAAAATAACAGGGTTATAATCCGTGTTCCTTATTATTAGAATTGATAAAGAAATTTAAAAACAATTTCTGGAAGAAAATGAAATTCACTTGAGCTTGTAAGGATAAAAAATCCATTGGAGAGCATAATGGAGGAAGACTTATGACTTCAGAGAAGGATAGATAAATAAAATAGTTTGCATATACCTTAAGTTTGGAGATATATACGCAATAATGCGTATATGAACGAATTAGGTAATATTTCGCTTTGCGGTTTAAAGGAGTCAACTATTAAGAAATAGGAATTAAAAATGGGAAGCATATCTAACC
>DAIQAS010000065.1:0-6675 GCA_036781525.1 Thermodesulfobacterium sp. | reverse complement strand
GGCCAGTGCTGGAAAATCTTTCCTATATAGACAAACTTTTCCCACATCCTGCTCCCATTAAAGAAGTTGTTAAGGCAAACTATATGATTAAAGCTGTAGAAATGGTAAACACTCCTGCTTTTGATAACTTAAATATGGTTAAGTGGTTCTTATGGAAATTTAGACTCCATTTTGCAGAAGATGAAACCCCGGATGTGTATGTAGATCCACAAATTGTTGAAGAATTGAAACCTGTTTTTGAGGATATAAAAAGGCTCTCCAAGAAAAACAAAATTTTACTTTTTCACTATCTTGCTTCTTCTATTCACAGAACCTTACCTCCGAAACTTTTAAAAGATATTGAAGATTTAATCTGGGAAGAGTATGTACCTATAATCTGTAGTCTTCCTGAAGAAGATATAACTGTTGAGGTTGCCCTTGATGCTTACGGAATAAGAGCTGCAAATCTTTCTTATCTTATGAAGGATGTACGCTACCTTGTGGCAGCAGTTTATCTTTCTGATGCTGTGATAACAGCTGATACAGCAACCCTTCATATTGCAGGAGGACTTAAAAAACCGTCTGTCTTTGTAACAGGACCTATTAAAGCTGAGCTTAGGTGTTCTACCTATCCTACAGTTATTCCCGTCTCTCCCAATTACCAAGGAAATACCTGTAAAGCACCTTGTGGAATTCATGCCTTAAGCGACCCCTGTCCTGAAGCCAAAGTAAAGCATCAATTTTACAGCCCATGTATCGAGAGTATCCCTCCTAAGGTAATTTATTATGCTCTTAAGGATGCTGAACTTACTTGCGAAAAAGAATATCCTATGCCAGAAAAATGTCCTCTCTGTCAATTTTCTGGCACCTTCAGCTTGTTTGAGGTTATTAACAAACATCGAATTTTTGAATGCCCAAGTTGCGGACTCCAATTCCCTTATCCTGTTAAGGCTATGGATTATGATGAGGCTTATGAACATAAATTAGAAGATCTTTTAAGTGTTAGTTCCACATTTGACTATGAATGTTTTCAACAAGTTGAAAATGATCCTGTAAAAGAAACCAAAAAATGGGAGAGAGTCCCTCGTTTTAATGTTTTGCTTCCTATATTATCCATTTTACCTAAAGGAAAACTTTTAGACATAGGATGTTCTACTGGCAATTTTTTGCTCCTTGCTAAAGCTAAAGGTTTTGAAGTTTATGGGATGGAAGCGAGTGAAAAAGCAGTAGAAATAGCAAGAAAAAAATTTAAGTTAAATGTTGCCAAAGCTTTAACTTTTGAGGAACTTCCAGAAGAATTTAAAGGTCCTTATAAAATAATTACTGCCTTTGAGGTTATTGAACACGTAGAAAAACCTTTTGAATTTTTGAAAGGAATTTACGAGCTTTTAGACAAAGATGGATTTTTAATTATTAGCTCTCCTCCGTATTTTGCCTTTAGAAATTTAGCTAAATCTTACTTAAAATATCAATGGTGGGGGCATGACTATCCTCCCCACCATTTAAATCGCTTTAAACCTTGGACTATTTATCACGGTCTTAAACTTGCTGGGTTTGAAGAAGTGGTTGTATTTACCGAACCACTCCTTACCGGAACTGTTCTTGAAGGCTTAGCCCCGAAAAGTGTTTCCCTTAATACCCAGCAGGGTCAGAGTATCACTTTACCAAAAGAGGTTATTACCGCTATCATTCTTGATGTAATGAAGCCATTATATGTAAATGCAAGATATCTCGGAAATTTCCAATATGCTATCGGTGTAAAAGGAAAAAGCGGTATCAACTGGGAAAAGATCATAAGTGAAGCTATAGCTATCTCAGCAGCAGATATTATGTGGAGAGACGATAAAGTATAGCAAGTTTAAAAAATCTAAATGGAGGAGTAAAAATGTCAAATGAAACTCACCAGTCTCAACTCCTGTTACAAATACTTTCTCAAAATATAAGGATAGCAGGATATTTAGCAAGACAGGAAATTGAAAAAATTTTAAATAAAATTGCTAAAGAAGATCCACTTAGACTTGAACCCTATGGTTTTAAAGCCTACAGTCAAAATGAAGAAGATGGAATAATTGAAGAAATTTTCAGGCGTCTTGGTATTCATAATGGTATTTTTGTAGAAATAGGTGTAGAAAATGGGCTTGAGTGTAATACCCTTTATCTTTTACACAAGGGATGGAAAGGTTTATGGATAGAAGCTAATTCAAATTATGTAAATTTTATCAAAAATAAATTTGATTATGTGATTAAAAATGGTAGATTAAAAGTTTTAAATGAGTATGTTAAAATTGATAGTATTAATAGACTGATTAACACATGCGTTAAGAATGAGGAATTTGAATTCCTTTCTATTGATATTGATGGTATGGACATATATTTACTGGAATATTTAACTAAAAAACCATTAGTGATATGTATAGAATATAATTCTAAATTTCCACCAACTTTAAGTAAAAAACCTCCTTATAATCCCAATTTCTGGTGGCAGGGAACTGATTATATGGGTTCATCTCTAAAAGCCATTGTAGAAGTCGCAGAGAAAAAAGATTATGTTCTTGTTGGAACTAATATAACAGGTACAAATGCCTTTTTTGTCAGGAAAGACATGTGGCATAAAGATTTATTTCCTGAACCTGATCTTGTTAAACTTTACAACCCTCCTCGTTATTGGTTATACTTTGACCACTTTAGACACATTGGCCACTCACCTGATTTTGGGCCTTATACTGATCTTATGAGTTAATTTAAATTAAATCAAACAGTTTAAAGTTTCTTACACTAAAATATATAGAATAAATAAGGGGTAAATATCCAGATGTATTTAAATAATAAAGTTTTTCTGGTTGAATTTTGGAAAGGGACTCTATGTTTCCTATTAAAACGTTTTTAAATTGGGATTTCCCATATTTGGTTGTAACCTCAAAATCAATGGGCTTTAAAAGGTTTAGCTTAACTATCTCCTGAGTAAACTCATATACTCTTTGAAAATCAAGGGCAAGCTCTGTTAGCTCTGATTTAACACTTTTAAAATAGATAGAATCTCCATTTTCTTCAAATAGCCTATAACCATCTTCACTCTCCCAGGCTTTATCCACAATTACTATCCAATCTGTGGTCTCGCCCTCCTTTTTCCGTAAAACCCCAAAAGGATAGCTCTGCACTACTTTTGGAATTACATCTACCTTAAAAAATCCCTCATCATTTAAATAAACATTTTTTCCGTTAACCCCGAGCACAGCAAAAGGAAAAAGTTCTCCTTCAAAACTTCCGAACATAACAGGATAATACATAGAAACAGAAAGAAGCTCTGAAAAGGTTAAAGGAACAATTTCAACCTC
This sequence comes from Thermodesulfobacterium sp., assembly GCA_036781525.1. Taxonomy (GTDB): domain Bacteria; phylum Desulfobacterota; class Thermodesulfobacteria; order Thermodesulfobacteriales; family Thermodesulfobacteriaceae; genus Thermodesulfobacterium. The sequence continues at coordinate 3,361 of DAIQAS010000065.1, read as the reverse complement.
ATTCATAAAACTATAATCATCAGGCTTTACAATTTTTAAATCTTTATGCTCTTCCTCATCAATTATAATAGGTTCTTTAAATGCTTTAAAAGGTGAAAGCATAGTATTTATCCTCCTTTTTGGATAAAACTTAAATATATTTTTTCTCATTATACTAACTTTGAAAGGTTAAGCAAGCTTAGAATAACTGAATTTGACAAAAAGTGCGCTATTATTAAAATAAAATTAAAATGGTTAATCACAGAGAAAAATATGAAAAAATTTTGGCAAAAATTGTCAAACTTCTAAAGGAAACCCTTGAACCTGAGAAGATAATTCTTTTTGGTTCAAGAGCTAAAGGAAATTTTGCTCCATATTCAGATATAGATCTTGCTATAGAAGGAGTTCCTCAACTTTCTATAAGGGATTTTAGAAAACTTAAAGAAAAAATTGAAACTATAAGCTGGCCCTTTTTTGTAGACCTGGTTTTTCTTGAAAAAGTAGATGAGGAATTTAAAAATATAATAAATGAAACAGGGAGAATAATTTATGAAAAAAACAGAAATACTTCTAAGTATAAATAAGCTTAAAAAAGCTTTAAAGACATTAAAAGAAGGTGTATCCCAAGCAAAAACACAACTTGAAAAAGATGGCGTTATACAAAGATTTGAATATACTTTTGAAATTTTTTGGAAAACTTTGAAAATATTGCTTTCTTACTTGGGAATAGAGTGTAATAGTCCAAGAAGCTGTATTAAAGAGGCTTTTAGACAAGGGTTAATTAAAGATGATGAAATATTTCTTGATATGCTTGAAGATAGAAATTTAAGTTCTCACATTTATGAAGAAAAAACCGCAGAGGAAATTTTTGAAAGAATAAAGGAAATTTATGTAGAAATTTTAGAGAAAACTATTGGAAATTTAGAAAGCAAACTAAAATAAAAAAAAGAGAGGGGGAGACCCCCTCTCTAAAAGATATTCGTTAGCTAAGTCATTATCTCAAAAGCTGAAGGACTAATTGAGGAAGTGTATTTGCCTGAGCAAGCATGGCAATGGTTGCCTGCATACGGATCTGGTAAGAAGTAAATTCACTCATCTCTTTTGCATAGTCGGTATTCCTGATGACAGATTCAGCCTCTTTGGTGTTGTCATAAGCAGATTTCTGGGCATCATAAATAGCCTGTAAGTTGTTCATGGTAGCTCCGATTTGAGAACGAATTGTGTCAACCTTCTGCAGAGCTTTGGTTACAATCATTAAGGCAGTTTCGGCTCCGGTATTACTTGTTACATCAATAGAATAAAGATTCTGTCTCTCTACAGAGGTTATTCCACTAAGTGCACCAAGTCCATTGTTAGATACAGTAAAGTTGTCTACACCACCTATAGTGAGATTACCTACTTTTACAGCATGAGCATATTGAGTGGTATTTGCTGTAAGACTGGAATTAGTGTATGTTACTGAAGAGGCTCCATAAAGTAACTGATCTAAATTAAGTACTGCTGTTACCGAAGCAGTTCCACTTACTGTCACATTAAGTTTAGCTTCTATTCCGATTGTTTCTCCATTTGATGTAGTTAAAACAAGTTTACCATCGCTTGACTCAGTAGCAGTAATTTCAACTCCTGCATTTGAAGCTGCAGTATTAATATCAGAGATCAAATCATCTAAATCATTAAAAAGACTTCCTGTGGATGTATTTGTCCCAGAGACAGTAACATTAGAGGAAGTAAGAGAAAAATCTACAGTGGTATCATTTCCTACATAGAAATTTAAAACAAGGTTTACAGTAGCAGATGAATCTGTAGTACTACCTACTACGGTAATATCTCCTACCTTATCAAAGGCGGTAGATGCTGTACTTGTATTTGTGGCAGTTGCTTCTATTCCCTGGCTTACAAGGGTATCATTGCTATTAATATTATTTGCAATTACTGAAGCATCAACTACTTTTCCTGAATCTCCTGCTACATTTATTCCATTAACCTGTAGGTATTCACCAGCAGCAACCCAATAATCACTTTGATTTTGAACCCATGTAGAAAATCCGTCTGTTGTAGAATTAGCTGTTTTAGCGGTTCCACCTGTTCCAGTTGCTATGTATGCACCAAGGTCAGAAGCTTTTAAACTGCTAATAGAAATGGTAACTTTTTGATTCATTCTCGGTCCGTAGTGGATATACTTACCTGTAAATGTTCCATCAAGAAGTTTGATTCCGTTATACTCAGTATCTGTTCCGATTTTTTGAATAGCATCAATAAAGTTGTTAATTTCCTGCTGTAAAGCCTGTCTTGCATTGGGGTCGTTAATGTCGTTTGCAGCACTCTGTGCACGAATGTAGATTTCCTGAAGCTTTGTGTAGATCTGTCCTGCATTTGTCTCAGCAATCTGCAAAGCGGAAATTCCGGTCTGAATGTTTCTGTTACCCTGGTCAAGTGCTGAAGCAACCACTCCGAGCTGGTCAGCAATGAAAAGCCCTGCAGCGTCATCAGCAGCGGAAAGGATTCTGTAACCTGTTGAGAGCCTTAAAAGGCTCTTACCCATTGCACGCTCGTTTTGGATGAGCGCCGTGTGTGTTTTTGCTGCTTCTGCGTTAAAGTTAATTTTTACTGCCATATCCCCCACCTCCTTTTAGTTTTTGTTTTCTTTTTTGTAATTTATATATCGGATAAATAGAAAAAAACTTTAATTAATCTTTAAAAATCTTTTCCTTCCATTTTTTATCCAGACCCTCACACTTCCGTAAGTGTGAAATAAGAGAAAAGCTCTTGACAAGAGGAAATTAGTTTTTATACTTAAATATAACTTTTAAAAGTGGCGGCGTAGCTCAACTGGTTAGAGCATGTGGCTCATATCCACAGGGTTGGGGGTTCAAGTCCCTCCGCCGCCACCAGAATAGAAAACCTGGCGGCGTAGCCAAGCGGTAAGGCGACGGCCTGCAAAGCCGTGAATCCGGGGTTCGAATCCCCGCGCCGCCTCATTTTTATATGTTTAGATTGAAAGTTCAAGACCATTTCTCATCTGCCCATTATCTTAAAAATTATCAAGGACCCTGTGAAAATTTACACGGACACAACTGGAAAGTAGAACTTGTTGTTGAAGGCTCAAAATTAAATAGTACGGATATACTCATAGACTTTAAAATACTCAAAAACATACTAAAAGAAGTTCTTTCAGAGCTTGACCACAAATTGTTAAACGAAATCCCTTATTTTAAAGAGGTCAATCCATCTTCAGAAAAAATTGCAGAATACATCTTTAATAAAGTTAAAGAAAAACTTGCTTCCTATTCAGATGTAAAAGTAAAAGAAGTCACCGTTTTTGAAACCGATAAGGCTTCAGCAACATATTACGAAGACTAAATAGCTTGTAAAGTGTCTAAAC
>DAIQAS010000064.1:4699-6750 GCA_036781525.1 Thermodesulfobacterium sp. | reverse complement strand
AGTTCAAACTGCAATTGAGGATAATTACTTCTTCTCAATACTTCAAGATCTTTTACCAAGCTTTGAAATATAAGTAAGATATCCTCCAGCTCATGTTCAAGAATTAGCTCTCTCAGTTCTGGTGTTTGGAAACCAATTTTACTCTCTTTTGGGAATGCTTTTATTACAAGAAGCTCCCTGAAAAATTCTGTCAATTTTTCCATTAAATAGACCAAATCTATTCCCTGTTCATAAACTTTTTGAGCAATCTCCAAAGTTTTTTTTAGATTTTTTTCAAGAAGTGTGCTTGCAATTTCTTCTACCAATATGGTTTCGTGCCATCCAAAAGCAGAAATCACATCTTCTCTTGTTTTTGTTCCGTATGCCATTGCCTGATCAAGAAGAGAAAGAGCATCTCTTAAACTTCCCTGTGCTTCCTTAGCAATAAGCTCAAGTGCCTCTTCATCTATATGGTAATTTTCTTTTTCGCAAATTTCCTTTAAGTATTTAACTATTAAGGGATAATCAAGCCTTCTAAAATCATATCTCTGACATCTTGATAGGATGGTGGGCAAAAGTTTGTTAGGCTCAGTTGTTGCAAGAATAAAATAGACATGAGAGGGGGGTTCTTCCAGAGATTTTAAAAGTGCATTTGAGGCTTCTCTTGTTAACATGTGCGCTTCGTCTATAATGTAGACTTTTGCTTTTCCCTTGGCAGGAGCAAATTTTAAATTCTCAATAAGTTCTCTTATCTGGTCTATTCCTCTATTTGAAGCTGCATCAATCTCTATTACATCAACAAATATGCCTTTGCTAATCTCTACACAGTTAGAGCACTCATTACAGGGTTCATATCCATCCACAAGATTATGGCAATTTAGAGCTTTAGCTATAATTCTTGCAACTGTGGTTTTTCCCGTTCCTTTGATACCTGAAAATAAAAGTGCATGAGACAGTTTTTGATGCTTGAGGGCATTGGTTAGGGTTCTTACCACATGGGTTTGTCCCACTACTTCTTTAAAGGACTGGGGACGATAACGACGGGCTAAAACTAAATAAGACATATGCTATATTTTAAAACCTTTTTGAAACTTGACAATAAATTTCTTGAATAAATCTTTCTTTAAGCCTTTCTATTTCCTCTTGATATTCCTTAGCAGGTCTTTCAATTCCGCAGGTAAGACACCTTACCCTCGCCTTTGCTCAAGTGCCTTCAATTACCGTCTTTCCTCCACAATATTTACAAACAAGCATTTCTTCTTTCATTTCTTTTTTCATAATTAAAATTTAACACTCTTCTTTCTAACTTGACAAGCTATTTTTTAAAGTTAATTTATAAAAGAGGTTTACGGGGCGTAGCTCAGCCTGGTAGAGCTCCGGCTTCGGGAGCCGGGTGTCGCAGGTTCAAATCCTGTCGCCCCGAGCCGGGGTGGCGGAACTGGCAGACGCGCTGGATTCAGGATCCAGTGGGAGATAATCCCGTGCGGGTTCAAATCCCGCCCCCGGCATTTTTGAATAAAATGACACTTATTTAAAATCTCACTTGATAAAGTTTCAAATAGTTAAATTATAAAGTTGACATTATTAACAAAAATGTTAATAATGTATCCTTGATGGACTATCTTAAACTTCAATCCCTAAGCGAAAAGATTTTTTTCAGTAGCAAAGACGTAGCCGAAGTTCTCGGGATAAAAGAATCTTCAGCAAGGGTGCTCTGTGCAAGGTATGTAAAAAAGGGATTGTTTGTAAGGATTAAAAAAGATTTTTATATATTTAATGAAAAATGGAGGAGATTAAGTTTAGAAGAATTTTTAATCCTGGCTAACTTTCTTCAAGTTCCTTCATATATTTCTCTTATGACAGCACTTTCTTATTATGAAGTTACCACACAGATTCAAAGAGGATTTTTTGAGTCAGTCTGCATAAAAAGAACTGCAAAATATGAGATAGATAATGTTAATTTTTATTTTTATAAACTTAAAAAGGATTTGTTTTTTGATTTTGTAAAAAACGGTAACTTTTTTATAGCTACAAAGGAAAAGGCTTTTTTAGATGCTATGTATCTTTATTCC
>DAIQAS010000064.1:0-4683 GCA_036781525.1 Thermodesulfobacterium sp. | reverse complement strand
AAAAAATTCTTAAAAATTTTCCAGAGAAGACAATCAAACTGATCAAGAAAAGATGCGGGATTTAATCAAGCAGGAACAATTTGAGATAGAAGTTTTAGATAAACTTAAAAGTGGAAAGTTTCTTGATGTATTAATTTTTACAGGTGGAACAATGCTGAGACTCTGTTATGGATTAAACAGATACTCCGTAGACCTTGATTTCTGGCTTTATAAAGAAATTGATCTAAATAATTACTTTAATAAGCTAAAGGAGTTTTTAAATAGATACTATACAATAAAGGATGCTGAAAATAAATTTTATACAATGCTCTTTGAAATAAAATCTATAGATTATCCCAGAAGTTTGAAAATTGAGATAAGAAAAAAGTTAGAAAAAGTCAAAACAGAAATTTCAATTGCTTACAGCAAATATTCAAATAAACAGGTTCTTGTAAGAACTCTTGCCCTTGAGGAAGTAATGGAAGCAAAGATAAGAGCATTTTTACAAAGAAAAGAAATAAGGGATGCTTTTGATATAGAATTTCTTTTGAAAAAGGGAATTGAGCTTAGAGCTACAGATAAAGAATTAAAAGAAATGCTAAAGATTATTAAATCATTTAAAAATTCTGACTATAAAGTAAAACTTGGTTCAATACTTGAGGCTGAAGAGAGAAAATATTATGTCAAAGAAAACTTCAAAATTCTCGTAATGAAAATAAACGAATTAGTTCAACAAATCTAATCTTTACAAATATCACAAAAAATCAGCCTTTCTTGCAAAGAGCTTGTGTAAAAGAAGTTTAACTTAACCTTTTAACTCAATTCTTTTTAAACTTAAGACTTTCCAGTAAAGATAAGTATAAAGAATACAGAAAAGGATACAGCATATTATAAGAGCTTTTGTGTTATTCCAAAATAAAAGAGCGGGGACAATGGCAAAGGCATTTAAAACCCATAAAAATACAGATGTTAAAGGATTTCTAATTTCAGGTGTATAAATTCCTAAGAATCGTTTTATAAAAATTTTGTAAATTAGTGTATGAAAATGAAGTCCGTCAGGACTCATAGCAGGTCTTCTTCTCAAAATGCGTCTTCTGTATATGGAAAAGAAAGTTTCGTAAACTGGATAAATATTTACCATAAAAGCAAACCAGGCAGAAACTTGAGGATGCTTTTTTACAATAAGTACGCTACAAACTCCTATTAAAAATCCTATAAAATAAGCTCCTCCGTCTCCTAAAAAAATCAGTCCAAAGGGATAATTTAAAAGAAAAAATCCTAGAAGTGCAAAGGAAGAAACAACACATATAGTTGTTATTTCGTAGTCCCCGAGTTTATAAGCTACAAAAGCAATAGCCATAAAAATCATCATAGAAACCATACTTGCAAGCCCGTTAAACCCATCAATAATATTTATGGCATTTGCAATGCCTGAAAGGGCAAAAACAGTAAATAAAAGAGAAATAATTTCAATTTTGAGAAGTTCATCAAAAAAAGGAAGATCAACTCTTATAATCTTTACTTCAAGAAATTTAAAAACAAGAACTGCTGACAAAACAAGAAATATCATTCTTATTTTAGGATGAAGCTTACCAGAAAGGTCTTCTAAAAAGCCCGCTAAAAAAACTGGCAAGGAAAAAAGAACTAAGTAAGGAAATTTTTGAGAAAATGAAACATTAAATAAATTTTTAAGAAAATAAGCCGAAAGTAAAGCCAAAGATATTCCAAGAAATATGGCAAGTCCTCCAACTCTTGGAGTAGGAGAAACATGAAAGGTCTGAGGCCCGATGTGTAAGTGATCCGTAAGAAAGGTTTTATACTTTTTAGCCAGAATTATAATAAGAAAATTTAGAAAAAAAGAAACAAAAAAAGCTATAGCAGCAAACTTAATCATTCTTCAAATAGCACGATAGGGAAAAATCTTCTTAAAATTTTACTTATTATACAACATTTTTTTAATTTAATTATAGATTTAAATTATGAAAATTAAATTTAATTTTCATCTGCTTCATAAAAAATAAACTCTGACAAAATTTTTCTTGAAATCATAGAAGTCCAGGTTGGCGAATATGTAGAAGAAGATGATATTGTGAGATTTGAAGATGATTACGGAAGAGTTTAGAGTAAAAGTTTTGCTTTTATAGCAACCAATATATAAACTCTATATCTTCTTTTAACTCTTCCCAGATTCCTCTTACATCTATCACAATGTAAGGTTTTGTTAGTAATTTTTTTAAAAATTCTCTGGAATAACTTTTAAAAACATCATGTCTAACTGTAACTATAACACAATCATAAGGTGCAAATTTATTAATCTCTTCAAGCAACTCAAAACCATATTCCTCTTTAACTTCCAAGGAAGAGGCAAGAGGGTCATAAACATGTACCTCCACCCCAAGTTCTTTTAATTCCTTTATTAAATCAATGAATTTTGAGTTTCTAACATCTGGAACATTTTCTTTAAAGGTCACACCGAGAACCAGAACCTTAGCTTTTGAAATATCCTTTTTACCCTTAATCATCAGTTTTAAAATTTTATTAGCAATATATACAGGAATGGATTCATTTATATTTCTTCCAGCAAGAATTAACTGAGGCACATGTCCTACCTCTATAGACTTATAGGCAAGATAATAGGGATCAACAGGTATGCAGTGTCCTCCAACAAGGCCTGGTTCAAATCTTAAGAAATTCCATTTGGTATAAGCTGCCTTAAGGACTTCTTTAGTTTCAAGCCCAAGCCTGTCAAAAATAATAGCAAGCTCATTCATAAGGGCAATGTTTATATCCCTCTGGATGTTTTCTATCACCTTGGCAGCTTCAGCAATCCTGATACTTGGTGCTTTATAAATCCCAGCCTCAACAATGGATTCATACACCCTGGCAATTTTTTCTAAGGAGTATTCACAATCTCCAGCAACCACCTTGACCACCTTTTCAATGGTATGCTCTTTATCGCCAGGATTTACCCTTTCAGGGGAATACCCAACAAAGAAGTCTCTTTTCCACTTAAGCCCGCTTTCTCTCTCTAAAATGGGAACGCAAACTTCCTCAGTTGCCCCTGGATAAACCGTTGACTCGTAAACAACAATGCTTCCTTTGGTAAGGTTTCTTCCCACAATGGATGAGGCAGACTTAAGAAAGGAGAGATCGGAATTTTTCACTTTATCTACAGGGGTTGGAACTGCAACAATAATAAAATCACACTCAGATATTTTTCTCTCATCATTGGTGAACTCAAGATTGGGATTTTTAAAACTTTTTTCGTCAACCTCCCCTGTTACATCAAGGCCTTTTTTAATTCCTCTATCCGCTTTGGGTTTTTATCAAAACCTATCACCTTATATCTTTTTGCAAGAAGACAGGCCAAGGGAAGTCCCACATATCCCAAACCCACAACACAGATTTTCTTTACCTCAGATTCCTTATCTTTCATAGGTTTTCCCCTCCTACGCTCATATTACTAAGCAACTCCAAATATCCTTTCTATAAGCTCAATGTATTTTAAATTCACCTTCTCCACGCTGTATTTTTCCTCAATGAGTTTTCTTCCATATTTCCCCATTTTCTCTATTTCCCCTTGAGGCAATTCTATCATCCTTTTCATGGCCTGGTAAAGACTCTCTATATCCCTTGGTTTTACAAGAAAGCCATTCCTTCCATCCTCGCACGCATCCCTACATCCTGGGGCATCTGTAGTAATAATTGGTTTTTCCATAGCCATGGCCTCTAAAAGTGTGCGCGGAAGGCCCTCCCTGTAAGAAGAGGGTAAGACCACGCAATCACAGCCACAAAGATAGGGTCTTACATCCTCAGTAAAGGAAAAGACCTTTACAAAAGGATAGGCTCTAATATTTTCAAGATCTTCTTTACTCAATGAGGCGGGATTTCCTTCATCTTCTTTTCCAAGAAGGAAGAGGAAGAAATCCTTCCCCTCTCTGTAAAGCCTTTCAGAAGCAGAAATAAGCTCAATAATACCCTTGTCCTTAAGAAATCTACCTATAAAAAGAAAGACAAATTTCTTATTTTCCTTGGGATAATCTTTACAAAAAGAAGGAGAAAAATATTCAGTATCAACTCCCGAGCCAGGGATAATAAAAGCCTTATCCTTTATTATATTCTTTAATTCCTGAAAGTCAGTTTCATTTTGAAAAACGACAAACTTATTAAACCTAAAAGCCACCCTGTATAAAGACTCAACCAATTTAGCAATAAATCCCCTCTTTATAAATACATATCCCAACCCTGTTACCACACTCAGGCATGGAATTTTAAGCAATCCCGCAGCCATGGAACTATAAATATTAGGCTTAATGGTAAAATTGATAACCAAATCAGGCCTGATCTTTTTGTATAATCCAAAATATTCTAAAAATAGCTTAAAATCTTTAATTGGATTTTTCCCTTTTCTGTCAAGATTTTTAATGGAGAAAAACTTAAAATTCAACTCTTTTATCTTTTCAGCATATTTATCATAAGGAGCAACAGCTATTACTTCAAACTCTAATTCTTTTAATCTTTTCATCAAACCAAGACGATAGTTATAAATAGAAAAAGCAGTATTAGAAGATAAAATAATTTTTAAACTCATATTAAATTCCTAATAGAATGTTTTTATAAGGTACCCAGCTATCTTTATGAACAGCATAATTTAGCCAAATATATAATACCAAAAAGTAGCCCAAAATTAAAGAGATAACAAAA
>DAIQAS010000063.1:373-7016 GCA_036781525.1 Thermodesulfobacterium sp. | reverse complement strand
TGTAGTTATGGAGACTTAGCTTCTCAAGAAGAAACAAGATTTTTGATGGACAAAATAATAGAAGAAATCTTTATGGTAGCTGAATACCATAATATAAAGCTTAACTTAAAAAATGCTGAGGAATATAAAAATCATTTTTATAAAAATCTTATTCCTCCAACTGCTGGTCATTATCCCTCTATGTATTATGACTTGAAAGCCGGAAAAAGAACAGAAATAGATGCCCTAAATGGAGCCATAGTAAAACTTGCTAAAGAAAAAAATTTAAATGTTCCGGTAAATGAATTTATAACCCTTCTCATAAGGGCAAAAGAAAAAATTCATTCTAAAGATTAAAATAATAGAAATTGGGAACTTCACGGAGCGGTTTTACATGAACTTCAAATTGCCATTCAGTCCATAATAGACATAGGGACTCACTTGATTGCAGAACTGGGTCTAAAAAGTCCTAGTTCTTATAGAGAAATTGCTAACATTCTTGCAAAAAATAACATTATTCCAATAGATTATGCACAAATTTTGAGAAAAATTATTGCTTTTAGAAATATCTTAGTGCATGAATATGTGGATCTTGATTTAAAAGAAGTTTATAAAAATTTACAAAATCTTGAAGATTTACGCAAATTTGCCAAGTATCTTTTGAATTTTATTGAAAAGTCTTCAACCCCTAAACCTTAAATTTTTAATCTAAATTCGCAAAAACTAAGTAATATAAATAAAAAGTTTAATTTTTTCTATTTTACATAATGTACATTATCGGAAGTTAATTATAATTAGAGACTTGCTTTTGTTTTAAGGAACTACATCGGTGAAATGAACAGGAAAAACAAACTCTTCATAAAAATTTTCTGCTGTAATATTTTTTTCAATTAACGGTTTAATCTCTATAAATCTGTCTTCAACTTTTTTTACAAATAATCTGGTTAATTCACAATAATTCTTAGTTCTTTCTAAAGAACTTACAGCCTGCACAGGACATCTTCCACCACAATAATAATGTGCTTTACACTTAGAACAACTTAAAACTTTTTTATATTTCATCAAATTTTCAAAAAAATCGTTTATTTCATCTTTATTTTTAAAATCGAGCCTTTTCTTCTCATCTATTCTGGCAAAATAAAAATCTAAAGGAAGATCTATACAAGGAACCACTTTATCATTTACCACATCAAAATTTCTCATAAGCTCAACTTTACAGGCTGTAGTTTTCCTTTTTTCACCAACAAGTTTAAAGTATATTAATTCATTTAAAGGTAAAATAGGCAAAATTTTTCCTTCTTTTAAAGAATTTATATAAATTTCCAGTAAATATTCTAAATCTCCACTATAGTTAAAATAAAAGTTTTCAAAATCTATAAAAGGTTCCTCTGTTTCAAGAAAATGCCAAAAAAAGTAATTGACTAATCCTTCATCATGGAGCTGTAAAAATGCATCTATACAGTCTTTAAAACTCTGATTTTCCCTTAGGGTTGACCACATTATTATAGGAATTGTCTTAAATTTTCTCTTAAACTCTTTCAAATTAAGATAAATTTTCTTATAGTCTATCCCTTTTCTTACCCTGTTATGCTGTTCTTCCCTTCCATCAATTGAGATATTTATAAACTTAAAATCAATTACTTTTGAATTATATTTTATAAGATTTCTTAATAGTAGCCCATTTGTATAGAGAATATAAAAAAATTTATAGTGCTTACTTAAAATTTCTTTTATTTTTAAAACCTTTTCTAATTCCAGTAAAGGTTCTCCTCCGTAAAAAGCTATATAAATAGGAACTCCGTTTTCAAGGTTAAAAGATTTTATAAGGTTTAATATAATTTCCGAACTCTTATAAGGATCTGTTTCCCATAAAGATAGAAGTTTTTTTCTGTCTCTTTCTGATAAAGTATTTATACAGCCTTTACATTTTCCCTGGCACTTCGCAGTAACTACAAGATGAAAAATAACGGGATCATAAAAATTTTTCTTTTCTCTTAACTTTACTGGCATTAATGATAATTTTTAATAATTTTTTGAAAAAATCAAGCATTTTTTACAAAGATTTTTAAAATAGTAACTTTTACTAAAATTTTATAATAAATAATACTATAGTTTGACTTATTTTAAATTTTTGTTATAAAAATTTAAGTTTTTCAACTTTTTAATAATAATGAGGTAAATTATGAACGGAGGTTCAGTGGAGCTTTTAATAAACTGGATTTTATCTGTTTCAAATGACAACTTAATAATACTTATGCTTTTTTCTGGTTTATTTTTAACAATTACAACCTCCTTAGGTGCTCTTATTGCAATTTTTTCTAAAAACATTCCCTCTTGGGGAATAAATTTTAGTCTTTCCTTTGCTGCAGGAATAATGCTTGTTGCAAGTTTTACAAGTTTAATTTTGCCTTCTATAGAGATATCCCACACCTTTCTCCCTTCAGCTATAGGAATATTTTTGGGAATTTTATTGATGCTTTTTATTGATAAAAGTATTCCTCATGAGCACTTAGTGAAAGGATATGAAGGTCCTCCTGAATTGAAAACTAAATTTAAATTAGCCTGGCTTCTTGTTTTTGCGATGATTGTGCACAATTTTCCGGAGGGGCTTGCTGTTGGAAGTGCTTTAGCTTTTGATCATAAAAATGGTCTCATTACTGCTATTGCTATAGGATTACAAGATATTCCTGAAGGAACAGTTGTAGCACTTCCCCTGGCTGTTTTACAAAAAAGCAGACTAAAACCTATTTTAATAGGTATATTAAGTGGTTTTGCAGAGTTTATAACTGTAATTATAGGTGCACTCTTTCTAAACAAGTTTAGGCTTTTTCTCCCTTATGGCTTAAGCTTAGCAGGTGGAGCTATGCTTTATATTACTATAAAGGAACTAATTCCAGAGATATATAAAAGTGAAAAAAACGAGTTATTAATTACTGCAGGGTTTTTCTTAGGATTTTATATAATGCTTTATCTTGATTCTATGTAAATTTAGACATTCCCAGGCAATTTTTTTACCTCTTCCAAAGCTTTTTCTATAATTTCTTCTGAAAAATCTATATCTTCAAGTTTTTTTTCAAGATATTGATCATAGGCATTTATGTCAAAATGTCCATGTCCACTAAAGTTAAATACTATACATTTTTCTTCTTTTGTTTCTCTGCACTTTATTGCTTCGTCAATCGCTGCTTTAATAGCATGGGCAGTTTCAGGTGCTGGTAATATACCCTCAGTTTTAGCAAAAATTAAGGCTGCTTCAAATACAGCCTTTTGAGAATAGGCAACTGCTTCAACAACTCTTTTATGAGCAAGATAACAAATAATCGGTGCATCACCATGATATCTCAATCCACCTGCATGAATCTTGGGAGGTACAAAATTATGTCCCACTGTATACATCTTGAGAAGTGGTGTCAATCCTACAGTATCTCCAAAATCATAAAGGTATAACCCTTTGGTAAGAGTTGGACATGCAGTAGGCTCAACTGCTAAAAATTTAATATCCATTTTACCTTTAAGTTTTTCAGGAACAAAAGGCAAAATAAATCCTCCAAAGTTACTTCCGCCTCCTACACAACCTATTAAAATATCAGGCTTTTCTTCTATTAATTCTAACTGTTTTTTGGTCTCAAGTCCTATAATTGTCTGATGAAGTAACACATGATTTAAAACGCTTCCCAGAGAATATTTAGTATCTTCATGAGTTACGGCATCTTCAATTGCTTCAGATATAGCAATTCCTAAGGATCCTGGAGAATCGGGATCCTCTGCTAAAACTTTTCTTCCTGCATTGGTTAAATCTGTGGGGGATGGAAAAACTTCAGCTCCCCATATATGCATTAATGATTTTCTAAAAGGCTTCTGATAATAGCTAACTTTAACCATATACACTCTACATTCAAGTCCAAATATATTACAGGCAAAAGCTAACGCTGAACCCCATTGACCTGCACCTGTTTCTGTGGTTAGCCTTTTAACCCCTTCGATTTTATTGTAATATGCTTGGGCAACTGCAGTATTTGGCTTATGGCTTCCTGCAGGAGAAACACTTTCGTTTTTATAATATATTCTTGCAGGAGTTTTTAAATATTTTTCAAGTTCATATGCTCTAACAAGTGGCGTAGGTCTCCATAACTTATATACCTCTAAAACCTCATCAGGTATGGGAATCCATCTTTCCTTAGACATCTCTTGTTGAATAAGTGACAAGGGAAACACAGGAAGTAAATCTTCAGGCTTTATAGGTTTTCCTGTTGCAGGATGTATAGGAGGAGGTATTTGTTCAGGCAAGTCAGGTAAGACATTGTACCACTCTGTAGGCATTTCTTTTTCTGAAAGCAAAATCTTTTTCTCCTGCATTTTTAAATCCCTCTCAAAAAATTTTAAAAATAATGGCATTCTAACATGAATTTAAAGAAAAAAAATACCATTTTAACCTTCTTCATCTTCTTTAAATTCTGCATAGGCTTTGTAAGGTTTTATATCAAAAACTGGTGTTCCGTCAAACATATCTATTCTTTTAACCTTTATAACATTTTCTCTTACTTCCAAAACATCTAATACTGAAAGTCCTATAGGATTGGGTCTTACAGGAGAACAAAGGCTAAAAACACCCTTGGGAGTGTCTTTATGAGGCGGTTTTTGAATTAATTTCTCTTTGGTAAATGGAGGTGATTTGTGAAAACAAAAAAGAACAACTATTTTTTCTCCAGGTTTTATATCCTTAAGTCCTTCTTTATATTCAGGATCTATAACTATTTCTCCTTCTACATCAGAATAACTCCAGTGTCTGGGAATTGAAGTTGCAGAAGTTTTCACATAACCGATGGGCTTAAATATATATTTTTCTTCCATTTCCCTACCCTAAAATTCAAAATTATAATGATTATCTTAACATTATAATACAAAACCCCTATGAAAGTAAGACAAGCGGTTCCAAACGATATAGATGATTTTATAGAAACTTATATCAGAGCTTATAAAGAATTTAAAAATTATAAATACGAAACACGCAAAGAAATTAAAAATTACTTTAAATGGCTTTATAAAAGAGATAAAGAAGGATTTTTGGTGGCAGAGATCAATGGCAAACCTGTAGGTTTTGCAGCAGGAGATACAAACTGGATAAATTTAGATGGGGAAAAGGTTCTGGAAATTCACGAAATTTTTGTTATTCCTGAATTTAAAGGAAAAGGTATCGGTTCAAGTTTATTAAAAGCGCTTTTATCCTATGGAATTAAAAAAGAAAGAAAAATTGCCGAACTCTGGGTTGGTAAAACAAATTATAGAGCCATTGAATTTTATAAAAAATTCGGATTTAAAGAGGCTGGAGAATGGGGAAAATGGCTGAGAATGATAAAATCGTTGGATTATTAAAAACCCTTGTAGAAATTGAATCTCCAAGTAAAAAGGAAGAAAAAATCAGAGAATTTGTTAAAAATTATTTAAAATCTCAGGGATATGAGATATACGAAGGACAGTATTATATTGCTACAAAGTCTAATTCGGACTTAATAGTGGCTACTCATCTTGATACAGTCCCTTTAAAAAGTAGTTTCTTTTATGACGGAGAACATGCCTATGGAACCGGTGTATGTGACGCCAAAGCAAGTATTACCTCCATGCTTCTTGCTGCGGAAAAAAGATTAAACTACACTCTTGCTTTTTTTTGCGATGAGGAAGAAGACGGTCTTGGATCTAAGGAATTTGCAGAAACTTGGAAAAGAGGAAAATTTGCTATTGTAATGGAACCCACTGATTTAAAAATTGCAAACAGACATTGGGGAAGCTTTGAACTCATTGTAGAAGTAAAAGGAAAAGAAGCACACGGAGCTTTTCCCGAAAAAGGAATTAACTCCATAGAAAAGGCTTTTCAACTCTATAATGAACTTAAAAATTTAAATTTAAAAATCAACCCCTTAAAAATAGAAGGTGGTTCAGAAGAATACATAATTCCAGCTATTTGTAAAATGAAATTTGAAATTTTTCTCAAACCTGAAGAAAAACTTAATGATTATCTGAAAAAAATTAGTTTTATAGAAAGTTTTGGAAAATATGAAATTGACCATGCTTATGAAGGATACATAAGTGGTGAAGTAACAAAATTTCTTGAAAAGGCCCTTAAACTTGCCAATCTGCCTGTTTACTATACAGAGATGAAATCCTGGACAGATGCTTTAAATTTAAAGAAAAAATTTGATGTGGTAGTTTGGGGGCCAGGTGAGCTTGAAATGTGTCATACAAAAGAAGAAAAGGTTAAATTAAAAGATATTAATTTGGCTTTAAAAGTATTGACTTATTTAGACTCACTTTTTCCTTCTTAAAATAAACCAGGATAAATACAAAGGTGTTTTTATTAAAAGTCTTAAAAACACAGCTGAAGAAAGGGAACCGATAGCTAAAATAGGTAAAAATTTTTTCTTCATAGAACCCCTACCCTTTTTTAGTGTTTAAGAGATCATAGCTTCAATTTTATCTATGGGAAGAGGTTTAGCTAAGTAGAATCCCTGCAAATAATCTACTCCAAGAACATAAAGGACCTCTAATATTTTTTCTTCTTCTACAAATTCTGCAATAGTTTTAATGTTAAGTTCCTTAGAAAGTAAGATTATAGCTTGTATTGTGCTAAAATATTTTCTTGAATTTAAAATATTTTTAACAATTGTTC
>DAIQAS010000063.1:0-256 GCA_036781525.1 Thermodesulfobacterium sp. | reverse complement strand
AAAATCATCAATGGCAAGATAGATTTTTTCTTCTTTTATTGCATTTGTCAGAAAGGGTAAAAATTCAATATTTTCTATGAACGAAAATTCAGTAATTTCTAATACAGGATAAACTTCATATTTTTCAACTATTTCCCTTAAAGAACTTATCTGCTTAATAATCTTTTCAATTTTTGGAAACCCTCTAATCGTTTTGTTAATAAATAAATATTTATTTTTAAATAACTTTAAAAATTTTTCTTTATTTATTTTTTCA
>DAIQAS010000062.1:0-7167 GCA_036781525.1 Thermodesulfobacterium sp. | reverse complement strand
AAATTTTTATTGATAGAATCCTCGGCATATACAGTTTTTATAAAAAACCTTAGTTTAAAACAATTCCAAACTATACCACTTCGGAAGTGGTAGATGGTATTATCTTATAAAGTTGTAGAAGATTTTTTCTTCTTTTTCTGGAGGGTTTATTTTTCCTGATTCTTTAAGTTTTAGTAGCCAAGCCATATTTTTTGCTAAAACTCTTATTATTTGCTTTCCTTCTTCATCATTAATTACTTCCCCCGGAGTTAATCCAAAGACTCCATTCCAGTAATTAGAAGTAGCAACAATCATTTCTGAATAAGTAAGATAGTATAAAAGCTGTGAATATGTAGCAACACCTCCTGCTCTTCTGCATACAGCCAAAGCTGCTCCAACTTTATGTCTGAAGAGATTTCCATTTGCACTTGATACAAGAAAGGCTCTATCAAGAAAACATTTCATTGTCCCTGCAATCCCTGAAAAATAAACAGGTGAAGCTATAACAATTCCGTCCGAATTTTTCATAATTTGAATCCAATCATTAACTTCATCATCAGTTATGCACCTTTCGTTTTTCTTTTTTATACAGGTATAACAGGCCAAACAACCCCTTATGGGTTTATCGCCAACTCGGATAATTTCTGTTTCTACATTAAATTTAGATAACTCCTCTGCCAACAATTCTAAAGCCTTTTGGGTATTTCCATTTTTTCTGGGACTACCATTAAATGCTACAACTTTCATAAAAACCTCCGCTTTAAAGTAAATTTTTTAAAAATTTAAGGATACTAATAAGATTTTTCAAGATTATCTGTAATTGACAAATTTGATTAATTAACAATAATAAACTTCTTAAGTAAAAATAAGGGGGGTAAAATGGAACAGAAAATGGAGATAAAAATAACAGGGATGAGTTGTGAACATTGTGTTAAAAGGGTGAAAGATGCCTTATCAAAGATAGAGGGAGTAAAAGAAGTTTCTGTTGAACTTGCCTCAGGAAAAGGGTATATAATCAGTGAAAAGGAAATACCTCTCAGTGTTATAAAGGAAACTCTGGAAAAAGAGGGATACGGACTAAAAGAATAAAAAAAGCTGGAATATGGGACAAGAAAAAGAGTATAAAAAATCTTTTATAGTTACAGGAATGACCTGTATAAATTGTGTAAGAAGGGTAGAGAAGGCATTAAGAAATATACAAGGTGTTAGTTTTGCCTCGGTTAATCTTGCTACCTCAACTGGATTTATAATTGCTGATAGAGAAATTTCTTTTGAAGAAATAAGAGAGGCTGTCAACTCTGCGGGGTATGGAGTTTCAGAAGAAAAATTAGAAGATGTGGAGAAAAAACGCTATCTTCAAAACAAGAAAAATTTGATTATTTCTTGGGTTTTTACTGCTCCTTTGATGTTACTTATGGTTATCCACATGTTTTTTTATAAAATTCCTTACTTTTTAATTTTAGAATTTTTCTGGGGTGGAATTGTTATCTTTTATGCAGGAAAAAATACTTTTAAAAGCGCTTTTATAGCAATTACTCATAAACATTCCAACATGGATGTTCTTGTTTCTACGGGAGCTTTAGTTGCTTGGTTAACTTCGGTTTTAGAAATCTTAAAATTTCCCATAATGTCTTTTGGCGCTTTGGGTGCAATGATAATGGCTTTTCATATTACAGGAAGATTTATAGAAGCTTATATCAGAGACAAAGCCACTAAAGAACTCAAAGAACTTTTAAAACTTCAGGCAAAAGAGGTAAGAATTTTAGAAGAAGATAAGGAGCTATATGTTCCGGTTGAGGCTGTAAAAAAAGATACCATAGCACTTGTTAAACCCGGCGAAAAAATACCAGTTGATGGAGTAATAGTTGAGGGAGATTCTCTTATAGATGAATCAATGATTACGGGGGAACCTATACCTGTTTTTAAAAAAGAGGGTGATGAGGTTATAGGAGGTTCTTTTAATCTATCTTCTCCTTTAAAAATAAAGGTAACTCATGTGGGAGAGGATACCTATCTTTCCAAAATGATTAAGCTTATTCAGGAAGCGCAGGGCACAAAAGTACCTATACAGGCTTTGGCAGATAGAATTACAAATTTTTTTGTTCCTTCAGTTATAACTCTATCCATTTTGGCTGCTATTTTTTGGTATTTTAATTTTTATAGATTCTATCCTTTCTTGGAAAAAATGAAAAATATTTTTCCATGGATAATACTAACTCACGATCCTTTATCTTTTTCTATCTTTGTTTTTATATGCACTATAATTATTGCCTGTCCTTGTGCACTCGGGCTTGCAACCCCGATGGCACTTATTAAAGCCACAGGTCTTGCAGGTAAGAAAGGCCTTTTAATAAGAAATGCAGAAGCTATACAGACCTCAAAAGAACTGAGAGTTATTCTTACTGATAAAACAGGTACGCTAACAGAAGGAAATCCAAAGGTTGTGGAACACAATTTAGATGAAAAGACTCTTAAAATAGTTGCAAGCATTGAGAAAAATTCCAATCACCCTTTAGCTACAGCTATAAGTAAACTTGTAGAAAATTACCTCGAAGTAGAAGAGGTAAAAGAAATTACAGGAGAAGGAATAAAGGGGATTTATAATGGAAAGGAATATTTTATCGGGAAACCAATGGATGAGAAGATTTATGAGCATCTTCTAAGAGATGGAAAGATAGTTATTGAGGTTAGAGAAGATAAAAAAATAATTGGGTATTTAGCAATAGAAGATCCGCTAAGAGAGGATTCTTATGAAGCCATTCAGAGGTTGAGAGCTTTAGGAATAAGAACAGTTATGGTGACAGGAGACAATTTGCAAACCGCAAGTTTTATTGCTAAAAAACTTGGGATAGATGAAGTTTTTGCTCGTGTGAAACCAGATGAAAAACTTAATATAGTTAGAAAGTATCAAGGATCTGGAAATAAAGTGGCTTTTGTCGGAGACGGAATAAATGATGCTCCAGCTTTAAAAGGAGCTGATATAGGTATAGCTATAGGCTCAGGGACAGAGCTTGCCATAGAGAGTGCAGACATTATAATCCTAAAAGGAGGTATTTCAAAAGTAGCAGATATAATTGTTCTTTCTCAAAAAACCTTTTCCATAATAAAACAGAATCTTTTTTGGGCCTTTTTTTATAACTTGACTGCAATTCCTGCTGCCATGATGGGATTTTTAAATCCTCTTATAGCAGAAATAGCTATGGTTTTAAGTTCTATAAATGTGACTTTAAATTCTCTCAGAATTAAGGCTTAAAAATGAAAATTGTTTTTAAAAGTTGATTATGTTATAATGACTAAAGTTGTGTAAAAACCTGAGGGAGGGAGGCATGAAAAAGAAGGAAAAAAAAGAGATTAGAAAAGTTCTTATTGCCAATAGAGGTGTTCCTGCAGTAAGGATTATGAATACCTGTAGAGATAAAAGGATTAAAACGGTAGCCATTTATAGCACTCCAGATAGGTTAGCTTATCATGTTTTTCTTGCAGATGAGGCGGTTCATATAGGAGAGGCTCCACCTCAGGAGTCTTATTTAAATATGGAAAAAATTATTAAAACTGCTTTAGAAAAAGGATGTGATGCTATTCATCCTGGTTGGGGATTTTTAGCTGAAAATCCCGATTTTGCAGAAATGGTTGAAGACGCAGGGCTTATTTGGGTTGGTCCTCCTCCAAAAGTAATTCGTTTGATGGGAGATAAAATAAAAGCAAAAAAGATTGCTCAAAGAGCAAATGTTCCCACGATTCCAGCACTGCTAAATGTAGAGACGGTTGAGGATATATTAAGATGGATGGAGGAAGAAGATGTGGAATTTCCTATTATGATAAAAGCTGCAGCTGGTGGTGGCGGTAAAGGTATGGTGAGGGTTGATAATAAGGATGCTCTGCCTTTACTTCTTGAGAAGGCAAAATCAGAAGCAAAAAAAGCTTTTGGAGATGATAGGGTTTTTGTAGAGAAATATATCCAGAAAGGAAGGCACATAGAGGTTCAGGTATGTGGAGATAAATACGGCAAAATTGTTCATCTTTATGAAAGAGAGTGTACGATTCAGAGGAGAAATCAGAAAATTCTTGAGGAAGCCCCCTCTCCAAGTATAAACGATGACTTGAGGCAGGAAATTTGTTTTACTGCGGTGAGATTGATGAGAGAGATAGGTTATTATTCAGCTGGAACTGTAGAATTTTTATTTGACCCTCAAACAAAGAAATTCTATTTTCTTGAGGTAAATACAAGACTTCAAGTTGAACACGGGATAACAGAACTTGCAACAGGACTTGATATAGTAAGTCTTATGTTTGATATTGCAGAAGGAAAACCTATTCCTTTTTCTCAGGAAGCCATTTTCCCAAACAGACATGCTATAGAGGTTCGAATCAACGCAGAGGATCCTAAAACTTTTAATCCTTCTTTTGGCACTATAACAAGACTTGAGATTCCTCAAGGACCAGGTATAAGAGTTTCTTCTGGGGTTTATGAAGGAGCAGAGGTTCCTCCTTATTATGACTCACTTATTATGCTTGTTATGGCTGCAGGTGCGGATAGAAATGAAGCTATAAGGGTTATGGATAGAGCTTTAAGTAGAGGATTAAGAGTTGAAGGAATAAAAACCATAGCGCCTTTACTTTTAAGCATTATAAGACATCCAGAATTTATAAGAGGAAACTATTCAACAAGGTTTATTGATGAACATTATGAAGAATTAATATCTATGTTTAAAGAAAAAACCGCAGATGATGAAGTATTAAAGATAGCCCAATATGTAGCAGAAATATCAGCTCTTGGTCCACAAAGTTGGATGTAAATAAGAAATTGTAGGAGGTGTATATGAGCTATATATTTGTAAAACCAGGAATGAGCCCAAGAGAAATAGTTCAGAAAGTAAGGGAACTTCCTGGAGTTTGTTTGGTTTCTGTAGGAATGAGAGATGCAGGTCAGTCTGATTATAAAAATCGTTTAAGAATGTATGATCTGAAAACCTTGGCTCCTTATTATAACGAAATGGGACTTTTTGCAGCAGAATGTCATGGAGGCGCAAGGTGGCATGTGGGAATAATGAATAGAAGGGAAAGCCCTTTTGAAGAAACAGCCATATTAAGAGAGCTTATGCCTAATGTTCTTTTACAAACACTTATTCGTGAGACCAATATGTGGGGTTATAGACCATATCCTAAGAATATTATTGAATATGTGGTTGAAAGGGTGGATATAGATGTGTGGAGATGTTTTTCCTTTCTTAACGATGTTAGAAATATGAGAACTGTTGCAGAAGTTGTGATGAAAAGAGGTAAACTTTTTGAGCCTGCAATTTCTTATACAGTTGCTCCCTGGTTTGATACAAAATATTATTTGAAAGTAGTTGATGAGATTATAGATCTATGCGGAGGGACAGATGAAATAATTCTTTGTATCAAAGATATGGCAGGTGTAGGAACAGTAACTTCGGTAACTGAGTTAATTGATGCCATAAAGCAAAAGTATCCAGAGCTTGTAATAAACTATCACAGGCATATAACTGATGGTCTTGCTATGCCAGTTTTACTTGCTGCAGCCAAAGCAGGAGCAAAAATACTTGATGTAGAAGAAGATACCCTTGTTAGATTCTACGGACACTCTCCTATTTTGGCAGTTGATGCTCTGCTTAGAGAGCATGGTATACCCGTAAATCTAAACAGAGAAGCTGCAGAAAAAGCAGTAGAAAAGGTTAGAGAATGGATAAGAGATTATGAATGGGCAGAATCCCCCTTTAAAGGCTTTGATCACATGGTTACAAGACATAAAATGCCAGGTGGAGCTTTTCCAAGTTCTTTTGAACAGGCAGAAAAAGGTGGATTTTTGCACTATATGCCATATATATTGCAAGTTATGTCTTTGTATAATCAGATTGTTAAGTATTTTGATGTTACACCCGGTTCCCAAATTACTTGGGTTACCTGTAGTGGAATAGTAAATAGATATGCAAAAGAAAGAGGAGAAGAAGGTGTAAAACATGTCATAAGACTTCTTAAGAAATTTGTAGAGGAAAAAAATCAGGACTTTTCTGCGATGGAGCCGGAAGAACAAGAAGAATTGTTACAGCTTTTTAGACATGCTCCGGGTGATTTTAAAAATTTAATTCTTGGACATTATGGAAAATTGCCTGTGGGATGGCCTGATGATTGGGTTTATCAAAGCACTTTTGGAGATCAGTGGAAGGAGAAAATAAAAGAAAGAAAGGAAACCTCTCCTTTAGAGGCTATTCCAGATGAAGATCTTTCTGCTTTGAGAAAACAACTTGAGGATGAATTAGGAAGACCTGCAACTGAGGAAGAATTTATCCTATTTTTAATGCACCCAAAAGATGCCATAGATTTTATTAAATTCAGAGAAAGATACGGAGATGCACCTTTAGTATTACCTACCAAAGTTTGGAGAGAAGGGCTTAAGAAGCCAGGTGATAAGGTTGAATTTGAATATGATGGCAAACCCTACTGTATTGAACTTGTTTCCATAGGTGCTGAAACAGACGGAGTTATTCATGTGGTTTTAAAAGTAAATAACAAAACCAGAGTTTTTGAAGTAAGAACTCCAAGAGCAAAAAAAGAAGAAGTAAAGAAAGCAACCAAACCAAATGAAATAGGTGCGCCCATCAGCGGAACTGTTTGGAGAATAGGAAATCCCAAGAGAGGAGCACTTAAAGTTGGAGACATAGTTCACAAGGGAGAAGAAATAGCAAATTTAGAGTCTATGAAAATGGAAAATCCTATTGTAGCTCCCTTTGATGCTCAAATTGTGGAAATTTGTGTAAAACTCAATCAAAGAGTGGAAGAGGGACAACTCCTTTTTGTATTACAACCTCTTGAAACTGCAAAACCAGAAGAACCAGAAGTAAAAATAGAACATTTGCCACACTAATTTATGCCTGTAAAAACAGGGCTTGCAGAAAAAAGAAGAATTTATTTAAAGAAGGAATTAGAAAAACTTCTTCCTCGTCTTGAGAAATTAAAACCTGAAAAGGTAATTTTATTTGGCTCATTAGCGAAAGGAAAAGTTCATAAGGAGAGTGATGTAGACTTAATAATCATTGCTAAGGATATTCCTTCAAAATTTTTACAAAGATTAGAAAAAGTCTATAACATTTTAGATCCTGACTTTCCAGTTGATGTTTTAGTTTACACTCCAGAGGAGATAGAAAAAATGATAGAAAAGAACCCATT
>DAIQAS010000061.1:0-7220 GCA_036781525.1 Thermodesulfobacterium sp. | reverse complement strand
GATTTTTCATTTATTATGATCTAACCGAGATTATAGGATTCTTAAGAGCTTAAAAACTCCCCGGGCAGGACTCGAACCTGCAACCTATGGGTTAACAGCCCACCGCTCTGCCTGTTGAGCTACCGGGGAACTTTTGGTATTAAAAATAATCAAATAAAATAATAAAATTTAAATTTCCTTTTGTCAAGAGGATGAGCGTTAAAATTGTGAATGTAATTTTTATGTAAATGTATATATGTTATAATATTTATTTTGCTGGTAATCTTCCTAAAAAGATAAATTATTAAAAGAAAAATGCAAGAAAATTTAATTGGATTTATTTTACAAACATTCCTTTCTTTTTTAGCTATTATGAATCCCATAGGAAATACTCCTGTTTTTCTTTCTCTTGTTAGCTATCTTTCTGATTCCGAAAGATTGAGAGTTGCTAAAATAGGTGTAATTTCTGCGTTTTTAATAGTGGTTATTTTTATTTTTGGAGGAAATATAATTTTTAGAATATTTGGTATTACACTTCCTGCATTTAGAATTGCAGGTGGAATATTATTATTTGGTATTGCTTACAATCCTTTAAAAGCCAGAAAACCTCACCATCAGCATCCTACAAGAGAAGAACATCCTTGGCTTTTTGAAGAAGTAGAAGAAGATCCGGAAGATGTAGCTATTACTCCTTTAGGAACGCCTATTCTTGCCGGTCCAGGAACAATAACTACTGCACTTTCCCTGGTTGGAAAATAAAGAAATCCTATTAATATTTTTATTATAATAGCAATTTTTGCCTTGGTTTGTTTGATAACATATTTTTGTTTTGTTTATGGAGAAGAATTAACCAAAAAATTAAGTCCATCTTTTATAGGTGTAATGACAAGACTTATGGGACTTATTCTTTCTGTTGTAGCTGTGTAAATGATTATTGAAGGAGTGATGGAAGTAAGTATTATTTTAGTAAAAAATTTAAAGGCGGTGTAATATGAAGCTTTCAGAAAAAGAAAAAAAGGTTTTACAGTGTTTAGTAGAAGGAATACCCTTATCAAAACGTCCTTTTCTTGAAATTGCAGAAAAAGTAGGTCTAAAAGAAGAAGAAGTTTTGGAGACTATAAAAGATTTATTAAGAAAAAAGGTAATAAGAAGAATAGGCATAACACTCAGACATAATCTTGCAGGTATTGAAGGAAATGCCATGGTTGCATGGAAAATTTCAGAGGAAAAACAGAATGAAATAGGAAAATACTTGGCAAAACTTCCCTATGTTTCTCACTGCTATATCAGAAAATCCTATAAAGATTGGGATTACAATCTTTACACCATGATTCACGGAAAAGACAGAGCAGAGGTTGAAAATAGAATAAAAGAAATTTCGGATAAATTCAATATTACAAATTATCAGGTTTTATTTACAAAAAAAGAGATAGTTAGAAAGCATGCTAAATATAAACTTTAGGTTTTAAGGGCATTTTAGTAAAACAAAACTTTCATTGAATTCTTTTGCTTCAATAATTCTAAGACAATTATCAAAAAGGTTTTCGTATTTTTTTTTGGTAATAATAAAACTTTTACTTAAATCTTTGTGACTTTTAAGTTCTGGGATACATTTTTTAAGATAAAAAGGAAGACTTGAAAGATCGCTTTTATAAAAATACATTTTTCCTTCATAAGTTTCAAGAATGCTTTTTGCTTTTTTGGTAAAACGTTCTTTTTCAAAAGTGTGATTCATAAGTAAGAAAAGACTAAGAAATAGAAAGGCAGAAAAAACTATAACATTTCGGACATATTTTTCAGAAACAAAATTGGCTAAAATAACACAGAGCGGAGGATACGCAAAAAGGATATAGTGGTGAAGCTTATTTTTAGACAGGCTATAAAATATCAATACAAATAAAAACCAAAAAAGAAAAGGTCTAATAGGAGAGGTAGATAAACTTTTTATTTTAGTAAAAATTTTAAAATAAATAGGGAGATAGAAGAAAGTAGAGATAAGAATAATTATTAAATAAAAATAAAATGGATATGGATGAAAAATTTTTTTACCTGTAAATCTGAAAAGATTCTCGTGTAGAAAAAATTTATAAAAATAGGGATATCCAAATTTATAAAGCATGTAAAAATACCAAGAACTTCCAATAATTAAAAACAGGACAATTCCAAGGAGATTTAAAATAGGGAAATCTTTTTTGGTGAGTTTAAATATAAAAACTACAATTAAGGGTAATACCAATCCTACAGGTCCTTTGGTAAGAACAGCAAAAGCTAAAAATAACCACCCCCCAATAGGTTTTTCTTTTAAGAAGAAATATATACTTCCTACAGAAAAGAAATTGAGAAGCATCTCCGGAGTAAAAGCTCTTGCTTCTATCCAGATATGAGGAAGTGTTAAAAAGATTAAAATACTTCTCCAGGCAACGGATTCTTCGAAAAATTCTTTTACTATTAAATACAAGAAAACTATTATTCCCATTGCTGAAAGCCCGGAAACAAGTCTTAAAGAAAATTCGTTTATTCCAAAAATTGAAGAGGTTAGAGCTCCTGCCCAGTAAAGCATGGGAGGTTTTTCAAATCTGAATTCGCAGTTGTAATAGGGAACTAAAAAGTCTTTGGTTTTTATCATATTAAAAACAGCATAAGCGTTTTTTCCTTCATCAGAGGAGGTAATATCGATAGACCAGTTTAAAAAAATGAGAAAATAAAAAGAGATAATCAGTAAAAAGAGTGTTCTTTTTTTATCAAAAAAATTGTCCATTTTAAATAAGATTATATTTATCCAATTTGCTGAAGTTTTCAACTTTTAAAATCGTGATATTATAATTTCAAAATGAGAATTGTAAAAGTTATTTCTTTATTAATAATAATTTTTTATTGGATTGCAGAACTTAATGCTTTAGAAATAAAGAGAATTAGAGGATATTTTTTTGAAAAAAAATTAATTGTAAACATATTTTATAAAGATTTTCCCTTTCAGCAAATTGTTCTTGCGCTTAAAGAACAAAAAAATCCTATTTTATTAGAATATGAGTTTGAAATTTACAGAAAAAGATTTTTCCTAAGAGATATTCTTTTATACAGAGATAAATACTATCAGAGACTTTATTATGATCCAGAAAAAAATCTTTATTATTTGGAAGATAATTTTGGTTTGAGAGCTTTTAAAAAACCGGAAGAGGCAGTTCTTTCTATAATAAATTTGGAGTCCTATCCAATAAAATATACTTTACCACCTGATAAAGAGTCATTAGCTCTTAAGGTAAGAGTTATCATTACATATTCTACTCATCTTTCAGATGACCTTAGATATACAAAAAAGGAGCATTTTAAGAAAATAGAAATAGATAAAACCGTTGATATCGATGAAATTTTGGGAAAAGATTAAATACGCATTTAGAAAATACAAAATTCTACTTCTTGTTTTCATCTTTATAGGAATTACTCTTTGGTTAGAATTCAAAATATTTGATTTTTCCTTTCTTAATCTTTCTCAGAAAAATATTTTTGTTTTTTTACTGTTTCAGCTGAATTTGATTTTTATTCTTACACTTCTTTATTTTATTTTTAGATATGTATTCAAAATCTTTTGGGATATAAAGGTTAAGAGAATATCAAAAAGCATTAAAGTTAAACTTTTTGCCACCTATTTCATTTCTATAATATTTCCTTCCCTTATATTAATTCTCGGAAGTTTTTTCTTTTTTAAGAAAACATTTGATTACTGGATTAATGAATTTTTTGAAGACAAAGTAATTGCCCAGTTTATGAAAGCAGAGGACTACTACAAAGAAGCAGAAAGGACTCTTTTACTGGAAGGAAAAAAAATTATTGAAGAGTATACATCCAAGGTTTCTGTTCCAAACAGTAAACAGTTAAGAGAGAGATACAGATACTTTTCTGATCTTGACTCAATAGAGATTTATACTTTTTCTGGGGATCTTTATAAAAAAACATACTCTTCCAAAATTACGGACAAACTTGGTATTCCGCCCTCAATTTTAGAAAAAATTAAAACAGAAAAAATTCCTCAAACTCAAATTTCTGTAGTGGGATCTAAAGCATTGGTTCGTGTTTTTATTCCTTATAAAGATAAAGATAAGGAAGACTTTATTCTTGCAACAGGGAAAATACTTGATTTACAGAGACTTCTGGAAGGGGTAGCAGATTCTGAAAAAAATTATTTACGGCTGTTTAGGAAATTTTTATTAATGGGGGGTGTTTTAATCTTTCTACTTGTTATTTTTGTAGGTATATGGGTGGGGAGTAAAATAGGAAGAAATCTCACCGAACCGTTGCAAAATCTTGTTTTAGCTACTCAAAAGATTTCTCAAAAAGATTACAAAATAGAAGAAATTCCTCTTACTTCTTTCTCAGAAGATGAAATAGGAATATTGATGAGTTCATTTAAAAATATGGTGGAAAAACTTAAAGAATATGAAGAAGAAATGAGAAGATATAATGAATACTTAATATCCATTTTAAACCATCTTCCTGTAGGAATATTGATACTTAGTTCTGATTTAAAAGTTAAATATCTTAATGAAAGCCTTAAGAAATTTCTGAGTAATTATAACTTTAGCAGTATAGAAGAGCTTTTGAATCATCTTGATTTTTTTAATTTAGTACATTCCTTGGATCTGGAAACTCCCTTTTATAAAGTTTTTGAATTCAGTAAAGAAAAAAGAGAGATTTTTTTGGGATTGACAATTTTGAAATTAAATCTGTTTCGTGAAGAAAATTTTATGGTTATTCTGGAAAATTTAGAAGAAAAGGAAAGTTTAAAAAGGCTTTCTGTCTGGAAAGAAGTAGCTATAAGGATAGCTCATGAAATAAAAAATCCCTTAACTCCTATTAAGCTTTCAGTAGAAAGACTTAGAAAAAAGCTTGAAAGAGATCTTAGCGGAGAAACAAAAGAAGTTCTTCTTAAGACAACAGAGGTTATAGAAAGATATATAGAAGAGTTAAGAAAGTTAGCTACAGATTTTTATTATTTTTCAAAAAAACCTGTACTTAATTTAGAAAAAAGCAGTCTATTGGAAAATCTTATAGAGGTTGTCAATCTTTATGAACTTGCCTATCCTGAGGTGAAATTTATTATTTCTGCTGATGATGATGGAGAATGTATGTTTGATAAATTTCATTTCAAAAGAGTTTGGATTAATTTGATTGATAATTCCATAAAGGCTATGCATGAAAAAGGAGAAATAAAAATATCTATAGGACGTTTAGACGGACAGATTGTGATAAAAATGACAGATACTGGAGAAGGTATTTCTGAGGATATAATAAAAAAAATTAAAGAAGGTGATTTGATAAAACTTAAGGAACTTGGCACCGGACTTATCATGGCTTATTCTGTTGTAAAATTACACAACGGAACTCTTGAAATCGAGAAAAATAATCCTTCTGGTACTTCTATTATAATAAAAATTCCTTGTATAGCTTGAAAGAAATTTTAAAACTATTTACACTCTGCCCAGTTTTTGCCAAACGAGAAATTGACTTTTATAGGAACATTAAGTTTATAGGGAAGATTTAAGTATTCAAAAGGGCTCTCCATTACTTTGGGAGCTAATTCTTTTATTTTTTTCACTTCCTTTTCAGGGACTTCAAGAACCAATTCATCATGAATTTGTAAGATGATAAAAGTTTCTAAATTATGCTTTATAAGTTCTTTTTGTAAAGCAACCATAGCACACTTTATAAGATCTGCAGCAGATCCCTGAATAGGAGTATTAATTGCCATTCTCTCGCCAAGCTCTCTTACAGTTCTATTAGGACTTAAAATTTCAGGTATATAGCGCTTTCTTCCGGAAAGAGTTTTTACATAACCGTTTTCTCTGGCAAATTCTATAGTTTTTTCGATATAATCTTTTATCTTAGGATAACGAGAAAAATAGCGATTGATAATAGCTTCCGCTTCTTTGTGACTTATTTTAAGTTCCTTTGCCAGACCGTAAGCACTCATACCATAAGCTATTCCAAAATTTATGGCTTTACTCATTCTTCTCATTTCAGGAGTGACCTTTTCTGGAGTTACTCCAAAAACTTCACAAGCGGTAAAAGTGTGGATATCTTCTCCCTTTTTGAAGGCTTCAATTAGGTTTTCATCTCCAGAAAAATGGGCAAGAATTCTCAGTTCAATTTGTGAATAGTCAAGACTGCAAAGTAAATAACCTTCTTCAGCAATGAAAGCCTTTCTTATAGCCAGTCCCTCTTCTCCTTTTATGGGTATGTTTTGCATATTTGGATTCTGAGAACTCAGTCTTCCGGTGGCAGTTCCTGTTTGATTGAACTCTGTATGAATCCTGTGGTTTTTGGCTGAAGCATATTTCAGAAAAGCTTCAAGATAGGTACTTTTTATTTTATAAAGAGTTCTATACTGCAAAAGATATTTTGCAAAGGGATGAAGTGGAGCAAGTTCTTCTAAAACCTCTGCATCAGTTGAAGGAAGGGAACTTTTAGGAGTTTTCTTGATAGAGGGAAGTTTGAGTTTTTTGAAAAGAATGTTCCCGATTTCTTGGCTTGATCTCGGATTAAATCTACATCCTGCGATTTCAAAAAGTTTTTCTTCAAGGTCTTTTAGCTTTGCTTGATATTCCTGATTAAGATTTCTTACATAATTTAAATCTATTTTAAAACCTCTTTTTTCCATTTTATAAAGCACTTCGCTTAAAGGAATTTCTACTTTCTTAAGCCAATTGGTTAGGTTTTCTTCTTCAAGCTTTTTTTTCAATTCCTTTCCTAATAGAAACAGTCCACAAGCCTTTATAGCTATTTCATTGTTTTTGGGAATTCTGGAAGAATCAAAGACAATATCCAGATATTCTTGGAGTAAAAAATCCAAATCATAATTTTTTAAGGAAGGGTTTAGAAGATAGCTGGCAAGTTTCACATCAAAAATTTTGTTCAAAGGGGTTTCAAAAGTTTTCAGAAAATCTTTATAATCATGTAAAATAAATTCAGCTTCAGAAAATTTTTCAAATACCTCTTTTAAATGGATAGCAGACACCTTATAAGCTTCTTTTTCAGAAAATGACAGCAAAATTTCAGAAGGTTTAGCTAAAGAAAAAAGAGAAGTTTGAGCTTTTAAAGGCAAAAGACTTAATGAATCCTTTTCCGGAAGCTCAGAAATATCTTTTTTTTCTATCAAAACTGGCTTGAATTCTGGTGGTGTATACTTTATTTCAGATAAAAGTTTTCTGAATTCTAATTCCTTAAAAATTTTTCTTAAGTTAGAA
>DAIQAS010000060.1:0-7309 GCA_036781525.1 Thermodesulfobacterium sp. | reverse complement strand
TTTCAAAATTACCTCCTATACCAATTCCCACAGTAATCGGAGGACATGGATTAGGGCCAGCTTTTTTAACCGTTTCAATCACAAATTTCTTAATTCCCTCTATCCCGGCAGAAGGAGATAACATACAAAGAGCACTCATATTTTCACTACCACATCCTTTGGGCATTAAATATATCTCCAGAACATCTTCAGGGACTATTTCATAATGAATAATAGCAGGAGTATTTGTCTGCGTGTTTTTCCTGGTAAGAGGATCACAAACTGATGCCCTTAAAAAACCCTCTTTATAAGAAAGATATAAACCCTCATTTATGGCTTTTTCTAAATTTTTAACCTTTACATCTTCTCCTATTCTAACCCAAACTACAGGAATACCTGTATCCTGACACAAAGGTAAACCTTCTTTTCTGGCAATTTCTGCATTTTGAAACAAAACCTCTAAAACCACCTTAGCAAGAGAATTCTCTTCTGCTTCCAATGCCTTATTAAAAGCTTCTATTACCTCCTGAGGTAGCTCCCTACAGGCTTTTATATAACCTTCTTTTACGAGATTTACTATTTCTTCATAACTAATTTCCCTTTTCATTTATTTGTCCTCTCAATTTTATCAAGAATAAACATGCTTTCCTTAATTTTTTCTCTTAAAACCAAACTTTTTTCAAGCTCATTCTTTATATCCTCTAAGGCTTTTATTAAATTTTCAAAATTTCCGCAATAAATTAAAAGATTGTGTCCGCTTGCCAGACTCAAGATTATTCTATCCTGAAGTTCCCAATTTTTTAAAGCCCCCATATTTAAATCATCAGTAAGTATCGCTCCTCTGTAGTTTAGCCTTTTTCTCAAAATATCTGTAATAGCCGAAGAAAAGGTGGCTGGCTTTGAATCAAGTTCTTTTACTATAAGATGAGTTGTCATAACAAAATTTATATTTTCTCTTTCAATAAGATACTCATAGGGAATCAAGTTTTCTTTATAAAAATTTTCTACCTTAGGAAGTTCTTTATGGGGATCTATTTTTACATCTTTAAGTCCTGGAAAATGTTTAAGGCAGGTAAATATCCCCCTCTTTTTATGTTCAGCTATAAATATCTGAGCAAGCTTTTTAACGAGTTCTGGATCGTTTCCAAAGGTTCTACTTTTTAAAAAGTCTTCGGCTGAATCATCAGAAAGATCAACACAGGGGGAAAGATTAAGATTAAGCCCCTTATTTTTAACGGCAAAGGCTATTTTCTCAGCCCAACTTCTAATTACCTCTTCTCCTTCACTTAAGTATTTTTTAGCAACTTCAAGAGGAGAAGCATACTCCCCTTTAATTCTGCAAACTCTTCCGCCTTCTTGATCAACTGCCAAAAACCTTAAATGGGTCTTTTCTTTAAGAGTTGAAATGTAGTAGGCAAAGTCTTCTTCAAAATGATTACTAAAAAAAATAAAATTTGAAAAATTCAATTCTCTATAAATTGCTCCGTTTTCTTCTAAATCTTCAGGTTTTATTAAAAAAAGTTTTCCGATATTTTTAAACATCTCTTTTGAAATAATCAGAAAAAATCTGCAAGGTTTTTTCTATATCATCAAGGGTAGTATATTTCCCCAAAGAAAACCTTATCATTCCTTCAGCTATTTCCTGCGAAACTTTTAAAGCAAGTAGTGTATGAGAACCTTTTCTATCATGACAGGCGGCTCCTGTTGAAGCACATATTTCCTTAAGGTCTGAAAGAATTTTTGTCCCATTTTTTCCGATAAAGGAAACTGCTAAGGTATTAGGCAAAGTTTTTTCAGAAATTCCAAAGCGATAAAGCTTAGGATAAATTTCTTTAAGTCCTTCGTAAAGTTTTTCTCTCAAAAAAATTAATCTTTCTTTTTCTGAAGAAATATTTTTTAAAGCAATTTCTGAAGCCTTAGCAAGAGCTGCTATTAAACCAACAGGTTCAGTTCCTGCCCTTATTCCTCTTTCCTGACCCCCTCCTAAAAACAAAGGCTCTATTTTTGTTCCCTTTTTTATAAATAAAGCTCCTATTCCCTTAGGTGCATACATCTTGTGCCCAGCCATACTTAAAAAATGGCATCCTATTTCTTTAACATCTACAGTTATTTTCCCTACTGCCTGACAGGCATCGGTATGAAAATAAATTTCTCTTTCTCTACAAATTTCAGCAATCTCTTTAACAGGCTGTATTGTTCCTATTTCGTTATTTGCCATCATCACAGAAACAAGTATAGTATCGGGTTTTAAAAGTCTTTTTACCTCATCTGGCTCTACATATCCTTCAGAGTTTACTGGAATAAAATCCACTTTAAATCCCATCTCCAAAAGTTTAACCGCAGGTTTTAAAACAGAAGGATGTTCAAAAGCGCTAACAAGAATGTGTCCTTTTTCTTTAGAAAAAGCTACTCCAAAGAGGGCAAGATGATTGGCTTCTGTTCCACCCGAAGTAAAAACTATCTCATCAGGTTCAGCATTGATTAATTCTGCTACCTTTTTGCGAAATTCTTCTAATCTTTCCTTAACAAATCTTCCGAACTTGTGTGCCGAACTCGGATTGGCAAAATACTCAGCTGAGTAAAGGTTAAATTCTTCTAAAACCTCGGGAAGAACAGGAGTTGTAGCATTATAATCTAAATAGATAATATCTTTCATCTTTAAAATTATAAATCATTTTTCTGCTCTCACCACTATAAAAGCTCCAAAATTTTTAAACGCCTTATTTAATTTCCTATCCAAGATTTCTGCTAATCGTATGAAAGAAAAAAATGATGGAAGAAAAATAATACCCCTCGTTTCTATATTTTTAAAACCTACTATCTTACAAAGATTTTCTAACTCCTTAGGAGTATAAAATCTTGCATATCTATAGGCTGTCTCAACAAAAAGGCTTTTAATTCTTTTAAATAAAAACCAGAGGCTTTTTCCATTCATTGTGCCAATTAAAATCTCTCCTCCTGGTTTTAAAACTCTATAGATCTCTCTCATAACCTTTTCAGGCTCTTTTATAAACTCAAACATGGTAATGCTCAAAATAAGATCGAAAACTTCATTTTTAAATGGCAAAAAATAGGCATCTCCCTTTATAAAAAGAATTTCTGGAATCTTTTTTCTGGCAACTTTTAACATCTCTTTACTTAAATCAAGACCAATTACTCCAAAACCTTTTTTATAAAGTTCTAAGCTATAATTTCCTGTTCCGCAACCGAGATCAAGAGAAAGACCTGTTTTACTTTTTAACAGAGAGAAGACAAGTTCTTTTTCAGTTCTATCTACATAGCTTCCTGTTTTGGTTTGATACCAGCTATCATAAACTTTTGCAATTTTATCAAAGTATTTCATTTTTTTTCTAAAAGATTTCTCCGCTTCCTCTTGTGATATGAGCTTTACCAAATAAAATCCCTGAATATAGTCACAACTCTTTTTTCACTCCTTCAGCAAGAACTTTCATATCCAAGGAATGTCCAAGATCAATCATGCCTTTAAAAGTTTTTTGATAAAACTACTTAAAAAGTGTAGCCTGATATCTTTTAAAGTTTGTCCTTTTTTCTATTAAAGGTCTTTTTAAACTTCTTGATAAAGGCTTACCCTTTATGGTTATAAAGGGAGCCACTTTTTTAAAAGGTATTCTTAATTTTTTTAAAGTTTCTTCTCCAATAACTTCTTTTTTTCTCATTTCTATAAGTCTTTTAGCAGATATTGGTCCAATACCAGGAACTCTTATAAGTTCCCAGTAGTCTGCTCTGGTAATTTCTACAGGGAAAAACTCAGGATGAGAAAGTGCCCACCTTAGCTTGGGATCTATTTCAGTATCAAGATTTTCTTCATTATTAAAAATTTCTTCCAAACTGAATCCATAAAATCTCAAAAGCCAATCTGCCTGATAAAGTCGGTATTCTCTTAAATAAGGTGGACTATTTAAGGGCAAGTCTTCATCTTTATTTACAGGAATATAAGCAGAATAATACACCCTTTTTGCTAAATTTTTCTTATATAAATTTTGAGAAAGGCTCAATATTGTCTTATCTGTATCAGGAGTTGCGCCTATTATCAGCTGAGTAGAAGCTGAAATTTCTTTCTCAAGTTCTTCTTTTAGAGCCCTTATTTTAGAAAGTGTATCTATAAGAATTTTCTGCTCTTTATCTGGAGCCAATCTTTTTAGACTTTCTTGAGTAGGGAGTTCTAAATTACAACTTACCCTGTTAGCAAGTAAAATGGCTTTTTTGATGAGTTCTTCTGAAGTTCCTGGAAGTATTTTTAAATGAATGTAAGCCTTAAAGTCGTAATTCTTTCTTAAAATCTCAACCGTTTTTAACATTTGCTCCATTGTATCATCAGAAGAGGGGTAAATACCAGAGCTTAAAAAAAGTCCCTTTATGTATCCCTTTTTATATAAATCCACAGTAAGTTCAGCAAGTTCCTTAGGAGAAAAAGAAGTTCTCCTTACATCGTTTTTTCTTCTGTTATAACAATATTTACAATTGTTGATGCAAAAATTGGTATAAAGAACTTTTAAAAGCGGAATACATTTTCCATTTGACAGCCATACATAGTGAATACCGCCAAGCCCTTTTGTAAAATTGCCACTTCCTGTGCAAACATTATCATATTCTGCTGCTTCAGAAAGGATTTTAAGTTTTGTATAAACATCTTTTTTACTCATCTTCTATTTTAAGATTAAAAAATTCCCTTTTCTTTGTCAAGAAAGTTGAAAATTTGGACTTGCTTTTTTTATTTTTCTTTTTATGGTGTAAATTTAAATAATTTCCTGGAGGTTTTAATTTTATGCTTTTTTATGTAGCAAAGGGATGTCCAAATTGTCATGGAATAATTTCTGATGAAAGGCTTGCTAAAGGCCTCCCCTGTGAAAAATGTCTACCTGAAGAAAGTATTCATACTTCTAAAATTTCTGATATTTGCGAAATACTTAGTTCAAATAAG
Source organism: Thermodesulfobacterium sp. (assembly GCA_036781525.1). GTDB lineage: Bacteria > Desulfobacterota > Thermodesulfobacteria > Thermodesulfobacteriales > Thermodesulfobacteriaceae > Thermodesulfobacterium. The sequence goes on along the minus strand of DAIQAS010000060.1, from coordinate 2,388 downwards.
TCCTTAAAAGAACTTAAAGTCTTTTGCGAAGTTGAAAGGAAAGTTAAAAGTTTTAAAGATATATTTAACCAAGTTTTAAATATCTATCCATCCTCTTTACAAATAAGTTGGGCAAAAAGACTCTTTCTTGGAGAATCCTTTGCAATTGTTGCTCCCACTGGAACAGGAAAAACAACTTTTGGTCTCATAAGCTGTCTTCTCACTTCTAAAAAAGCTTTAATTATAGTCCCTACTAAGGTTTTGGTAAAACAGGTAGAAGAAAAACTTAATAATTATTTGGAAAAGCTTAAAGACCCATCCTTAAAAGACAAAAAGATCTTGGCCTATACAGGATCTAATAAAGAAAAAGAATTATTAGAAAAAGGTAAATTTGATATCTTTATTTGCACATCCGCCTTTATGCACAGAAATTTTGATCTACTTAAAAATCTGGACTTTTCTCTTGTCTTTGTTGATGATGTGGATTCTTTTTTAAAAAGCAGTAAAAATGTGGACAACCTCTTTTTGCTTCTTGGTTTTTCGAAAAAAGAAATAGAACTTGCCTTAAAAAGAAATAAAGAAGAGGAAGATTATGAAAAACTTTTTAAAATAAAAGAAAAACACCAAAAGAAAACAAAACAGCTAATTATCTCCTCTGCCACTTTAAAACCTAAAACAAACAGAGTGCTTTTATTTCAGAATCTTCTCGGTTTTGAAATAACAAGATTCGTTTCCACTTTAAGAAAAGTTATAGATACTTATCTTCCTATAAACTTAAACGGCAAAAAAAATAAAGAGGAAGTATTTTATAAACTTCTTGAGATTGCAGAAAAACTGATTAAAAAATTAAAAGACGGTGGACTTATCTTTGTTGAAGAATCTTTTGGAAAATCCTATGTAGAAATCGCTACAGAATATCTGAGAGACAGGGGATTTAAAGTAATTTCCTATTTAGAAGCAGGCGAAGAGGAGCTTCTTTCTTCTTTAAAAAATAAAGAAGTTGATGTTGCTATTGGACTTTGTCATATTGGTAATCCTTTGGTAAGGGGAATAGACCTTCCTGAAATCTTAAGATTTGCAATATTTCTTGGAGTTCCCAAACATGTTTTTCCACTCTCAAAAGAAAAAGAAACTTTTTCTCTCTCAATTTCCCCTCAGTTTTTATATAATCTTCTTATCTCTTTAATGCCTCTTTTTGAAGAGGAAGAAAGAATAACCGCTATATCTTATATCAATTATCTTCGCAAGTACTTAACACTAAAAGAAGATCAAATAATCCAGTATGAAGGCCTTTATAAGAAAATCCTATCTATAAAGGATTTTCTGGAAACAAAACTTAATGATCCTGATTTTTTAGAAAATCTTAAAAAGAGTGATGAGGTCTTTTTAGAAGTTGATGAAGAGGGTAATTACTATGTTATAGTGGGTAATGCTTCATCATATCTGCAAGCATCTGGAAGAGTTTCAAGATTAACAACTCGTGGATTGCTTCCAGGACTTTCCATTATTCTTGTTGACAATTTTAAAGCCTTAAATAGTCTTAAAAAAAGATTGCGTTTTTATCTGGGAGATGAAGCAGAGCTAAAAGAAATAGACCTGAAAACTGCTCTTGAATTAGATAAAAAAGTAAGAGAAGAGCGCCAAAAATTAACCAAAGAACAAATAGATTTTAAAAATTATCTTTTGATTGTAGAATCGCCTCATAAAGCAAAAACCATTGCCAGTTTTTTTGGTAAACCCTCTGTTAGAAGGATTAAAAATGTATGGGTTTATGAAATCCCTATGGAAAACACTTTACTTTCTGTTTGTGCCTCCTTAGGGCATGTATTTGATCTTTCAAGGAGAAAGGGTATTTTTGGAATACTTCAAAAAAATAGTCACTTTTATCCTGTTTTTAACACGATAAAAATTGACAGGAAAGAAGGAGAGCAATTTGTAGATGATGAGGATATGGGCAATAGAAACGAAATTTTTGATAAAAGAGAGATTATAGAAGCTTTAAGAACCCTTTCTTTTTGTGCAGATCAAACTTTTGTAGCCTCTGACCCTGATGCAGAAGGAGAAAAAATTGCCTATGACCTTTATATTAATCTTAAACCCTTTCAGTCAAACATAAAAAGACTTGAATTTCACGAAGTTACAGAAAGAGCTTTGAAAAAAGCTTTAGAAAATCCTCAGGAAATAAATATTGCAAGAGTTAAAGCACAACTTGCAAGAAGAATAGCAGACAGATGGGTAGGTTTTTCTTTATCTCAACAGTTGTGGAAGGTCTTTAAAAAATCAAGGCTTTCTGCTGGAAGAGTTCAAACTCCTGTTTTGGGTTGGATAATAGAAAGGGCAGAACTCGCTAAACAGCATAAATTTAGAATTTCCTTTAGTTTAAACGGAAACAAAATTAGTGTTGAAGTA
>DAIQAS010000059.1:0-7352 GCA_036781525.1 Thermodesulfobacterium sp. | reverse complement strand
CTTCCTTCTGGAAGATTTGTAAGAACATAACTTCCCTTTGAAAGAGGGCGGTTAAGTTTGAGAACTTGATCAGGATAGTCTTTTTTAAGAGTTCCTAAACACAACCAAATACCTTGAGAAATATTTTTTTGATCTTTTTTTCTTTTTTTAGACATCTAACCCCCAATAGCTCTCATCGGTCTAAAAGTAAAATTAAGATTGTGCTTAACCGGCTTTATTTTAAGAGCTAAATAAAAAACTTCCTCTAAGGTGCCTTTCCCTTCTCTTAAAACAGGTTTTAAATTTATTTCATTATCAGAAAAAAGGCAAGGTCTTAATCTACCATCTGGTGTAATTCTAAATCTGTTACATTTATGACAAAAATGTTCAGAAACAGGAGAAATTAATCCAATTTTGCCCTTAGCATCTTTCCATCTGTATACTTTTGCTGGGCCTCCACCCAAAGAAGAATCGGAAATTAATTCGGAAAATTGTTCTAAAATTTCTTTAATTTCTTTTACAGTAACTATATTTTTCTCATTCCACAGAGTATTTTTCCCAATGGGCATAAACTCTATAAATCTAACTTCTACTGGTTTTTCTAAAGTAAGCTTGGCAAGTTCTAAAATTTCTTCATCGTTAAAGCCTTTTATCACTACTGTATTTATTTTTACAGGATTAAATCCCAGCTCCAAAGCTATATCAATACTTTTTAATACTTTTTCAAAACCAGAAACTCCTGTAAGTTTTTCAAATTTTTCCCTATTAAGTGTGTCAAGACTTATATTTATTCTTTTAAGACCAGCTTCTTTTAACTTTTCTCCCAAAGATTCTAAAAAAAAGCCATTAGTTGTAAGACTTAGATCTTCAATTCCAGGAATTTGAGAAAGACTTTTTACTAAAAATTCAATATTTTTTCTTAAAAGAGGTTCTCCACCTGTTAATCTTATTCTTTTAACACCTAATTTTGCAGCAACTCTTACTATCTTTTCTATCTCTTCAAATCTTAAAATTTCTTCGTGCGGTAGCCATTTCCAGTTTTTATGAGTGAAACAATATATACATTTAAAATTACATTTATCTGTAACCGATATTCTTAAATATTCTATTTTTCTTCCCAGATGATCAATTAACATTTAACTTTTCTTTATACCAGGTTCTTACTGTATTAAAAAATTCAATAATTTCCGTTTGTTTATAATCTGGATAAGTCCAGGGAAGTTCTGTATAAGTTTTATTTTTATAAATTAAAGTTACTTCGGCATAAACACCTTTACCTAAGTATATTCTATGGGCATAGTCCTTAAAGGTTGAAAGAACAATTTTGGAAAGACCTAAATACCCAGGGTCTATGTTTACCATTCTTTTCCCTGAATAATCAGTAAATTTTTTTTCTATTTCGTAACATTTGCATTTTAACTCAACTATATATTCAGGTGGTTTTAGTCTTTCAAAAAAATAAATAGCCTTTTTTAAGTCTTCTCCCATTTCCTTTTCATAATAAGAAGTAAAAGATGAAAAGTCATAGACTTTAGATTGAAAGAGGACAGAACCAAGCTCAGATTTTAGTTCGTCAAGAACCTTTTTCCATAAGTCTAAAACTCTACCTGTTAAAGCTACAAAAAAGAGATGATGCGGAGGTGTTTTAGGATGGCTCATTTTCTTATAAGGATAGCTTAATAGCTTCCTCTATGAGCATTATGGGAATATCTTCCTCTATAGGATAGAATAGTTCACATTTTTGACAATAAAAGCCCTCTTTTTCGTCCCACATTTTATAAAGCACTTCACCTTTACATTTAGGACAAGCTAATACTTTTAAATACTCTTGAATTTTAGTTTCTTCCATAAGATTTTTTTATAATATCACTTTTTAAACTTTGTGCAATTTAAAGAATTGGTTTAAGGACTTTTTCAATGATTTCTAAGAAAGTTTTAATATCTTTTAATATTTGATCTTCTTTTATTTCTTGAGAAAAGATGGTTTCTTTGATTTTTTTTACTTTTGATATATCTTCTGGTTCAAGTGATTCAAGAGTTTTGCTCCAGATTTCTTCAAATTCTGGAGGTTTCTCAGGAGGTTTTATATAAGAAAGAGCCCATATAGCTTTTAAGCCCAATTTAAATATTTCCTGAGCTTTTTTTTGAAGTTCAAAAGGATTATTCTTAAACTTGCTTAAGTCTTTAAGAAGATCTGAGGCATATCTGAAATAACTTTTTGCTCTAATGTAGTAGGCCATTTAAAATTTATGAACTAACTCTTTCCAAATATTTTCCCGTTCTTGTATCAACTTTTATTATATCTCCTTCGTTTATGAAAAGAGGAACCTGAATTACAAGTCCAGTTTCAAGTTTGGCAGGTTTAGTAGCAGAACCAACTGTATCGCCTCTTATTCCTGGTTCTGTCTCAACTACCTGTAATTCTACTGTATTGGGAAGTTCAATACTTACAACTTTCCCTTTGTAATAAAGAACATATACATTTAAATTTTCTTTAAGATATTTTGCCGCTTCTCCAACTTCCTCTTCTGTTAGATAAACTTGATCGTAATCTTCAAGATCCATAAATACATACTGCTCTGCATCTTTATAAAGATATTGCATCTCCTTTTCTTGAAAGTCTGGCTTTTCAAAGCGTTCTCCGGCTCTGAAATTTACTTCTAAAACTCTTCCTGTAGTAAGATCTTTTAATTTTGTTCTCACAGTAGGCTGATTTTTAGATACTTTGACATGCTGAAATTCTAAAATTTCGTAAAGTTTTCCTTCCCATTCAATTTTTAGTCCCCTTTTGAAATCAGATGTAGTGTAAGCCATAGTTCTACTCCTTCTTTTTTTCTAAAAAAGAAGGCATCGGGGTAGCCCAAGCTTCTTCATCGAAATAAAGTTCTTCTAAGTCCTTAGGAATTGGAATATTTAAAATTTTTGGTCCTTCAACAACTTCAAACCTCACAAAACAAGACTTATACCAATCTACATTTGGTAAATCCAGTTCAAACTCCTTCATAATACGGTAGGTTCGATAAAAGTCTTCCCATTGATTTTCTTCTTCTGGATATGTAGTAAAGTCTCTCAAAATATCAGTTATAACAAATCCTGATTCAATAAGAAACTTCTCGAAATCATACCATTTTTTCAAAGAAGCCTCTCTGTGAGTAAATCCCATATACCCTACAGAGCCTTCCCCTTTAAGAGAAGCTATACATCTATTTATAAAAAGTTTCAATCCCTTTTTTGTCTCTACCGGATCAGTTACAAATATATCAAATTTTCCCTTCAGTTCTTCAGGAAGCTCATTTATAACATTATAGTTATAAACTTCTAAATTTTTATAACCTATTTCTTGAGCCTTTTCTCTGATAAACTTATTTATTCTTTCGTCAATCTCGACAACTACAATTTTTTTAGGAAGCCCTGTTAGAGCCATACTTAAAGAAATTAAGTCATCATCCCCCAGTATAAATATTTCAGTATCTTCAAGATCTCCTCTTTCATAAATAAAGGCAGTTCTTTTTAAAGTATCTTCAGGTTTTATAAACCCCTGGTCAAAATCACTTGTAGGAAGGGGCCTATTTTCAACAATTTTTAAAAATTTATTCAAAATATCTTGCCAGAAAGAATCTTTAGAAAAGGGAGAACAATGAAGACACCCAGGATCTTTGTAAGGAAAAGTGTTTAATTGGGTATTTATACGAAAAAAGGGTTTTTCATACTTTATTAAATTTTCTTTTATTAGCTCCTTTACAGCTTGAAGAAATATGATTATATGTGAATCTTGATAATTTATCAATTCCCAAAAAGTAGAAGGCTTTTTAATAAGCTGTCTTAAAATCTGCTTTTTAACTCTTTCTAACTCTTTCACAGAAAACTCCTTTTATTTCAAAGTTTTTTTTACCAATCTTTAGACTTATAAGTAGGATTTATATTAAAAGATTTAACTCTGAATGAAAAATTTGGTTGCGGGGGTGGGATTTGAACCCACGACCTCCGGGTTATGAGCCCGACGAGCTACCTGGCTGCTCTACCCCGCGATCTTAGCTAAGACTAAAATATAATAAAAATTCTTCAGATGTCAAGAGAAGGTTTATATATTGGTATTTGCATTATTAAAATAAAAACTTTATAATAAATGAAAAATGAAATGCCCTAAGTGTAAAGAAGTTGAAACAAAAGTTATAGATTCAAGAGTAATAGAAGATGGTTTTTCTATAAGAAGAAGAAGGGAATGCAGTAAATGTGGTTATAGATTTACCACTTATGAAAAGCTTGAGCTTGATATAATGGTTGTCAAAAAAGATGGAAGAAGGGAACCATATAACAGAGAAAAACTTATTTCTGGAATAAGAAAAGCCTGTCATAAAAGACCGATAAGCGAAGATGTTATTAAAAAGTTTATAAATGAACTTGAACTTGATTTAATTCAAAGAGGGGAAAAGGAAATTTCTTCTCAATATATAGGAGAAAAAGTTATATCAACTCTTAAAGAATGGGATAAAGTAGCTTATATAAGATTTGCTTCTGTTTATAAAGAATTTAAAGATGTAGAAGAATTTATAACACAGATAAAAGAATTGGGAGATGAAAAATAATCAGAAACCGGAAGAGATTATAGTTTTCCCTTTAGATGTTCCAAATTTAAAAGAGGCTTTATACTGGGTTGAAAAACTGAACGGTTTGGTTGGTGTTTATAAAATAGGTTTGGAACTTTTTACAAGCTGCGGTCCTAAAGTTATAGAAGAAGTTAAAAAAATTAGTAATCATAAAATCTTTCTTGATTTAAAACTTCATGATATCCCTAACACCTTATCAAGAACGATAAAAATAATCTCCGATCTTGGGGTTGATTGGGTCACAGTTCATTCTTTATCGGGAAGGACTGCATTAGAAAAAGTGGTTAAATCCGCTTTTAACAATTTGAAAATTATTGCAGTTACTATTCTTACTTCTCTTGATAGAGCAGATTTAATGGAACTTGGTTTTAACTCCGAATTAGCAAGGGATACCAAAGAGTTAGTTTTTAAATTAACTCATTTGGCTTATAAAAGTGGATGTGATGGGGTTGTATGTTCAGCAAAGGAAGTAGAGAAAATAAAGGAAGTTTTTCCAGAATTAATTACAGTTGTCCCAGGAATAAGATGGGAAGAAGCTGGTGATGATCAATTAAGGGTGGCAACTCCTTATGAGGCAGTTTTAGCAGGTGCTGATTATTTGGTTATAGGAAGACCTATTAGAGAAGCTTCTTCTCCAGAAGAAGTTTGTAAAAAAATAGCCGAAGACATTAAAAAAGCTTGGTTAGAGAAAGATGGTAACTCGTAGTGTAGTAGATCTTCCTCTTCATGGCGGAAAGTGTCCTCCTTGGCTTTTTGAAAAAATGGTAAGACTAAGTAGAGCTATTTTACTTTTGATTTACGAAGAATTTGGTGCAAAAGAATTAATAAAAAGATTAACAGACCCTTTTTGGTTTCAATCTTTGGGATGTCTCCTTGGTTTTGATTGGCATTCATCAGGACTGACTACAACTGTAGGTGGTGCTGTTAAAGAGGCTTTAAAGCCATATTTTAAGGATATGGGAATTTATATATGTGGTGGTAAAGGAAAAAGAGCATTAAATACACCTCAAGAAATAATTAATTGGGGAGAAAAAGAAGGACTTTCTCAGAATTCCTACAGATTTGTAACCTTAAGTAGGCTAACCGCAAGAATTGATAATAATGCCATTCAAGACGGTTTCCAGCTTTATTTTCATCTATTTATCTTTAGCAAAAACGGAGAATGGGGAGTTATTCAACAGGGAATGGATGAAAAAAGTTCTTATGCAAGAAGATATCACTGGTATAGTGAAAAGATTATCAATCTTTGTGAAGACCCACACGCAGGTATAATATCTCAAATAAAGAAGAAAGAGGTTTTAAATCTTGTTGCTAAAGAAAGTCAGAACTTACAATATATTTTAGTAAATCTGGTAAAAGAAAATCTAAATTTAGTTATTAAAGAACTCACTCCTAAAGTGCATATTATTTTTAAAAAAGATCATATTATAACTCCTCAAGACCTTTCTTTTACTTCACTAAAAAAAATTTGGGAGAAAACTTATGAGAATCCTCCTTCAGACTTTAAAGAACTTATTTTGACTTCAGGGATAGGTGCTAAAGCTCTGAGGGCTCTAACCTTAGCTTCTGAATTAATCTACAATGTAAAGGCTTCAAGAAAAGACCCAGTTGTATATAGTTATGCTCATGGTGGAAAGGATGGATACCCATATAGGTTAAATAAGAGACTTTACGAAACTACTATTCAAGAATTAGAAGAAATTTTGACTAAAATAAAGTTAAGAGAATCTGAGAAGGCTGAACTTTTTAGAAAGCTTCCTAAAATTTTTAATATTTAGAAAATGTTGAAAAATTTAAAAAAAATTAAAAAATTTCTCAGAAATTTTTTAAACTTTAGAAACATAACTTGAAAAGTATTTAAAACTTTTTAAAATTGAAGTTGACTTTTACGGATTGAATTATATAAAAAGATGAAAATGCGAAAAGACTGCATAAACTTATCTCAAGAATTTATCAAATATTTGGAGGATAAAAGGGATTCTATTTTAAAGAGGTGGAAATCTATTTTTTGGGATTCCTTTGGTGAAGAATCTAAAAGATTTTTTACCAAAGAAGTTGATAGATTTCAGAATCCCTTTGGATATAGAATTGATGAAACTTTTGAAGGTTTAATTAATGTTATATTTGGAAATTTTGTTTGGGAAGAAGCAGATTATTTTTTAAGAAGACTTGTTCAGTTGAGAGCTATTCAGGAAGAAAAACCCTCAAAAGCATTAAACATGTTTATTCAGTTAAAAAGTCTTATAAGAGAAAAATTGGGAGAAGAGATTTTAAAAAGGTTTGGTATAGAAGAATTTTTAAAATTAGAGGATAGAATAAATGCTCTTATTATAAGGGGCTTTGATCATTTTTCTGAGTATAGGGAAATTCTAAATAATCTTAGATATGATGAATGGAAAAGAGCCCACTACCTGCTCTTAAAAAGAGCGGGCTTAGCATATGATCCAATGGAAGCTTTGCCTAAAACTGATTTTGAAGAAATTAATTAATAAAAGGAGAGGGAGTGGGTTATGAATGCATTAGTAAGTTTTATAATTTTTATTATTTTACTTTTTATTCCCTGGATAGGAGTTGGGGTTTTTGGTTGGGAAAATTTATTTGGTATTGTAATTCCCTATGTCTGTTTTCTTGTTTTTGTAATAGGGTTGATTTATCGGATAATAGGTTGGGCTAAATCTCCCGTTCCTTACAAAATTCCAACAACTTGTGGCCAGCAAAAAAGTCTTCCTTGGGTAAAAAGAACTTTAAGTGATAGGTTGGAGTCTC
>DAIQAS010000058.1:0-7489 GCA_036781525.1 Thermodesulfobacterium sp. | reverse complement strand
AGCTTCCTAATGATGGGGTTGGTCTTGCAAGAATAGAATTTATCATAGGTTCTCACATAGGGATTCATCCTCTTGCCTTGATAGAATATGAAAAATTAAAAGAAAAAGCAAAAAAAGACAAAAGAATTGCTAAGGTTGTATCATTAATTGAAGAGAAAACCTATGGATACGAAAATAAGGCAGATTTTTATATAGATAAGTTGGCTCAGGGAATAGCAATGATTGGCGCAGCTTTTTATCCTAATGATGTAATTGTTAGATTTTCAGATTTTAAAACCAATGAATATGCCAACCTTGCAGGAGGATTTTTGTATGAACCTGTAGAACACAATCCCATGATTGGATGGAGAGGAGCTTCTCGTTATTATGATCCTAAGTTTGAACCTGCCTTTGCTCTTGAGTGTAAGGCTATCAAAAAAGTAAGAGACGAAATGGGATTAAACAATGTAAAAGTTATGATTCCCTTCTGTAGAACCGTTGAGGAAGGAATTAAAGTAATAAAAGTTATGGAAAAACACGGACTTAAACAGGGAGAAAATGGACTTGAGGTTTATGTAATGTGTGAGATTCCAAGCAATGTTGTCTTGGCAGAAGAGTTTGCTAAGGTTTTTGATGGATTTTCTATAGGTTCAAATGACTTAACACAGCTAACCTTAGGACTTGATAGGGATTCTGAGCTTGTTTCTCATATATATGATGAAAGAAATCCAGCGGTGAAAAAACTTATAAGAGAAGTAATTCAAATTGCAAAGAAAAATAAGAAAAAAATAGGAATATGTGGTCAAGCTCCCAGTGATTTTCCCGATTTTGCCGAATTTCTGGTAGAGTGCGGCATTGACTCTATGAGTTTAACCCCGGATACCATTGTTAAAACAAGGCTTCTTGTAGCAGAAAAAGAAAAAAGTCTTGAAAAGAAGAAATGAAATATTTTTTGATTCTAATTTTTGTATGTATTCCTTCGATTGTTTTGGCTCAAATTAAAATAGGAGTTTTTCCTATTGATTTTAAGGGAAATGAGGTTTCTTCTCAGTTTAAAGAAAAGGTAAAAGAAACCATTTATAAAAACTTAACGATCCCTTCTCAGATTGAAGTAATTAACTTAGAAAATAAAAACATTTATACCCATTACCTTTTGAAGATATCTTTAAAAGTCTCAGAAGATAAGGCAGACATTGAACTTAATTTATTGGAAACTTATTCTTCAAAAAATATTTATTTAGCCAAAGAAAATGTAAAAACTTCTGAAATTTTGCAGAAAATTGCTTCTCATTGTGAGGAAATTAAAAAAAGACTTCTTTCTACAGATGAAACACCTGTTTTTTCTTCTCAGGAAAAGAAATCCTTTCTTTCAAGAATCAATCCCTTTACAAAGATAGATAATCTTTTTTCTAAACTATTTTCTAAAGAAAGAGAATTTGATATAAGGGTTCCTATTCCACCACCTCCGCCTCCACCTGGCTATGCTGTAAAGCCTTATTCATCTTCAGATTACTCTAAAAATATACAAAAGAGTATTCCTCAGGTGATTCAGCCTGAGAAAAAAGTTTATCCACCATCACCTTGGCAGTGGTTTTAAATAGGGAATGTGATGTTAAATAGATACCAATCACAAATTATTATTAAACCTCATAAAAAGAAAAAGAAAAAAAAGAAGTGGTTTGTTGGAATTTTATTAATAGGCTTTATCCTTACAGTTTCCGTATATTTGGTTTTGAGTTTCATGGTAAAAAGAGAAATGCAAAATATAGAGGAGATTGAGAGAGAAAATAAGTATCTTAGAAGAGAGATTCAAAAATTTTCAAATTCCAATATTCCTTATGAAGAGCTTTTAAGAACAAAATATGGATATATAAAAGAGGGAGAGAAGATAATTATATATTCACCTTATTACTATGAAAAAACATACGAAAATAGATAAGGGGGTAAAGGAATGAAATATGTAGTATTAGAAGGTTTTTACGAAGGAGAAGGTGTTAAAATAGGAATAGTGGCGAGTAGATTTAATATTTTTATTACTCAGAAACTTTTAGAGGGGGCACTTGATATTTTAAAAAGACATAGAGTTTCTGAAGAAAATATATATGTTGCATGGGTTCCTGGTGCATTTGAGATACCTCTTGTGGCAAAAAAACTTGCAGAAACAAAAAAATTTGATGCTATTTTGTGTTTGGGCACCATTATCAGAGGGGCAACACCTCATTTTGAATATGTGGCAGCAGAGACATCAAAAGGAATAGCTCATGTGATGCTTGAAACGGGTATACCCATAATTTTTGGTGTTTTAACTACAGATACTATTGAACAAGCAATAGAAAGAGCTGGAACAAAGGCAGGAAACAAAGGAGCTGAGGCAGCTCTTGCAGCCTTAGAAATGATCAATTTAATAAAAAGAATTGAACATTTCTAAGGGAGGAAAGAATAATGAAAGTTTTAAGTGATTTTGATTTAAAAGGTAAGAAAGTTTTTATAAGAGTTGATTTTAATGTTCCTATGGAAAATGGCAAAATTACTGATGATACAAGGATTATAGAAAGTCTTCCCACTATAAATTATGTAGTTAATTCTTCCGGTAAAGCTATTTTATGTTCTCATCTTGGAAGACCGAAGGGGAAGAGACTCCCAGAGTTTTCTTTAAAACCTGTGTATGAACACTTAAAAAAGCTTTTGAAAGTTCCTGTTAAATTTTTAGAAGATATTACAGGGGGAGAGGCTGAAAAAGCACTTGCAGAACTTAAAGAAGGAGAAGTTTTACTTTTAGAAAATGTAAGATTTTATGAAGGAGAGACCAAAAATGATCTTGAGTTTGCCAAACTTTTAGCCAAATTTGCAGATATTTTTATAAATGATGCCTTTTCTGTTTCTCACAGAACTCACGCATCAGTTGTAGGAATTGCTCAGCTTGTTGCTGAAAAGGGAATAGGATTTCAGATGGAGAAAGAGTTAAGGTATCTTTCAAAAATTGTTGGTAAACCGGAGAGACCTTTTTATGCTGTTGTGGGCGGAAGTAAGGTTTCAACCAAAATAGGGGTTTTAAAAAGTCTTCTCAATAAAGTAGAAAAACTTGTAATAGGCGGTGTTATGGCAAATACCTTTTTGGCTGCTAAGGGATATTTAGTGGGTAACTCATCCTTAGAAAATGATTACATAGATGTTGCAAAGCAAATAATAAAAGAAGGAAAAGATCAGGGAGTAAAAATTTATCTTCCTGTAGATGTAGTTGTTGAAAGAAACGGAGAAGTTAAAGAGGTTGGACTCAAAGAAATAGCTGAAGATGATAAAATTTATGATATAGGAAGTGCAACTATAGAGCTTTTCTCTAAAGCAATTGATGGAGCAAATACTTTGGTCTGGAATGGCCCATTGGGATATTTTGAAAAATCTCCTTTTCATAAGGGGACTGTAGCTATAGCAAGAAAAATAGCAACACTTCCAGGTACAACCATTGCCGGAGGCGGAGATACCATTCTTGCCATTAAACTTGCTGGGGTTGAAACAGCATTTTCTTATATTTCTACTGCGGGTGGAGCCTTTTTGGAATATCTTGAAGGGAAAGAACTTCCTGGTCTGAAAGTGTTAAGAATTTAGAGTTAAGGGGTGGGAAAAATGAAAAAGTATTTTTTTGCTGGAAACTGGAAAATGAATAAAACCCTTAAAGAAATAGAGGAATATTTTGATAAATTCTTAAAATTGGTTTCAGAAATAGATTTTTCAGACAGAGAAGTAATGATTGCCCCTCCTTTTGTTTATTTGGCTTTTTGTCAAAATTTTCTAAAAAGCAGTCCTTTAAAATTGGGTGCTCAGAATGCATGTTGGAAGGAAAAAGGTGCTTTTACAGGTGAAATAGCACCACTCATGCTTAAAGAATTCGGAGTAAGTTATGTAATTTTAGGACATTCTGAAAGAAGACACATTTTTGGTGAAACCGACGAATTAATATCAAAAAGAGTAGAAGGAGTTTATAACTTTGGACTTATTCCAATTTTGTGTATAGGGGAGACTTTGGAGGAAAGAAATAAAGGAAAAACTTTGGAAGTGGTGGAAAAACAGCTTTTAGAAGGGCTGAAGGGTTTAAAAGATGTTAAAGGAGATGATGTTATTGTTGCTTATGAACCTGTTTGGGCAATAGGAACTGGGGTAAATGCTACACCTGAACAGGCAGAAGAGGTTCATTCCTTTATAAGAGAGAAGTTAAAACATCTATATTCAGAAAAAATAGCAAATAAGATAAGGATTCTTTACGGAGGAAGTGTTACTCCAGATAATATAAAAGATTTAATGAAAAAGCCGAATATAGACGGAGTTCTTGTGGGGGGAGCCTCCCTTGATCCAGAAAAGTTTTTTAAAATCTGCAGTATAAAAGTGGAGAAGGAATAAAATGGCAGAAGAAACCTGTGCCTTACCCGATTATTCAAATATTCCTGAGGAGATATTAGAGATTCCCAAAAAATATAAAAATATTGTTATAGTTGGAGCAAGTCATAATCCTGAGCGTCCAAGTTATATGGTAATGGAATATCTTCTAAAAGAAGGATTTAATGTTATTCCCGTTAATCCTGCAAGAGAGGAAATACTGGGGCAAAAGGTTTATCCATCCTTGTCGGAGCTACCTTCTGATTTTTATCCCGAGGTTGTTATAATTTTTAGAAGATCTGACCAGGTTTTACCAATTGTAAAAGAGGCATTAAAATTAAAACCAAAAGTAATATGGATGCAAGAAGGTATAATTAACGAAGAAGCTAAAGAACTTGCCGAAAAAGAAGGTATAAAGGTAGTTATGAATAAGTGTTTTAAGAAAGTTCACATTCTTGGTAAAAAGTAAATCCTGATATAAATGTCAGCTCCGGAAATATCTTTAGAACTCTATAATTCTCTCGAAAACATTAAAAATACACTTTTTAAAAATAGATTTGATCTTTTAGAGCTAAATCTTACCAGAATAGTGCTTTCTGCTCAAAAATACCTTTCACTAACAAATTTAAATGAAATTTTTTTGGAATTTTTAATAAGGTTATCAGAGGCGATTTATTTAAAAAGTTGTCTTCTTCTTAACGTTAATGTTAAAGAGGAAGAAAAATTAGAGTCTGTAGAAGCTCTTAGTTTTGAAGAAAATTTTTTATTTTCAGATGAAAAGCTTAATTATTATAAAGCCTTACCTTTAGATAGAATTTTATTTGAAAAGGTATTTTTAGGTAGACTTCCAGAAATTTTGGAAAATTTTGATAAAGACAGAAATTTAGGAAAAGGGGAAAGGATATTAATTCTAAAAGCGATTTTATCTATTTTAAATCAGGAAGAAATTAAAGAGGGGGTATTGAAAAATTTTTCTTCTCCATCAATAGAGTTTTATTTAAACAGTCTGAAAGAGTATCTTGGTAAGAAAATTTCATTTACTTTTAAAGAATTGATAAATGAGAAGTTAGGTGAGAAAAAAGGAGAGGAAAAATTTTTAGAGGTGGTTTATTACTTTTTATCTTTACTTTTTTTATGCTTCGAAGAAGTCTGTTATATAGTTCAGAATCACGAAAATGAGGATATCATAATATTTTCAAAATCTTAATTTGTGCTCAACAAGCGGTTTACAGTAAAAAGTGAAGAAAAATTGAGAAATTTAAATGAAAATTAACAAATTTTTGGAAGATACAAAAATTTATAGATGTTTGGCTTTTTTTTAAAACTTGACTTTTTGTTGAGTAAAATAAAAATGCAAAATAATAATCTAAAACTTTTATTAAATAGGGTAGAAATATGAACTATAAAATTGAGCATAATTTTGAAATTTGCGATGGTTGTGAAGACTGCGTAAAGGCTTGTGCTGAGAATCATTATGGTTTAAGCAATTGTGGTATTTATAAAGTTGGAGACAAATTTTTCTATTTTGCCTGCATGCAATGTAAAAAACCTCAGTGTGCAGCTGCCTGTCCTGTTGGAGCATTGGATGTTAAAGATGGTGTTGTAATTTTTAGAATGGAACTTTGTGTAGGTTGTAAAAATTGTGTAGAAGCCTGTCCATGGGGTGTTCCCCAGTTTAATTTTAATACAGGAACAATTAATAAGTGCGATCTTTGCTATTTCAGAATAAAAGAAGGTCAGATGCCTTTTTGTGTGAGTGCCTGTCCTAATAAAGCTTTAGAAGTAAAGAAAGTAGAACCAAAACCGAAACCAACACAGCAGGAAAAACCAGCAGAGGAGAGTAGCTAAAATGGGACCATATTTTAATCTTTTTCTTTTTGCGTTATTACTTTTAGTACTTGGTGTAGCACTTGTTGTACTTAATCTAATCTTAGCTCCAAGAAGACCCCACCCGGAGAAATTGATTCCCTACGAGTGCGGACTTGATCCTTCAGGCGATGCAAGAATCCCATTTAGAGTAAGATTTTATTTGATAGCTGTTATATTTCTGGTATTTGATGTGGAAATAATTTTTCTTTACCCTTGGGCGGTTATTTTTGAGGATCTTGGGTGGTTTGGTTTTATAGAAATAGGAATTTTTGTAGTAATGTTATTAATCGCATATATATATGCTTGGAGTGAAGGAGCATTAAAATGGGAATAGAAAAAGATACAGTAGAAATTGCACCAGGGATTAAACAAGTTCCAGGAACTCCAGTTGTTATAAGTCCAATTGATAAGATTATTAATTGGGCAAGGGCAGGATCAATGTGGCCTGTTACTTTTGGTCTTGCCTGCTGTGCAATTGAAATGATGGCAACAGGAGCAAGTCATTTTGATCTTGATCGATACGGAATAATCTTTAGAGCTACTCCCCGTCAAGCTGATGTTCTTATTGTTGCAGGAACAGTTACAAAAAAGATGGCCCCCATTGTTAGAAGGGTATATGATCAAATGCCAGAGCCAAAGTATGTAATTGCTATGGGAAGTTGTGCCTGTTCCGGTGGTATTTTTAAAACCTATTCTGTTGCTCAGGGTGCAGATGAATTTTTACCTGTAGATATTTATATTCCTGGTTGTCCACCAAGACCAGAGGCTCTTCTTTTTGGACTTTTAACTCTTCAACAGAAAATAAAAAGAGAAGCTAAAAGATGGGGATTTTGGAGATAAGCCATGGAAGAATTATTAAATGAATTAAAAGAAAAATTTTCTTCAGTTATTATAGAAATTGAGGAAAAGGACTTTCCTACTTTAATTTGTAAAAGAAGTGAATTTTTAGATTTGATAAAATACTTAAAGGACGAAAAGGGATTTAAGTATCTTATAGATCTTTGCGGAGTGGATTATTTAAACTATCCTCAAAAAATTTTTGAAGAACGTTTTGAGGTGGTATATCATTTATATAATCTTGATAGCAAAATTCTTCTCAGGTTAAAAGTAAGAATTCCAGAAGATGATTGCTGGCAGCACTCAGTTACTCCTCTTTTTAAGACAGCAGACTGGTTTGAAAGAGAAGCATACGATATGTTTGGAATTAAATTTAAAGGGCATCCTAATTTGAAGAGAGTTCTTATGCCTGATGATTGGGAGGGACATCCTT
>DAIQAS010000057.1:0-7527 GCA_036781525.1 Thermodesulfobacterium sp. | reverse complement strand
GTATTGATAACTCCGAGACAGTTAGGACCAACCATTTTCATCTTAGCTTCTTTAACAAGGCTAACAACTTCTTTTTCGAGTTTTATTCCTTCTTCTCCAATTTCTCTGAAACCTGCTGTTATAACGATAAGACCTTTAACTTTATGTTCAGCACAATCCTTTATTACTGAGGGGACTCCCTTTGCAGGAATTACTATTATTGCTAAATCAACATTTTCAGGGATTTCTTTTACAGAAGAATAACATTTTATACCGAGAATTTCTTTTCTTTTTGGATTAACAGGAAAAACTTTTCCTTTAAACCCTTTTTCTACAAGATTTCTGAAAACGATGTGTCCTATTTTTTTCTCATCTTCTGAAGCGCCAATTACTGCAATAGATGATGGATTAAAAATAAAATCAAGCATAATTAAAAAATAATTTTAAGGAAATTTCTTAATTTTTCAATTAAATGATATAATAATGTCTTAAATCCTGAAAAAGGGAGTGAGGTATGAAGTATTTAAAAAGGTTTTCATATTTTTTATTGATACCTATTCTTCTTCTAATCATAAATGCATGCTCCCAGCCAAAAAGAACTTATCTGCCTTATGGGGCTGCTAAGGATATAAACTCCATTCTTGTTTTACCCTTTGAGATTTGTCCTGAAAATGGCAAAAGTTTTTTTTATTGCCCTGCAAGGGAAGTGATTTCAGGTTATGTTGAACCTTCTGCAAAAGAAATTATGAACAAACTTTTAAAAACGGCCTTATTAGAATATTCTTCTTATTACAATTTCATATTTCTTTCGCAAAACGAGTTTGAGAATATTATCTCTCAAATACTTGAGGAAACTCAAAATCCAGCAGAAATTGTTAAAGAATTCAGCAAAAAAACCAATACACAGGCAGTATTGTATGGCAGGATTTACAGGTTTAGAGAAAGACAGGGTAGTTCTTTTTCTGTTGTAGAACCAGCAAGTGTAGCTTTTGCACTTGTTTTATATGATGGAAAGACAGGAAGAATTTTGTGGATGGAAGAATTTGACGAAACCCAAAAACCTCTGAGCGAAAATGTTTTAAATATAAAACTATATGGTAGACTTAAATGGCTTACAGCAGAGGAACTTGCTGAAAGAGGATTAAAAAAAGTATTAAAAACCTTTCCTGTTAAGTAAGAAAAATGCTTATTATTCCAGCAATAGACTTGAGAAACAATAAAGTTGTTAGACTGTTTCAGGGAAGATATGATCAAACTAAAGTTTATGGAGAAGACCCCAAGGAGTATGCTCTTTTTTTTCAAAAAAAGGGAGCCAGAAGACTTCACATAGTTGATCTTGATGGAGCAAAAGAAGGAAGGGCAGTTCATAGAGAGCTTATCGTTGATATTGCAAAAAGTATAGACATTCCTGTTCAGGTAGGAGGAGGAATAAGGGATGAGGAAACCATAGATTTTTATTTAAAGTATGGTATCTCTCAAGTAATTCTTGGTACAAAAGCCCTTGAATCCTTGGATTGGTTAAAGCATATAACCGAAAAATATCCAGATAAAATAATTGTTAGTGTGGATGTTAAGGGAGAAAATGTGGCAATTTCAGGATGGATAAAAGTTTCTGAAGTAAATTATTTGGATTTTTTAAAAGAGCTTAACGATATTAAGCTTTTTGCAATAATTCTTACTCTAATAGAAAGAGACGGAACACAAAGGGGTATAGAAACCGAAAGACTGGAAAAAGCTTTAAATGTTTCTTCTCATCCAATTATAATAGCAGGTGGAGTTTCCACCATAGAAGATGTCAAAAAGTTAAAACCTTTTGAGAAAAAGGGTCTTCTTGGAGCAATTACAGGCAGAGCTCTTTATGAAGGATCTTTAGATCTTGAAGAAGCTTTAAAAATTGCTGATGAATCTTGAGATTTTTAAGAACAGATTCGCAGATCTTTTTTATAAAGGAAAAATTATCACAGCTTATGTAAAGGACGTAAAAGAAAAAAGACTCCATCTTATTTTACCTACAGGAAAAGAAGAGCTCATAAATTATTCTTCACTTGTTTATTTTGAAGAAAAAACAAAACCTTTAAATGATTTAAATCAGATAGTTACATTTTTGAAAGAAAAAAACGAAAATAGAGAAAAAGCAAAAGAAGGTTTTAATCCAGAAGAAGTCTGGGAAATTCTGGTAGAAGAAGTTGAGGCAATTTCAGCAAAAGATGCGGTGGAGTTGTTTCTCGGAAGAAAGCCTACAGAGGATGAAATAGCAGGATTTATAAGAAAAGCCCTTGAGGAAAGAATATACTTTAAGCTGAAAGAACCTAATGTTTTACAAGTAATTTCTAAGGACGAAGTAGAAAGAATTCTTCTTCAAAGGAAAAAGGAGCTTGAGAAACTGAGAAAGATAAATGAAGGAGAAGAATTTGTAAAAGCTCTTTTATCAAAAGATGTGTCTTCATTTTCTGAAAGCCTTAAAGAATTTTGGTTTTCGGCTTTAAAAGATTTTGTGCTCTGGGAAGATAAGACTCCTTCTGGTAAATTGATTTCTGAAGTTTTAAAAAGGCTAAATATTGCTGATTCCTATAGAGTTTTTAATCTTCTTGTTGAAAACAATGTCTTTAAAGAAGATGAAAATTTGGAACTTTTAAGAACTCGTTATCCAATCTTTTTTTCAGAAAAGGAATTAAAAGAGGCAGATGAAATAGTTCAAACAGAAATTTCCAAAGAAAAAAGGGTAGATTTGACCCATCTTTATACTGTCACAGTTGATGCAGAGGAGACTCAGGATTTTGATGACGCTTTAAGCTTTGAAGAAAAAGAAGACAAATATATTCTTTACATTCACATAGCCGAAGTTGCAGAATTTTTAAAACCCGGTTTAGCTCTATGGGAAGGAGCACTTGAAAGAGCCTGCACCCTTTATCTTCCTGATGCCATTTATCCCATGCTACCCTTTTCTCTTTCTCATGAAAGATTTAGTCTTAAAAAGGGAGATATAAAGCCTGCAATCACTTTTAAACTTGTTTTAGATAGGAATTATAATTTACTTTCTTTTGAGCCCTTTCTTTCACTAATAATGGTTAAAGATAGATTAACCTATGAAAAGGTAGATAGACTTCTTTCTGAAGATCCCTTCTGGAGAAAGCTTAATGAAATTTTTATGCACTTTAAGGAAAAAAGAGAAGAAAGAGAAACTTTTGCAGTATTTTTGCCAGAAATCCAGATCAGGGTAACTTCTGATGGAGAGATAAGTATAAAAAAAATTGAGATGACACCTGCAAGGGTTCTTATTGCTGAGGCTATGATTCTTGTAAATGCCCTTTCTGCAGAGTTTTTATATAAAAACCAGGTTCCTGCTATCTATCGTTCTCAGCCAAAGCCATTGGAAGTTATAGAAAACAGAGACGAAAGCCTGTATTTAAAACTTTTACAATTAAGATATCTTGCAAGATCAGAATTATCTCTTCAACCTGCTTATCATTCTGGACTTGGACTTGATTATTATACTACGGTGACCTCTCCCATAAGAAGATTTTTAGATCTTTTAATGCAATATCAGCTTAAGTGTTTTTTACTTGAGAAGGAGCCTCTTTCACAAGACACTCTCAGTAAGATTCTTCCAGAGTTAAGTGAAAATTTGCAAAGAGCAATGCAAATCCAGAGTAAAAGAAATAAATATTTTTTATTAAAATATTTTAAGCTCTATCTTAACGATCAACCTTTGAGAGCCCTTGTAATTGATGTGCAAAATAAAAAAGCAAAAGTATATTTAATAGATTATAATATTACAGGAGATATATTAGGATTTAAAGAAAATTTGAAGCCTGGTGAAGAAATCATGGTGAAAATTGATAAGGTTAATCCCCATCTTGAAATTCTCCGTTTAAAACCTGCTTAGAGCTTTCTTCATCCACAACCCACATATTTCTTTCAACTTTTTTGGCTTCATACATGGCTTTATCTGCTCTCTTTATAAGATCTGAAATTGTTTCTTCTAAATTTCTTCTTCCAATCAATTGAGCGATTCCAATAGAAAGGGTAACTGAAACAAATTCTGTCTCTGCCCAGCTTTTACAAATTCTTTCAGCTATTAAAGCTGCGTTATTCCAAGAGGTATAAGGTAATATTACTACAAATTCGTCTCCTCCGTATCTACAAGCCTTATCTACCTTGGTTCTAACATTTTTTTGCAGAATTTCTCCAAATTTTTTAAGAAGCCTGTCTCCTTCTTGATGTCCGTAGTTATCGTTATACCACTTAAAATTGTCAAGATCTATCATCATCAAGCTTAAAGAATAATTTTGTCTGAGGGCTTTATAAACCTCTTCTTTTATTATTTCTTCAAAATATCTTCTGTTATAAATTCTGGTTAAGGGATCTTCTACTATAAATTTTTGTAGTTTTATATCCAGATAGTGTTCTTTCATTAATTTGGAAAGTCTTGCTTTGAATTCATTTAAGGTAAAGGGTTTTAATATAATTTCGTCAACACCTTTTTCAAAGTATCTGCCAATATCCTCTTCTTTGAAATAGTCAAGAATGATAAATATTTTTATATTAGGATTTATTTCTTTAAGTTTCTCTATAAAAAAAGAAAGTTCTCCCTCTTGCTTGGAAAGGGAAAGTATTACTATTTGATAGAGAGGATCATTAAGAAGTATATCAGCTATTTTTTTAATTTCTTTAACCCACTCAATTTCCAACCCTGTTTTTTTAAAAAATTCCTCTAAGAGAATTTTTGTTTTTTCGTCTCTTTCAGAGATAATTATTTTTATTTTTTCGCCTGTTTCTTTTTCAATTAATTCAAGCCAATTTATGTAGTCCATCTTTTTTCCTATTAATATAGTCTCTCAGAATTTTAGCATGATCAAAAACAAGTTCATCCCAGGGTATTTCTTCTATTTTGAATAGTTTTACTAATTTAGCATCATCCTGAGCTTTAAGTTCCCCTTTTCCTTTTGCTACAAATACAGTTGTTATAGTGTGAAAACGAGGGTCTCTTTTGGGATCTGAATAACAACCTAAAAGATAAAGAAGCTCAACATCTAAATTGGTTTCTTCTTTGGCTTCTCTGATAGCTGCTTCTTCAAGAGTTTCTCCGTAGTCAACAAATCCTCCAGGAATTGCCCAACCATGAGGAGGATTTTTTCTATAAATTAATACTATCTTATCTTCAACTTCTATAATTATATCCACTGTAGGAAAGGGATTTCTATACGGTTTAAAGTAATCTGGATGGTATTTAGAGGTTATTTCTATCATTTGAGAATGGATTTTTCCGTTTGAAGCAACCACAGTATTTATAAAAGGATTATAGAGATTGCCGAAATAGTCGGTTATTTCTCCTCCTGCTTCTTTCACAAGAAGCATCCCTGCTGCTGTGTCCCATGGTTTTAAATAGGGTTCCCAGAATCCTTCATATCTTCCGCAGGCTACATAGGCAAGATCAAGAGCAGCTGAGCCAAATCTTCTAACTCCTTGAGATTTTGTCATAAATTCTTTAAATAAAGGAATAAAAAGATCGGGTTTTTCTAAAATCTTAGAAACCGGAAATCCTGTACAGAGAAGGGAATCTATAAGTTTTTCTGTTTCAGAAACTTTTATAGGTTCTTCATTCAGATAGGCTCCTTCGCCTTTTAAGGCATAAAAAAACTCCTCAGTGATGGGATTATAAACTATTCCTAAAATTGGCTCTTTTTCTTTCATTAAAGCTATAGATATGGCAAACCAGGGAAGTTTGTGAGCAAAATTTGTGGTTCCATCTAAGGGATCAACAAGCCAAAAATATTCTTGATTGAGAGGTTTTTCTTCTAAAAAACTTTCTTCAGCAATTATAGGAATATCTGGAGTTATCTCATTTATACCTTTTTTGATTAATTCTTCAGACTTTATATCTGCCGATGTGACAAGATCTATGGTGCCTTTATGATAAATTTCTGAGGAAGAAGAGTAAGCCTTTCTTAAAAAAGAACCAACTTCTTTAACTAAATTTTTTGTCTCTTCAAAAATTTTTACCAAATCCATAAGTGTTTAAAATAAATAAAAACTAAAAAAATACAAGTTCTGAAAATTTTTAAATTACTTTACGGTGCTGAGTTTGTCTTTTCATTTATAGGAAAATCCTTTATAATAGTTTGAAATTTTTTAAAATGGGAGGAACAAAATGGCTAAAAAGATTTATGAAATTATGAATACCAAACTTGAAACTATCTCTGCTGATGCAACAGTTTATGAAGCTATAGAAAAGCTCATTGATAAAAGAATTCGTTCTCTTCTTGTGTTACCCAAAGATGAAAAGGATGAGCCAGGGGTTGTTACAGTAAGAAACATAATTTTTAAAGTTCTTGCTAAAAATATTGACCCTAACAAAATAAAAATAAGTGAAATAGCATCTAAACCGCTTTTTACAGTTACTAAAGATGCAACCTTAGAGGATGTTCTCAAACTTATGGAAGAGCAAAACATTGCAAGAATTTTTGTAAAAGATGGGGAGAAGATAGTGGGGGTTGTTTCATTTTTTGACATAATGGCTCAAATTTTGATAGAAAGAGCAAAAAAATAAAAGGGGAAATATTATGTTGGAAAAACTCTTTGGTGGAGGAAAGTTAGAAAAAAAGGCTCTTGAAAATATAAATAACTATCTTCAAATTTTTATTGCTGCTCAGGAATGCTTAAAAAATCTTTTATTTACCGAAGATTTGGAAAGAAGTTACTGTATAGAAAGTCTTGAAAGGGAGGCTGATTCTGTAAGAAGAGAAATAATTTCAACTATTTATGAAGGAGCTTTTTTGCCTTATATAAGACCTAATCTTTGCACATTTATTGAGATAACTGAAAAAGCTTTTGACTTTTTGAAAATTTGTGCATTTGAGTTTCGTTATTTTGATAAGACATTTTATCAGGACATTAAAGACGAGGTTGTAAGAGTTGCCAACATTAATGTTGAAATGGCAGAAATTTTATACAAAGCATTTCAGTCTCTTATGGAGAAGGACAATTTAAGAGAAAAGACACTCGCTATAAGAATATATGAAAAAAAAGTTGACGAGCTTAAACTTGATCTTACAGAGAAGGTTCGCAGAAAAGAAATTACCAATTTTTGGGAAGGGAAAAATATTTCTAATTTTATAGATGCCCTTGTTAAAATCAGCGACATCATAGAAGACGCAAGTGACTATCTTTACATTCTTGATATCAGTCTCAAATAAAATCTGTTATGACAGAACTTGCGCTTTTAACCAGCCTTCTTATTGCTTTTGCCATAGGATCAAATGATGCCTCAAACGCTTTGAGTATTTCTATCGGTGCCGGAGTTATAAAGTTTAAAAGGGCGGTTTTCCTTTTTGGAATTCTTGTTTTTGCTGGCATCTGGTTAAATGGCAACAAAGTTATGGAAACTGTCGGAAAAAAACTTATAGAGGTCAATCCTGAAACTCTTGGCTTTTCTCTTCTTGTTTCAGCTGGATTGATAATTCTTTCTAACTGGAAAAAACTTCCACTCTCTACTCATCAGGTTATAATAGGAAGTCTTGTAGGAAATGCTGTTGCCTCAAAATCTTC
>DAIQAS010000056.1:0-7845 GCA_036781525.1 Thermodesulfobacterium sp. | reverse complement strand
TAAATTTTATCCTCTTTTCTCAAAATTTTAAAACTTACTCCTTAATAACATATAATGTGGTAGATGGTTGACAATTAGTGGGAAGTATTTAAAGTTAAAAGATGAAAATGGAGGAGTGCCCGAGTGGACGAAGGGGGCCGACTCGAAATCGGCTAAGGGAGGTAATTCCTCCCTTCGGGGGTTCGAATCCCTCCTCCTCCGCATTTTCTATCTTTTTAATTTTTTAAAACTGATACATTCCGTAAATGTAAAGCTATGAATAAATCTACCAAGGTAAAAATACTTGAGGTATTAAAAACTCACGAATTTATTTCTGGGGAAGAAATCGGTAAAATTCTCGGCATATCAAGAACTGCTGTGTGGAAACATATTCAAGACTTAAAGAAAAAGGGATACCAAATAGAAACCACAGCCAAAGGCTACAAACTGATAAATGACCTTGATTTATTGAATGAAGAAGAACTTTCAGAACTTCCTTATAAAGTTTACTATTTTAAAGAAACTTCTTCCACCATGGATATTGCTAAAGATTTAGCTGAAAAAGGAGAAGAGGCACTCGTAATTGCCGAAACTCAAACCAAAGGAAAGGGAAGACTTGATAGATTCTGGCATTCTCCAAAAGGTGGAGTCTGGATGAGTCTGGTTGTAAAACCAGCTCTATCTTTAAAAGAAGCCTTTCTTCTTACTTACATAGCAAGTTTGGCAACAGCTTTTGCTATTGAAAAGGTAGCGGGAATTAAGGTTTATCTTAAATGGCCTAATGATGTAATTCTTAAGATAGATGCTGAAGAGAAAAAACTTGCAGGAATTCTTTTAGAAGTAAAAGCAGAAATTGACAGAGTTAAATACGCCGTAATAGGGATAGGAATAAATGTAAATAATGAAATAAGCTTTTTAGAACCTCAAGCCATTTCTCTAAAAGAAATCTTAAAAAAAGAGATAAAAAGAAAAGATATTATTAAAAATTTGATAGAAAACTTTAGAAATTTTATTAAAAAGGGAAGTAAAGAAATTTTAAATGTCTGGAAAGAAAAAAGTCTAACCATTGGTAAAACTGTAAAAATTATCCATCCTGAAGGAGAAAAGACAGGCATTGCTCTTGATATTTCTGATGATGGAGCTTTAATTTTAAAAACCGAAAAAAACGAATTTTTAAAAATCTATTCAGGAGATTGCATTCATTTAAGAAACATCTCTTAAAAGTTTTAAAAATTAATTATAGCTATGGTTGTTTCCTTACAATGATAGACTACAGCTGAACTCACTCCACCCATTACAAGATCTTTTAAAGGGGAGCGACCTCTTCTTCCTATGATTACTAAATCATAGCTATTTTCTTTTATTTCTTTTATTATCTCCTCTGAGGGAATTCCTATAAGAATTTGAGTTTGGATTAACTTTTCTGGAATGTATTCGTCTAAAAATTTCCTTTTTGCAATGGAAAGATTTTCCTCTGCATCCCTTTCTGGATCAATACCCTGGTTAATCCTTTCATAATAAACATCCAAGTTAATTACTCTTAACAACTTAATTTCTTTTACCTTTTCTCCTAATCTTTTTACCACATAAACTGCATGTTCCACAGCTCTTTTAGAATACTCAGAACCATCAACAGGAACAAGAATTTTTGAAACAGGTTCTACTTGATCTTCTGAAAACTTTTCACCTACAAGATAAACAATTTGTTTTTTAGTGTTATAAACTACCTTTGTAGAAACACTCCCCATAACAAGGCTTTCAGTGAGACTCATCCCTCTTCGAGCGAGAAAAACCGAAGAATAATTTTCTTTAGATAAAACCTCTATTATTTTGTTTCCTGGATCTCCTTCTTCTACTCTTTGATTTATCTCCGCTGTTACTCCGAAATTTTTTAAAATGTTTTCGTATTCATCAAGAACGGGTTTTATTTTCTCTTTTAAAAACTGTTCTTTAAGCTTTTTAAATAGCTCTGATTTTTTCAAAAATTCAACTCTTAAATCTACTCTTTTTTCATGTTTAGTTAGATGTCCAGGTCTTATTACATGGAAAACTGTAATTTCAGAAAGGTCCTGATTAAAATATTTTAAAAATTGACCTGCAAAGGTTATTGCTTTTTTTGAGAACTCACTTTCATCTACAGGAAGAAGAATTTTCTTAAAGGTATAGGGTATTTCCACTTAAAAGCCCTCCTAATAAAATATAAGAAGCCAGATATTAGCTATAAGAACTGTTATAACCATCAATACAAATGCATATTTCATAAATTCCAGAAATGTAATTCTGTGTCCCAGACTTTCTGCAATCCCTACAGCTACAACATTTGCAGAAGCGCCAATTATAGTTCCGTTTCCACCGAAACATGCCCCAAAGGCAAGAGCCCACCATAGAACATTACTTTCTGCACCCGGAATAACTTTACTGAGATAGGCCACAATGGGTAGCATGGTTGCGGTAAAAGGAATATTATCCACAAAAGCACTCATAATAGCTGCAACCCATATAATAAGCGTTATAGCAACAAATAAATTTCCTTTAGAAAGATGATAAACCCAATCAGCAATAATAGCAAGTAGCCCGACTTCCTCTACTGCTCCAACAAGAATAAAAAGAAATATAAAAAAAAGTAGCGTTGTCCACTCAATATCTTTTTCTATAAGCTCAAACATATTTACCTTTTTGGTTAAAACTCCGTAAACCAAAAGCAGACTTGCTCCAAAAAGAGCAGGAATGCTTACTTCCATATGCCAGTAACCATGAGTTACAAAAAAAACAATGACAATAGCCATAACCAAAAGTCCATAAGCAAGAAGGTTTTTATCCGTAATCTTAAACTCTTGTTCTAATTGTGCTATCAGACCATTCACATCTTCGGCTTTTCCTTTTTTATATTCCTTTTTGTAAAAAAATTCGTTATAAATAATAAGCGCTAACATACATATTAAAACACCAGGAGTTAAGTTTTTGACAAAATCCATAAAGGTGAGTCCTGTATAAGAGCCAATCATAATATTGGGAGGGTCTCCGATTAGTGTTGCTGTTCCACCGATGTTTGACGCCATTATACCCGGCAGAAGAAGTGAAAAAGGAGAAATTCTTAAAACTATAGCTATTTCAATTAAAACCGGAGTATAAAGAAGCATTGCGGTAACATTGTCAAGAAAAGCAGAAGTAACCGCAATAAAAAAGCAGGATATTGCATTAAGCCAGAATACATTCCCTCTTGCAATTTTATAAGACATATAAGCGCACCACTGAAATACACCTGTATGTTTTAAAACTCCAACTATAATCATCATACCCATGAGAAGAAAAACCACATTTAGATCTATGGACTCAAGTGCCCTTTCAAAAGAAATGATATGATAATCAGGATTGATAACTCCCAGGGTATAGGTAATAATGAGCATTACACTTGCTCCTAAAATTGCAGCAAGTGTTCTGTGAAGAAGTTCAAAAGCTATTAAAATATAGATAAAAATAAAAACTCCCGTTGCTATATAAAAAGAAGGTGAAAGATGCCTTTCAAGGATAACATTTTTTACAACATAAAAATTATTCCCTTTTTTGGCAAAGTCTTCCTTTTTTATGGTAACAATTTCTTTTTTGAAGTTTGTTTTGAATATCTCTAATTTTATGTTTCCCTTTTCAATATCCTTTAAGCTAACTTCGGTTTCTATCTGATAAGTTCCGTGTGATGAAGTAAAAGCGAATTCTTTTTCTCGATGATCAACTGTTATTTTTTGAGGTTTTTCATTTATTAGAATCCTTATTTGAGCTTCTTTTATGGGCTCTTTATGAGAATCAAGAATTTTCCCGGAAATAAATAGATTTGCCGTTTCTGCTCTTGATACAACTTCCTCTGAAAAACTAAAACCTGGAAGTAAAAAAATAAAAAAAAGAAAAATTAAACCAAATTTCTTCATTTTAAATTAACGAAGAAAAAAGTTATTATAAATCTGAAATTTTAACCAAATTTTTCGAAAAGGAAAAGGGGAATTTTTAAAACCCGGGCAAAAAGCCCGGATATTTATTAAAAATTAGTGTCCTACTTTAAAAATACCTGCAGCGGCAAGAACCAATATCAAAATTTCTAAAAGGGTAAGAATGGTATAAGCAGTATCTTTTTTCTTTATAAAAATAGGTAAAATTCTAATATAACATAGAATTGTCAAACCTCCCAAAAAGGCAAGAGGAATAAAATTTAAATAATCACCTTTATTTATACTTTTAACCCATCCCCATCCAGTGGACATGTTTGTTTTTTCTATAAATTCATGAACACTTAATATCCAAAGACTGGGCAGTTCGTTAATAGGAATTTGATTAGGAAAAATTCCTAAAAGATAAATTATAAAGGTTACTATAAGAGCAACCAAACCAAGCTTCATTCCTATATCAAGTAGATTTGCATAGACAATTTGTTCTTCTTTTACATATTTATTTTGGGTCATTTTTCACCTCCTAATTTTTATGTCCAGATTCCTAAGCCCTTAAGTAAAGCTCTTATTCCTGCAAAACCAAGAACCACTATAACTATCCATCTTACAATTTTTGGTTTTGTCACAGCAAGTATTTTAACTCCTACAACTGAACCGAGCATAATTCCTATTACACTTGGAATTGTTATCATAGGTAATACCGCACCACTATTTAAATATACCCAAGCAGCTGAAGTATCAGTAATAGAAAGCAAGAACTTACTTGTAGCAACTGCAACTTTAATCGGTGCACCAAGAACAAGATTTAATACAGGAACATTTGCCCATCCAGCACCAAGACCGAAAAGTCCTGCAATAAGCCCTATTAAAATAAAAAGCCCAAGTCCTAAAGGTGTCCTATGAATTTTCCATTCAACATCTTTTCCTATAGATGGGTCATAAAATATACCGCTAATGTGTAAGGCTTTAGAGAGGGCATCAGGTTCTTTTACTTCAGGAAATTCTGATTTTTTTGAGGTAGCCATTATTATTACAATAAAAATAATTGTTATTCCCAAGAGGGTTTGAACTATATTAGAGGGTAATTTTAATCCAACCAACGCTCCTATAATAGCACAGGTTGAAGCTATTAAAGCCATAGGAATAGTAAGTCTAAGATCTGCAAATCCCTGTCTTAAAAGACCAGGTCCTGCTGCCAAAGCACCAGTTAAAGCTACAAAAAGACCCGCTCCTCTTACAAAATCAAGATGAAAAGGAAAAAAACTACTTACTAAAGGAACAAAAAGAACTCCTCCTCCAACTCCAGCAAGAACCGCAAGAATTCCCAAAATAAAAGTAAAAATAAATAAGGCTAAGGGCCAAAACCACCACGGAAGAGATGAAGAAGGGTTAGATTGAGAAACTGCCTCTGTTATTTCTGCAAAAGATAAAGAATAACAACAAAAAAGAAGAAAAACCAGCAATACACCGAAAAACCACAGTATTTTCCCCTTTTTAAAGTGTCTCATAACACCCCTCCCCCGAAGAAATTTTTAATTAAAATTATAAATTTTATCTAAAAAGTCAAAGCCAAATTTTACTAAAATTTATTAAAATTAAGTAAAATGTACCTTCATACATAGATTTAAAAATTTTTAAATATAATTTCGAAATTTTTCGTTAAAAATTAGGCAATTTTATTATTAAAATGTTTTAAAATTAAAAAAGCCCCCAAAAAGGGGGCTAAATAAATGGGGGAGGGGTGAAACAAGCAGATTAGATCTCTAAGTTTTTGGAAATTAATACAGGAACAGATGTAAAAGTAAGAACCTTTTCTGCAACACTTCCCATAAGTAGCCTTTTTATTCCTGTTCTACCATAAGATCCCATTACTACTGTTTCTATTTCCTTTTCTTCAATAAAGGAAAGTATTTTTTCTCCGGGATCTCCTTCTCTCGTATGAACTTCTGTTTTTATTCCTAAATTTTCAGCAGTCCTTTGAGCCTTCTCCAAAATATTTTTGGCATTATTATAAAGTCCTTCTACAAAGTCTGGATGTTGCACAGAGATTTCAACAGGAACATCAACTACCGAAAGAAGATAAAGTTCTGAAGAAGAATTTTGTGCTATTTTACATGCTTTTTTAAAGGCAATTTCACTATAGATAGAACCATCCATAGGTACCAATATTTTGTTAATTGCTAATTTTGAGCCTTCAGGAATTACAAGAACATCAACAGGAGAATATCCTATGACTCTTGTTACATTAGCTCCTAAAAGCTTTCTCATTAATCCCAAATCTTTTTTTCTACCAAGAACTATTAAATCACAGTTTTCGCTTAAGGCAGTATCTACTATTTTTGAAAATGGTTCCCCTTCTTCTATAATGGTTTTTACAATAACTTCTTCCTGCTCACTTATTTCTTTAACCTTTTTTAAAACTTCTTCAAAAGGCTTTTTAAATTCTTTTTCTATATCTTTAAAAACCCACAAATGCAAATCTCCTTCATGAAAGGGAACAACTGAAAGTGCAAAAACTCTCGCACAGTTATTTTTTACATATTTTATTATCTCTTTAAATGCATGGAGCCCAGCGGGCTCCACCCCGCAGGCAACCAATATTCTTCTATAGAGTTGAAAAACTTTCATTTTGTATTTCCTCCATTTTAAAGCTTTCTTTCTTCAGCTATATGTAAAGCTTCTTTCTTAAGATAAGCTTTTTCTTCTCTGATTCCTTTAATTAAAGCTCCTAATACAATAAAACATCCTACTAATAGTGCAGTAAAGTTTACTGCAAAGCTTAATCCTTTCAACCATTTTATCATTTCAGGTGTTAAATGAACCCATACATTTAACTGATGTAAATAAACAGGCACCATTAATGCACGGCTTACTAATACTATAAGCATTATGGTTCCCATAACAATTTTAATCATATAGTCTTTTACATAGGTTGTTCCAATAGCACCAAGCTGAACTCCGAAAAGAGATCCCAAAAGAATAAGCATGGAAAGTCTTATATCAACAAAACCACTCCAGGCATATTTAAAAGAACCCCCTGCTCCCATAACAAAAGCTATAACAAGCTCTGTAGCAGAAGCTTTAAGAGCAGGTGCTCCCAAGATATAAATCATAGAAGGAACTCCTATAAATCCACCTACAGCGATAGTTGCTGCAAGCATTCCTGTAGCAAAACCAAGAGGAATTGTTACAAGAACAGAAATTTCTCTACCTATACTCGGAAAATAGACCATAGTTCCTGGAATTCTCAAAGAGTGGATAAAACGTATAATTTTATTGTCAGGCTTTTCAAACTCTCCTGCTCCTGAATTCTTGTTTTTGTTTTTAAGAGCATCCCAAAGCACATAGGTTCCTACAATAGATAAAATAACAACGAAAGCAAGACTTACATAAAGGCTTGAACCAGCATTACCCCAAGTTTTTTTAATGTATTCCTGAATATGTGCCCCTACCATAACACCTGCTTCAGCAGAAGCTCCCATAATAAGACCAAGTTTTACATCAACCTGTCCGAATTTTGCCCTTTTTATTGCACCAACCAATGCCTTTGGAAACTTATGAGCCATGTTACTTGCTACTGCAACAAGCCCAGGAACACCCATACTCATCATACTTGGAGTCAATACAAATGCTCCGCCAGATCCTATAAATCCGCTAACCAGACCACCAACAAATCCAACAAAAACTAAATAAAGAATCTGGAGCACACCTAAATCAATAAAATTTGTATGAGCAATTACACCTTCCACCATTTTACTTCACCTCCTTTCTTTTTCTTTTGGGCTCAACTCCTAAGACAGACCAGAAGGCGTCAGTAAAATTACCGTGAACAAAGGAAAAAATAAAAGCAGTAATAATAGGAAAAAAAGCATACCACCTTCCTTTACTGCAAAGCTCTTTTACTAATTCTTGATTGGTAATTAAAAGA
>DAIQAS010000055.1:6499-8002 GCA_036781525.1 Thermodesulfobacterium sp. | reverse complement strand
ACTTCTTAAAATCTTTGATCAAGTAAAAAAGAATATATATTTGATGAAAAAATTTTTTTATGAAGCAAAAACCAATGGATTATTTTATGCTTTACGGAAAACAAAAGATTTAATCAAGATTAAGAGAAATATACATATTAATCAAAATAAAAAATACTTATTTGAAGATAATAATGAGTTTGTAATTATTGCTTTTAAAAACATACCGAATTATCATTTAATCCAAGCCGATTGGAAAAAACATTTCAAAAATAAGCAATTACCTAAATGTGGAAATAAATTGGATATTATAATTTTAGGTATAATAGATTATGATTATAGAATCCAACGATCTCAACATTTTGCTAATTTATTAGCTCGAAATTATGGGTATAGAGTTTTTTATATTAGCCCAGAGCTTATTAATTACAATTCATATAAGATTAGACGAATAGACGAAAATATTTACGAAGTGAAATTACCTTATCCCAAAAATAGCTGGATATATAGAGAGGATTTACTGACAGGCTTCAATCTTATTAAAAACGCTATCCATAAACTTTTTATAGATTTCTCAATTAAGGAAAATGTAGTAATTACAGCATTTCCCATGTGGTTCTACCTGGCACATTATATGAAAACCATCTTTAATTCTAAAATAATTTTTGATGTGTTAGATGAATTTTCTCATTTTTCTAATGTACACGAACATACTAATGATTTTGAGATTAGATTATTATTAATATCGGATTATGTAATTTGTAGTTCTGATTATTTATTCAAAAAAGTTTTAAAAGTTACACCTAAAGTTTCTTTAATTAGAAATGGAGTTCAATTCGATCATTTTCATCAATATTCTTGAGAACATTAAAAAACCAATAATAGGTTATTTCGGAGCAATCGCGGAATGGTTTGATGTGGAACTAATAGAATTTTTAGCGAAAAAAAGACCTTATTGGAATTTCGTGTTAATAGGCAGAGTATATAATCCTGAAGTAAACAAACTTAAAATGTTAGATAATGTATATTTATTAGATGAACAACCTTATAGAGATTTACCTAAATATTTGTATCACTTTGATGTTTGTATAATTCCCTTCAAAAAAATAAATTAACAGAAGCGACTGACCCAGTAAAGATATATGAGTATCTTTCATCTGGAAAGCCAGTAGTTTCTACTGATTTGGGAGAATTAGAACGACTAAGAGAGATTATATACATAGCAAAAAACAATGAGGATTTTTTAAATATGTTAGAAATAGCATTAAAAGAGAATGATCCTATAGTAAAACAAAAAAGGATTTCTTTCGCAAAAGAAAATACTTGGGATAAAAGAGTGAGTGAGCTTAATGATATCATTATTAGTAAATTATTTCCAAAAATAAGCATAATTATTCCCACTTATAACGGTATAAATTTACTTAAGCCGTGTATCGAAAGTATAATACAAAAAACAGCATATCCTAATTATGAAATAATTGTAATAGATAACAATTCCGATGATGGAACACCATAGTGTCAAGA
>DAIQAS010000055.1:0-6489 GCA_036781525.1 Thermodesulfobacterium sp. | reverse complement strand
GAACACAGGATTATATTCTTAGTGTCAGTTCAATAATGAAAAATATTAAATATATTTTTAATAAAGAAAATGTAGGATTTGCTAAAGCTTGTAATCAAGGATTAAAAATTGCAGAAGGTGAATATGTTGTTATTCTGAACAACGATACTCTCGTTACAAGAGGATGGTTAACAGGATTATTAAAGTATTTACAAATTAAGCATATAGGAGGGGTGGGCCCCGTGACTAATAATATAGGTAACGAAGCTAAAATAAATGTTCCTTATGAAAACACTGAAGAAATGGATATATTTGCAGAGTGGTATACAGATAAAAATCTTTGGAGATTTTCCATCATGGAAAGATTAGCTTTCTTTTGCTTTGCTACAAGAAAAGAAATTATAGAACTTGTTGGTTTATTAGATGAAAACTTTGAAATAGGTGGTTTTGAGGATGATGATTATTGTATGCGGTTGAATTCATGTGGTTATGATTTAGTTTGTGCTGAGGATGTGTTTATTCATCATGTTGGAGGGGCTACTGCATCCAAAATTTGTGAGAATTATTATATTAGCGAAATTTCTAAGAAAAATAAAAGCTATTTTGAACAAAAATGGAATCTTAAATGGAAGCCACATAAATATAGGCCAGGAGTGCATTAAATGAAGCAAAGGATCTTATTTTATAGCCTAATACCTTGGAACTGGATAAAGCAGAGACCTCAATTTTTAGCTGAGCATTTAAGTAAATATTTTGTTGTAGATTTTTATTATGATATACCTTATAACTTTTACAAAAAAGTTGAAAATATACACAATAATAAAATTAGAATAATAGGTTTGCATCATATACCCTTTCAAAGATTTAGCTTAATAAGAAAATTGAATAGCAAATTATACAATAAATATTTTTTTGTAAATAGAAAGAAGTACTATGATATTTTATTTTTAACATTTCCTTTTCATATTGAAAAATTTTCAAGCTTAATAAATTCATTTAAACTAATCATTTACGACTGCATGGATGATTATGTCGAATTTTTTAATAGCAAAAAGAAAAAAAAGGAGATATTAGAAAAAGAAAGAGAACTATGCACCTTGGCAGATATTATTTTAGTCTCATCTGATAACCTAAAATATAAACTATTAAGCCGATACAATATTCAGGAAAATAAAATTTTTGTTATAAATAACGGTATTCATATATATACTGATTCTAATTTATCAAGTCTTCCTTGTTCCAAAGAAAATAAAGTAAAAAATTCAAATAGAATAATTATCACTTATGTAGGAACTATTGGACCATGGTTAGATTTTGATGTGGTCAAATATTCGTTGAATTTATTTTCTAATATAGAGTATCATTTCTATGGTCCTGTTCATAATATAAATATCAGATTAATAAAAAGTCTTGAGAATAATCGACTAAGATTTTATAATCCTATTCCTCATAGTGAAGTTTTTAAAATTTTAAAAAATTCGGATATTTTATTGCTTAATTTTAAACAGGAAGAGCTAACAATGAGTGTTAATCCTGTTAAACTATATGAATATATCTATGCTTGCAAACCAATTATTTCCTTTAAATATCCAGAAATACTTAAATTTGAGAAATTTGTTTATTTTTACTCTAATAGAAAAGAATTTATGCACCTGCTAAAATTCCTTTTGGAAAATGGCTTACCTCTAAAAGGAAGCTGTGAAGACTATATGCGCTTTGCTTTAGATAATACTTGGGATAAAAGAGCTTCAAATATTTATAATATTATTCAGAGGAAATTAGCTGGAGGTATCATGTGAAAATTTTTTTGTTATTAGGAACTAGACCCGAAGTTATAAAACTTGCTCCTCTGTATAGAGAATTAAGTAAATACAGAAATTTATTTAATGTTAAAATTATAAACACTGGACAACACAAAGAAATGGTAGAAAATTTATTTCAGTTTTTTGGTATAATGCCAGAATGGAATTTGAATATAATGACTTATAATCAAAGTCTTTACAGCATTACTACTAAGATTTTAAATGGTATTGAAAAAATTTTTGAAAAAGAGTACCCAGATTTACTAATAGTTCAAGGAGATACAACCAGTGCAATGGCAGGAGCTTTGGGAGCTTTTTATAAAAAGATTAAAATAGCACATGTTGAAGCAGGGTTAAGAAGTTATAATAAATACTCTCCGTTTCCAGAAGAAATAAACAGAGTATTAATAAGTCATATATCAGATATTCATTTCGCACCCACAGAAAAGGCAAAAGAAAATCTTTTAAAAGAAGGTATAAAAGAAGAAAATATTTTTGTTGTTGGTAATACAGTAATAGACGCTATATTCCTAACTCTGGAAATTATTGAGAAAAACCCAAAGTTAAAAAATGAAATAGAGTCATTTTTTATTAGAAAGGGAGTAGATTTTAGCAAAAAAATTATTTTAGTAACCACACATAGACGTGAGAATTTTGGATACCCCTTGGAACAAATATGCTTAGCAATTAGGGACATTTCACTAAAATATGATGATGATATTCAAATAATTTTTCCTGTACATAAAAACCCAAATGTACATAACATAGTTTATTCTTTTTTAAATGACTTCAAAAATATAATCTTATTAGAACCACTTAATTACCCTTATTTCGTGTGGATTATGAGTAAATCTTATTTAATATTAACAGATTCTGGAGGAGTACAAGAAGAGGCTCCATCTTTAGGAATTCCAGTGCTAGTAATGAGAAACACTACTGAGAGAATAGAGGGTATCAAGATTGGTATTTCAAGATTAATAGGAGTCTCGCGAGAAAGCATAGTTAAAAATATTGAAATCCTATTAACTAATTCAGGCTTATATACGAATATGAGTAAAAACGAAAATCCCTATGGTGATGGAAAAGCAAGCAAAAAAATAGTAGACATTCTTATAAATATATTTAATTTAAACAATCTCTAAGTAAAAGAAATAGAAGATTTGCAGTTTGGCAAAAAATTTAGGAATGATAACGGTTTTAGTAGGACGGGTTGAGAATTCATCTGAGCTTTCTGATTACCGTTTTGAAAGTTTATATGAATTTCTTATGTTTTTAAGGAACATTATTACAGTGAAGGATTTACCATGAGTTATCGGATAATGAAGGACATTTTATTTTTACTGAGAGTTCATCAATGGATTAAGGGTTTATTTATATTTGCTCCTTTTTTCTTTTCATTTCATTGGACTTTTAGTAACTTTATAAAGGTATCTATAGGTTTTATCTTATTTAACTTGGTTGCCAGTAGTATTTACATTTTTAACGATCTTAAGGATGTAAATGAGGACAGATTACATCCGATTAAGAAACATAGACCCATTGCAAGTGGCAAAATGCATAAGTTCCGAGTCTTTTTAGAAAATGAAAAAGTGGTAAGATTGAAATTAAAAATTAGAAAAGGAGTTGATCATGGGCAAGGGGAAGAAGAAAGGTAAGTATGGAGTTTCTATGTATTCTTTTTCCATTACTCCTAATTCTACCAAAGATTTAAGGTTTGCCGAGAGGCTTTCAGCTATTGAGGATGCTGCAAAGAGGGAGGAAGTAGCTTTTAGGCTTAAGGTGATTGAGTTTCATGACAAGTATGGGACGGAGGCAACGGTTTCTGCTTTTGGTGTTTCGAGGGCAACGATATATTTGTGGAAGAAGAAGTTTAGGGAAAGCGGAGGGAAGCTTGAGAGCCTGATATCCAAGCCGAGGAGGCCAAGGAGGGTAAGACAAAAGAGTTGGAGACCGGAGATTATTGATTTTATTTTAAAGTTTAGGAAGGCACATCCTGGAATTGGGAAAGAGAAGCTAAAACCATTTGTAGATGAATTTTGTGATAAGAAGGGGCTTCCGAGGATATCAGTATCAACCATAGGCAGGATAATAAAGTATTTGAAAGAAAGGGGGTTACTTCGAGGGGAAGGAGGGAAAAAGTTAAGTTATTATGCAAGGAGTGGGAGATTTTATGAGAGGGAGAAGAGGAGGAGAAGGCGAAAGAGGTTTAAGAGGCAAGGGGGGTTAAAGCCTGGGGATTTGGTTCAGGTTGATAGTATTGTATATTTTTTGAACGGGATAAGGAGGTATTTGGTGGTAGGGATTGATTTAGCGAGCAGATTTGCCTTTGCTTATGGGTATAGTCATTTATCGAGCAGGAAGGCGAGGGATTTTATGGAGAAGTTTAGGGAGGTAGCGCCATTTGAGGTTAGAGGGGTGCAGACGGACAATGGGAGTGAGTTTTTAGGGGAGTTTGATAGGTATTTAAGGGAGGAGGGGATAGAGCATTATTTTAACTATCCGAGGAATCCGAAGGGTAATGGGTATGTGGAGAGATTTAACAGGACTTTGGAGGAGGATTTTATAGATTTTATGGAAGAAGTTTTAAGGGAGGATTTGAAGAGGTTTAATAGGGGATTGATGGAATATTTGATTTGGTATAATGGAGAGAGGCCTCATTTTGGGTTAAGAAACAAATCACCGCTAAGATGGTATTGTGAAGATTTTTTAAAAAATACTTCCCAGTCTAAAATGATATGGACTTATACAATCAGTTGTAAAATCAGTCTAAAAAAGCTATAATTTTAAAAGTGACAAAAAAAATACTTATAGTTGAAGATAATAAAGAAATTGCAACTCTACTTGCAGAAGCTTTGAAAGAACAAGGTCTGCATGTAGAAATTTGCGAAGGATTGGCTAAAAGCTATTCTATTCTTTCTCGTTCTCCTGATTTTGATCTACTTGTTCTGGATTTAATATTACCTGACGGAGATGGGCTGTCTTTGCTCAAATATTTAAGATCGTCTCAAAAATATAAGAATCTTCCAGTAATAATAATTTCAGCTAAAGGCCAAGAACTTGATCGAATTATTGGTTTTGAACTCGGAGCTGATGATTATGTGGTAAAACCCTTCAGTCTGCGTGAAGTTGTTTTAAGAATCAAAAGACTCCTTAAAACCAGAGAAGAACCTTTATCAAATTACATTTCTGTTGGTCCCTTTGTGTTGGACAAAGAAAAAAAAGCTATATACCTTGAGGGAAAACTCCTTGAACTTACTTCTACAGAATATAAAATTCTTAGCCTTTTTCTCGAATACCCTCACAGAATTTTTTCAAGAGAAGAACTTCTTGATACGATTTGGTCCAATGAAAGGGACTACTACTCAAGAGTTCTTGATGCCTATATCTGCAGAATCAGAAACAAACTCGGAAAAGCAGGAAACTTGCTTCAAACAGTAAGAGGTCTTGGTTATCGTTTGGTGACTGAAAGTGAATCTTAGTACTGAAGATGTAATACTCTTTTTAATCTTTCTTCTTTTTTTAAGCATTGTTCTATTTTTCTATCTTCTTACAAGTTACAAAAAGTTAAAGTCTTTACAAAAAAAATTATTACTGGAAAAAGAAATGTTTCAAGAAGCTCTAAATAGCCTTCCTTTTGAGATTTTTATTGTAGAAAAAGAAAAAAACATTCTCTTTAGCAACAAAAAAGCTCTTGAAAATTTTGGAGCTACCCCTGTTTTATCAGAGGTTAAAGAAATATTAAATAAAAAAGGAAGAAAAGCTGAAACAGCGGAAATCAACTTAGGAGAAAACAAAAAACTTATTGTATTTTTTGATATAACTGAGAGAGAAAGTTTAAAAGAGGCTTATCAGGTAGCTTTAAGTTATCTCTCTCATGAATTTAAAACCCCCTTTGCAATAGCTTCAGGATATTTAGAAAATCTTGAGCTTTACCTTGAGAAAAAAGCCTCCTTTGAAAAAATTATAGATTGCTTTAAAAAAGTAAAAACCGCTTTTCAGCGTCTTGAAAAACTGTTAAAGAAACTTTTTTCTGGTCTGGATTATTTAGCTAAGGAAATAAAAACAAAAACTGAACCTGTTTATTTAAAAGAAATTATTGAGGAAGCCATTTTCTGGGTAAATCCTTTGGCAGAAGAAAAGAAGGTAGTCTTAGATGTTAATGTAAAAGAAGAACTTTGGACAAAAGGATCGGCTGATCTTCTTACTCAAGCGTTATTTAACATCCTTGAAAATGCGATAAAAGCTTCTCCTGAGAAAGGGAAAGTAAAAATTAGTGCTTATCCTTTTGGAAATAAAAAAATTTTAATTTCTGTTAAAGACCAGGGGCCGGGAGTAGAACCTGAAAAACTTTCTCTTCTCGGAATGCCCTTTTTAAAACTTAAAAAAACTGATGGAATGGGACTTGGTCTTTTTATTACCAAAAGAATTATAGAAGCTCATGGAGGCGAAATAAAATTTAAACTGCCTCCAGAAGGGGGACTTGAAGTACAAATAATTTTAAAGGAATGCCCGGGGCCGGACTCGAACCGGCACGGAGGTTTTACCTCCAGTGGATTTTAAGTCCACAGCGTCTACCAAATTCCGCCACCCGGGCGAAATGAGTTAATATTTTATCACAAACAAATATAACACAGCTAAATACATTGGCAACTATTAAATAAACATATTAACATCTGCATCTAAAGCAAGTTTCATATAACCCTCTGCA
>DAIQAS010000054.1:0-8394 GCA_036781525.1 Thermodesulfobacterium sp. | reverse complement strand
TAAGATGGTGGCTCAACGGTATGTGGCTTAACACATGTTTTACAAAGACATTAGATTGTCTGAAAGAAGAAAAGTCAGAGATATTTGCTAACATAAATTCCTACGACGATCTTATCAGGGCTGTCGAAGAAGCCTTGACTATTAATGACCCTGATCAACCGTTAAAATCGTTTAAAAAGTCTGATGGAAGTAATATTCTCGTAAAAGAATTATTGAAATCTCTTGGCGGAGATTCGTATATAAACCAAAGTGCTAATGACTATTTTGAGGCTTTTGTATTAAATCGTGAAAAAGATGTGATACATGCCTACAATTTAGATCCTACCAATTTATCTAACAGAGAAAAAGCCCAACTCCTAACCTTAGCCCTAATGAGAAAGAATCCTTCATTCGCAAGGATAAGAAGGATATGGGAAACTTGTGCTAAGTTCTGGAAAGATGTTGAAAATGAAATACTAAGCAGTTTAGATGAAAGAACCAGATATAAGATCATACTCGACGAAAGTAGCAAAGGAATTCTTAAAGATTTGATTAGTTTCAAAACAATAAAGAAGGATTTGGCTTATGAAATGAGATGCAAAGGCTTTAGGGTCCCCATCATAATCGTTAACAATGAAATCATAATTGTTGAAGCCTTAGAAGTTTTAAAAATAAAGGATGAATTCGAAAAAGCCGTTAAGGAAGGATTTGAGATATGGGAACCTTCGGAATACGGTTATCATGCTGAGAAAGTCTATCCAAGAACAAGAGACGAACCAAATTCAATAGGAAAGGCTCTGGAAAAAGATAGTAATTATAAACCCTATATACCAATCCTGACAGATGTACCAGAGGTATTCGTTTGTTTAGTTCCTCTTAAAGATTCTTGGGAGATACTCAAGAAAATAAAGACATCGTATGAAGTAAGATTTTCAAAAGTTCAGAACAGACTTCCGATTAAGTTAGGGCTAATCGCTTTTAAAAGGAAGTTCCCGTTGTACATAGCTTTAGATTGTGTCAAGCGATTCTCAAACGAAAGTATTGAGGAATACGCATGGATAGTAGAGGAATCCGATAGGTTGCTTTCTGAAAAAAATTATGAAAAGTATCTCGGGAAATTGGGTAACTACGCTCAAAGAGTAAGAATTAGATCACTACAATCCTACAGACATGCGACAATCTTCATGAGTTATTCACTTGGTGATCCTGACTTAGAAGATAAGTTTTATCCGTACTTCATAATCGAAGATCAATGCACAACGCTACTCTACAAGGATTTCAGTAACAAGACGTTGAAGAAGGCTAATATCTATTTTGGATTAAAGCACGTTAAAGATTTAAGAAAAGATGATAAAATCATTTTCATTCCGTCAATCTTCGACTTCGAATTCCTCGACTCAAACGTAAGAAGGTTCGATATCGGTAAAAAGAGAAAACACTGGTTGTTTACCGGCTCAAAGAATGAACCAAAACCCTATCTACTGTGGGATATGGAAAATTTTGAGAGATTGAGAGAGCTGATAAATAAACTAAATCTCACAACAACTCAAATGATGAATCTCTACGGAATGCTAATAAGTAAACTTGAGGAGTGGAACTTAGAGAACATAAATACGCTCAAAAAAGACGAAGCCTTTGAAAAGTTTGTTGAGAACACTATAAAAAGCACCCCTCTCAGGTTAAAGGTTGTTGATGAAGAAACAGCCAAGGGAAAGATAAACAAAAAAGATTACAAATTTTTGAAAGAATCAATTTTAAATGGCATGTTTTTTGATTTTATTGATTTATGGCATACCATTTTAAAATTCAAGTTTGAAGAAGGAGGTGAACAAAATGCCTAATGAAGAAAAGACTACAATAAATAATAAAATTTATTATCTAAAAAAATATTTTTCTTTGGCTCTGGATCCTATACACATAGGAACTGGAGGATATAGGATCGGGAGAGTGGATAATACCATAGTTAGAGAGCCTTCCACAGGAATTCCAAAGATTCCGGGAACGACTATAGAGGGTTGCTGCAGAAGTTATGCGTATTTGAAAGGTGTTGAGGAAGGAATTCTAAATCCCAAAGATAATTTACCATGTTCCAAAGGCAAAGCTAAAAGTGATACCGAACAACCATGTGGAAAGTGTGTAATTTGTATAACCTTTGGTTTTTCACAAAAGGAAAAATCCATGCAAGCAATGGCTTTATTTTCAGATGCAAGAATTCTGTTCTTCCCAGTTGCCACGATGATAGGTCCCGTTTGGGTTACATGTCCAGTGGTTTTGAGGGAAGCTGGTATTAAGAACTTTAAAGAACCAAATGGCGAAAAGTTCGTTACGACATTAAATGCCCCTGAGAACAAGCTGAATTTTGGATGGCTGTTACTTGATAAAGATACAAGCAAATCTATCGATCCTCAACAGTGGAGTTTACCAATTGATAACACTATTTTAAAG
The DNA here is from genome assembly GCA_036781525.1 of Thermodesulfobacterium sp. Lineage (GTDB taxonomy): Bacteria > Desulfobacterota > Thermodesulfobacteria > Thermodesulfobacteriales > Thermodesulfobacteriaceae > Thermodesulfobacterium. The sequence continues at coordinate 5,970 of DAIQAS010000054.1, read as the reverse complement.
CGAATAGCTATCGTTCCAGACAATCTATTTGCAACAATTGTAAACTCAAATCTTGAAGTTAGAACTTCAGTAGCAATTGATCCAGAAAGAGGTACAGCTGAAGAAAGAGCTTTATTTACATACGAGGCTGTTCCAAGGGGAACTGTGTTCTGGTTTGATGTAGTATATCAAAATCCTAAGAACTTTCCTTCTTTGAACGGTACCAAAGTCAAGTTGTGGGATAGTAGTGAAAAAGAACCAGATTTTAAAATCATTGAAAATACAGTGGAGAAAGGATTAGGATTGTTTGAGTATTTAGGAGTTGGAGGAATGGGTTCGAGAGGCTTTGGAAGATTAGAAGTGCTTAATTTAGGGGGATAAAAATGATGGAGAGTAATTTAGATAAAGTAGTAGCTGAAGCAGGACTTAATTTGGCAGATGAAATAATAAGTAGGGACAAAACCAAAGCAAAAGAACTTGAGAAAATTATAAATAAGGCGATAGGAATTTTAATAGAGGAAGGTTTATTGGCTTATGCGATATGGCTGGAAAGCGAAAATGAAGAGGATATCATAAAAAGCAGTTATAATTTGCTAAAAGATAAGGTGGGAATTATTAATGAGGATTATAAAGGTAAAGAAAGTTTAAGGATAGCAATATTAAATGAATTTTCTTCTTCGATTCAAAAAACACTACTTGCAAAACAAATCCTTGAAAGGATGCTGGTTTATGCGAGATACAGAGCAAAAGCTCTTCAGAAGGAGAGCGATCAACCATGATTTGGAAATGCTATCTCACAACTTTCAAAGCGGAGTCTCCGATTCACATAGGGTACAGGCAGGTAGGAATACTAAAAACCACCCGTTACTACATAACTGGAAGGGCAATGTGGGGTGCTATCACGGCAAATTTAACAAGAGTGTTATTTGATAACCCAACCCCAGAAGATTATCAAGCGGTTGGAAACTTTGTTAAAGAAAGTATTAAAACAACGTATTTTTATCCGGCTATAGAGAAAGGCAAAGTTAAAAATCCAGACGAATGGAGCGAGGTCAGGGTTAATAATCATTTAGTTTTCTTACCGGAATATACAGAGAGAGGTTTAAAGTTTGGTGAATTAAGCAAAGAAGTTTTTGAACAAACCTTCATTGGATCGTTTGTCTCAACAGCCTTAGATTCTACATCGAAAACAGCTGAAGAAGGAAGTTTGCACGAATTCGAGTTCATAAAGAACAAAGTTAGAATTGGGAAAAGTAGCGTAGATGTTTACTGGGTTGGATACCTATTCGTTAAGGAAGGTGGAGAATCGAACGGGATAAAAATAAAAGAATGTAGCGAGAATGAAGTGTTGATCGAAAGGGAAAGTAAAGGTGAAAAAAGTCTATCAGAAATTCTTAAAATGATTTATGTTGGTGGCGAGAAGAATTATGGTTTAGGTAGATTAAAATTAAAAAAATTTGAAAAAGAGAATGGTAATACAGTTTTTAATAGATATAAGTTTGAAATTTCTGACAAGATAGTTTTCAAAAGTTTAAATATCGCTATTTCACATATAAAATTGGATGAAGCCGAACTATTGGAAAGGGGTGAGATAGAACCTCTTGTAGGATTAGAATGGGATGAAAAAGGTGCTGGGCAAAAGATTAGTAATACAAAAATTTGTATAGTTCCAGGTAGTGTATTTAAATCAAAAATATCCTGCTATATTAATGATTATGGTATTCTTAAAATCAATAGCGAAACTTGAGCTAAAAAATGAGGAAAAATATTTTCAGACTCTTAATGGGCATACCTTAGATTGTCTCAAAATTTTAAAGGCTTATATTGAACGAAATAACGAAACCATTGCTCAATTCTGTGAACGATGGGGCCTTAATAAGAAAAAATTTCTAAGAAATCTTTTTCTTATTGTATATCTCCATGACATCGGCAAGCTAACAAAGGAGTTTCAAGAAAATATAAAACAAAATAAAAGGTCTAATAGATATCCTCACCCTTATTTCGGAGTTTTTCTGCTTCATAAGTCTTTCAACAATACAATTCTTGATGTCCCTTTAGAGCTTGCAGCAATTCTTGGTCACCACACACAACTCTATGATCAACTTTATTTAGACAACAATCAGTTTGAAAAACCAACCTTTCTTGAAAATAAAATTAAAGAATTCATTTCTAATTCAATTAAAATCTATAAACATCTCGGTTTTGATGAAATTTTTGAGTTTAATGGATTTACAATTGAAATTCCTGAATTCTCATGGAGAAAGATAGAAAAAGTTAGAAATAGCCTTATTAAAGAAATAAATATTTTTTCAGAGGAAAATAAAAAACATGAACTTGTAAAATCCGTTTTTACTTATATTTTCTCAATACTTCAAACATGCGATGATTATGCAAGTGCCCATTTTTCAAAGTTCGTAGAAAAATATGATGGAGATGAAAGACTATTTGAGAGCGTTCTTGAAGATCCGTATGAATATGTGCCAACACTAAATTTAAAAGACCCTATTAAAATAATCTTTAAAAATAAAAAGCCCTATGATTTTCAGAAAGATTTACTCCAACCTTACAAATTTGTAACTTTATTTGCCCCGTGTGGCAGAGGTAAAACCGAAGCAGCTCTGTTATGGGCGATAAATGCTCTGAAAGAGTTCAAAAGAAACAAAATCGTTTTTGCAATGCCAACCCAAACAACAAGTAACGCAATGTATGATAGACTTAAAGCAATTTTTGGTGAGGAAAATGTAGGTTTATATCACGGAAGAAGTTTTATTAAGCTGAAAGACGAGCTGACAAATGAAAAAGAAGAATATGACGAAGAAAAAAATATAGAAGAAATTAGAAGCGAAACTTTTAAAGGTAATGTTTTCTTTAAACCCATTACGATTACAACTGTTGATCATTTAATATACTCATTTGTAAAAGGGTTCAGTCAGGCAGACTTTGCTCTGGGAAATTTACAAAACGCAGTTATTATCTTTGATGAAGTGCACTACTATGAAAAACTTACATTAGAACATCTGCTAACCTTATTTAAGTTGTTAAAAAAGATGGACATACCTCATTTATTAATGTCTGGCACTCTACCACATTTTATGTTGAAAGAATTGCAGGATTATCATCACATAGTTGACAAAGAAGGTTTAAATTTTAAACCGTTTAAAATTGAACTCTATGCTCATACTTTATCAAATGAAGAAATTGAAGAAATAGTTCAAAACTATAAAAAGGGGTTAACTCAATTTATAATTTTAAACACAGTAGAAAGAGCAAAACAGTTTTATCTTTGGTTAAAAGAAAAACTTGGCACTAAAGCAAATATAATGTTATATCACTCACAATTTACATATACTGATAGAATAAAAAAGGAAAATGAAATTTATCAAAAAGTCAATCATAAACCTTTTATTTTAGTTGCAACCCAGGTTATAGAAATTTCTCTTGATATTTCATGTGATATAATGTTTTCCGAACTTGCCCCACCTGATGCCATTGGTCAAAGAGCTGGAAGATTAAATAGAAACGGAAAAAATTGGAAAAATAAAGTAGAACATATATTAAAAATTTATCTTCCAGAAAATAATTTACCTTATGAAGAAAACATAATAACAAAAACATGTAAGGTAGCAGAAGAATATCAACAACCTGTGAGTTACAAAGATATAAAAAAGTTATGTGATTCAGTTTATGAAAATTATAATTTATCCATCCCAAGCAATTTAATTAACTATTTTCAAAAAAGCACTATATTTGGAGAACACTGGAAAAAAATCGCAACCGAAAGCGAAGAGGGACTAAAATTCAAAGTTAGAGAAGAAAAAATTCAGTATATTGATGTAGTCCCTGAGAGTATTTTCTTAGAAAAAGGAAAAGAGGCATTAAAGGTTGAAAACATGGCTAAAATACCTCTATATTATTTGTTAGAGGACATTAAAAATGAGTCAGGATTTTTTTACAAAGAAACAAATAAATACGGAAAATTTTTCTGGATTTGTAGCTATCCATATAATTATGAAACAGGCTTTACCTATTTTGAGGATATGAAAAAAGAGGTATATATTTTATAAAACATGCGACTAAAAATTAAATTTGTTACAAAAGCAGGACTTGTTCTTCCTATACATTATAACGAGATTATTCAAGGGTTTATTTATAAAAATCTACATCCAGAAGTTGCTAAAAAAGTTCATGATGAAGGGTTTAAAGATCCTGAAACAGGAAAAATTTTTAAATTCTTTACTTTTTCAAGACTTATCCCTGAAAATAAGCCCGTAATTAACAAAAATTCCATTATTTTTAAGTCCTCTGTTAATCTTATTGTATCTTCAATCTACAAAGATTTTATTAAATCTCTGGTAGAAAACCTTCTGTCAAAAAATAGTATTTCTTTAGAAAATCAGGAAATTTTAATAAATTCCTTAGAAATTTTACCTCTTCCTGAATATAAAGAAAAAATTAGAGTTAGAACTCTATCTCCTATTACTGTCTACACCACATTTAATGAAAATAATAAAAAGAAAACTTATTATTATAATCCAAAAGAAAAAGACTTTTGTGAAAGACTTCTGGAAAATTTGAAAGATAAAGTTAGAATCTGGTATGGAGAAACCATCAGCGAAGGAGAGATTAAATTTATCAAATTGACTTATAAAAAAGAAAGAATTGTAATGTATAAAAACACTATAATAAAAGGCTGGGACGGGGTTTTTGAATTAAAATTACCAAAAGAGTTGTTTGAAATGGCATTTCTAACAGGTCTTGGAGCTAAAAATAGCGCAGGATTTGGCTGTATAGAAGTATGTTAAATGAAATAAAGGTTATTTCTTTTGATGTAGATGGAACTCTTGTGCCTCCTGATTTTATAAATGCTGTCTGGATGGAGGGGATACCCTCTCTTTATGCTCAAAAACACAATATAAGTTTTGAAAAAGCCTACGAAATAGTAACCAAAGCCTATGACGAAGTGGGAGAACATAGAATAGAATGGTATTTTCTGGATTACTGGATTAAACGCTTCGAGCTTAATATTACAAAAGAAGAACTTTTTAATAAATATAAAAATAAAGTTAAGATCTATAAAGACGCAGAAGAAACTATAAGAAAACTAAGCAATCGCTATAAACTTATAATCTCTTCTAATGCAGAAAAAGATTTTATTCTCTTTCAACTAAAACCTCTCTTACCCTTATTTAATCATATATTTTCTGCAACCTCTGATTTTAAAGAACTAAAGAAATCGAAAGAATTTTACGAAAGGGTGTGTAAATTACTGAATATAAAGCCAGAAGAAATGGTTCATGTAGGAGATCACCCTGTTTTTGATTATTTTAATCCTCGCGAAATAGGTATAAAAGCCTTTCTACTTAACAGAAATCAGCATAAAACCAATATTGACAATATTTTTATAGTAAAAAATCTAAAAGAGTTTCTTTCTCTCTTTAACTATTAATTTAAAAAAAAATCAATCTACTTAAACTGACCTATTTGGATAGCCAAGGAAACACACTGTTTGCCTTCAAGACACATTTTAATTTCTTCATCTTCTAAATAAGTCTTTGCTACTTTATCACCCTTCTCTAAATAAACTGTCCATCTTTTAACACTATCGTCCCATTCTACTCTTACATCAATCCCGCATGCCCCAATATCTGGAAAAATCTCTTTAATTTTATTGCAAAGGATTTGAGGATCAACCTTATTTTCTAACATAATTTCACCCCTTCTCTTTATTATTTATACCACTTTAATTCCCATTCCATTATGCATTTTGTTTTTCCACCCTCTTCTTTCTCTTTGTATTCAATTTCAGCCTCTACATCACCAGGAGCTTCAATTTTTAAGTCTCCAACCTGCATATAACCTTCTTTGATATCTCTTGCAATCTGATCAAAAAGAGCTGCAAGTGAGTCCTTGTCAAAAAATAACTTAATTTCTTTTTTCATCTCTCCCATTTTGAACCTCCTTTTTTAATTTATTTTGAATAAAATTAATCAT
>DAIQAS010000053.1:7462-8478 GCA_036781525.1 Thermodesulfobacterium sp. | reverse complement strand
TTATCCTTAGTTTCTTTATAAGTTAAATAGAAATTATTTAATTCTCTTCCTTTTTCTATTTCAATAGACCTTAATCTTTCTTTCTGCCTTTCAAGTTCATATAAAGTTCTCACCTTTTCCCATTTTATCCTTCCTCCATCAAAGAGAGGTAAGGTAATAAAAATGCCTGCAGTAAATGCAGTTTTTTCTATATTCCCGAGGGCATCTCCAAAGGTGTCTAAACTGCTTCCGTAGAGGTCATATCTTGCATAAAGAATAATATCCGGTAAAAAGCTCATTTTTACAGATTTCAATCTCTCCTCAAAAGCTTTAATCTGTTTTACCTGAGCTTTATATTCTGATAAATTTGTTATTCCACCTGAAAATTCTATCTCGTAAATTTCTCCCTTAGCAGGGATACTTAAAAAATTATCTTCTAAAGTAAATTTTTTCCCTGTTATCCATGAAAGATCAGAAAGATAAACCTTAAGTTCTCTTCTGATGTTAGTTTGTTCTCTCAGTGCTGCTTCAATTTCAGCTTCTGTTTTTAATAAATCTTCATAGGACACTTCTCCCTTTTCATAGGCTAACCTTTCTAAGTCATAAATTTCTCTTAATTTATCTAAAATTAATTCACTATACTTTAACTTTATTTTTCCTTCGATCACCTGTGCATATAAATCAGTTAACTCTTTAAGTAATCTTTTAATTTCAGCTCTGCAATCATAATATGTTACCTCTTTAAATAAACGGTAATAAGAACTATCAAACCATCTTTTATATAGATTTGATATATAATATTCCGCAGTTAAATAGATCCCTGTTCTCCATTCATCAGGTTGACCACCTATTACTTGTCCCCCAACAACTATAAAACCTGTTGTTTTTGTAAGATTTTCAAATTTTTCAGCTCTGGTGCTGATTGAAATTTGAGGATAAAAGTAAGATAGAGATTGTTTATAGATAGCATGTGCAATATCCATTTCATAAGTTTTTTCTTTAAGTCTCGGAGAATACTTAAGTGCAGTATTGACTAT
>DAIQAS010000053.1:0-7452 GCA_036781525.1 Thermodesulfobacterium sp. | reverse complement strand
CTCCAAATATAAAACAAGGTTTGAGAAAAAGAATTAAAAATATAATAAAAATTAAAGTCTTTTTATAACAATGCATTCTCACCTCCTAAATTCAGCTTTTAACTTACGCACACGTAGCTACATTCCATTCACCAATCTTTTGCCAGCTCTGAATAATTAAGCTCATGTATTGTTGATTATTTATTAATTCATTATATTTCTGAGTATAATCTATTTCATTATTGGAGTTAAAATCTATCATTGCATTTATTATATTTTCCACATCCCACCTTGTTATATAAAATCCATCCTTTACCTGTATTTTCTCTATTCCTTCATCGTATGTCTCGCCTTTAAATTGGTTGATCACTCTAACAAAATCATTTTCTGAATAACCTACAACAAGATCATCTCCATCTTTGAAAATAACTACTTTTTCTTTATCTATATCAAAGAAAAGTTTATCCTCTCCTTCTTCCTCAATTATTATATCCCTCCCATCTCCAGGATTAAAAACATAAATATCGTCTCCTACTTTTCCATGTATAATATCATTACCTTGAGCCCCAATTAAAATATCATTATCTTCTGTACCATAAAGGTTGTCATCCTTAGAGGTGCCACTTACGGCAAACTGATTTAATAAATCCCTTGAGGTAAGTTTTGAGCCATCTGAAAACTCCATAGTTATTTGGGAGAGAAGAATATCTCCGTACCATTTGTAGTTGTAATACATAGTAGGATCTAACAAAATACTATCTTCTGTATTTGCTATTTTTATAAGTAAACCATTAGGATATTCTTCAAATATTAAATCTTCTCTTTTTATTCCTTCTCCAAATTTTATAGTAATTGAGCCATCACGGGGATATATATCCCATACATCTTGCCCATCTCCTTTATTAAAGTAAAAGACGTCATCCCCCAGAATGATCATATATAAAATCATTACCCTTTCCCCCGATATACACCTCATTTCCTTTCCAATCATAAATCCAGTCATCTCCATTGCTGGCAAACACCGTATCATTTCCATCCTCAGGATAAATAAAATCATTACCAGATAGAGCATAAATTGTTTCATCAAAATCATATCCATAAAGAACGTCATCACCATCTGTACCTGTAAGTATTTTAAATTCAGACATACCGTTAATTTGTTCCCTTGTAACTAATGTTCCATCTGAAAATTTAAATTGAAATGAACTATATGCATCTCCATAAAACCAATTCTTGATCCTTAAAGAATCATCAGTATCTTTTGCCTCTATAACAAGATCACTCCCATCTCTCTTAAAAATAAAATCTTCTAATTTCTTACTTTCAGGAAATACCACTGTATTTATATCATCACTCAAGTTAGGATCTTCTATTGTATCCTGTCCATCTCCTATGTCAAACACATATGTGTCCGAACCAGCTCCACCATACATTACATCATTACCTGGGCCACCTATTAGAGTATCGTTACCATCTCCTCCGTAAAGATTATCGTTTCCTTCACCACCTATTAGAATGTCATTGCCTGCGTAACCATAAAGGCGGTCATCTCCTCCTTTACCAAGTATTATGTCATCATTTTGACTTCCGTAAAGATAATCATTACTCTCAGTGCCTGTTATTGCTTTTACCAGAAAGTCCCTGTAAGGATTGTTTATAAATTTTGACAGTGTTGATGTATCCGTATAAAGCTCTTTTATAAGGTTTTCGTCTAAAGCATTAACTTCTTTAAGTACGATAAGGGAAATAATTGCAAGGGTTGACTTGGTGGTATCGTCGGATGAAAGCATCTGCTTTATCTGGACGCTAAAAGATTGAGTATCAAAGTTTTCATCAAGCACAATCCTGTCTGTAAAGAAATCATAATACACAGGCAGGACACCTTCCAGAAACCCTGCATCGACCACAAACCTTGTAAAAAGTCCCTGAAACATGGTATTCCACGCTTCAAGCAATCTGGAACCATCTAAAGTATTCCCTCTTTGTCTGAGTTCCTGATAACTTTCTCCAGTAAATTTTGCAATGGCTCCCAACTGCTCAAAACTCATAACAATCTGGTTATCAAAGATAACAACCCTATTTGTATTATCTATTTTTATCCGAAAAAGAGTTAATCCCAATTCTTCTGCTGTTATATTCTCAACCCCCGCCCATCTGAAGATGATTTTCTCAAATTTTTCTCTTAGCCTGGTTAAGTCAGTTTCTGCTACCGCCTCTTTTACCATGTTAAGCAGTCTCTCATCAAGACTCATGGCAATAGGAAGATCTGGCATGAAACCGTATCCCTTCACCCATGGAAGTCCCAATATCTCTGGATTAAGCTCAACTTCACGGTTATAGTAGCTGTAAAGCCTGTCAAGCTCAAAATTAACATTTCCTGCCTGTGTTTGTGTCCCATCCTCAAACTCAACTGTGCCAACCTCTGTTATCTGGTTCCCACCCTGATTAATGTTTGTCTTTTGCGTATTTAAATTTATCGCCTTTATCCCAAGTTCTTCCAAACTCTTTAGCTCCCCACTGTCAGTCCTTCCATCTCCGTTTCTATCCTGCCAAACCTTGAGATTCTTAAATACATCATCAAAAGCATCAATCTTCCCATCTCTGTTTGTATCATAAAGGGATAAAGCTTTAAAGCCAGACTCTCTTTCATTCCCAAACATCTCACTTATATCATCTATCCTCCCATTCCCATTCCTATCCCACACCAAAAAAGGCATCATCAGGTGAAACCCATCCCACCCTGTTCGCAAATCCAGAACCAGTAAGGTCAAACATAGCAGTGGATTTGTTTATATCCGTTAGCTCAATCCCATCTCCATCTAAATCAATCACTAATGGGTCAATCCTGCGAGTGCCTTCTCGAAGGTTTCTGCGCACTTTTTCGGCATATGGGCTCTCAGGATAATACCCATTTTTTACACTCCACTCAGCTAACGCCTTAAGAAAGTCATTGAATTCTTGCCATGCGTTACCTCCAAATTTTGATCCAAAATATGACCCAATTACTGTTCCTACCACACTTCCTGCCACAGTTCCTGCTCCAGGTATTACACTTCCCACTGCGCCTCCTATCACTCCTCCCACTATCCCCAACAATGTCTCCATTAAGGCTTCTCCTGCAGCATCTGTCTTTGATTTACCTTCCTGCAACTTCTCTTGATAACTCTCAAACACCAAAAGTAAATCCAGAGTACTAAACTTACCCTTAACTATATTCGTTCCCAATCTCGTATCTATTAACTCCTTTGATTCACCCACAAGATTTTTCAGTGCTTTATCCACAACTGAACTAAGGAATGTATTTAAAGCCGCAGGAACATCCATAGGTTCTGGAGTAAAGGGATTCTTAGCCTGGGTATTATTTTGATTATTGTTTGTTTGTGCCATAGCTTTCCTCCTTTATTAGTTTTTTAAACCCGCGCATGTAAATTGGTCTATACATAAAAAATTCTTTTGGTCTACCTGATATCTGTGATAAAAACTCGTAAAAACGCATTTCATCTTCCTTTTTTAATCTGGAAGTATACACCCATAATCCCCACCGCCAACGTTCTTTAAAAATGATACCTATCCACCAAATACCGCCGTCTACAATTCTATCATAATATATAACTCTATTTCTTTGAGTTAGAAACGAAATTCTTACTCTTTTAACTATCCTATCATTATACACTTCTATCTGTTTTGTATTTAATAAATCCACCACTAACCAAATTCCCATTAATCCTAAAATTATCAATCCATATGGCACAAAATAACGATCAAATGTACTCCAATCCTCAGGTGGCTCATTAATAGTCTTTAATCCCCCGAGTAAAAAAGTCAAAGAAAAGGGTAAAAATATAAATACAAATAATGCCGTCCTCGGAATGGAATACTTTAAAACCATCACAGGCTCATCTTTATTTAAATTTTTCTCTTGTTCCATTACTTCCATCTTGCACCTCCATCTTTTCATCTGTTGTTTTAAAAAATGCTATAGAAAGAATGACAAACATAATTACCCAGATCAGGAGTGCAATTAAAAGATACATATTCTTGGATAAAAAGTAATTAGCTAAAATAATAAACAAATATCCAAATACAATTAATATATAAAAAACTTTATAAAAAATCACTTTGGTATATCTATACATCAGCTCAAAAGAATAAGCCATGCCAATAATTCCAAGAAAAAATAATGTATTAACAAAGCCTATCGGAACTTTTAAAAAAGTTATATTATATTTCCCATATCCAATCACAAAAACAAATCCTAAAACAATAAAAATTCCAGAAATAATGGATGCCTGAAAAATCCTCTTATCATTAAAAATCTTTGAAAACCCGTAAAGAGCTACCAAAATCATAAAAATCCCAAAAACTGCTATATAAGGAATAAACGAACCTAAAATCATTAAAATTGATCCAATTCCACCTAATTTCTTAGAGTAATAGACATATTTACCTTTCTGTTCTGCTCTTACAGGCTTCATGTTTACCTACCTCCTTTGATAAGGTTTAGCAAATACTTTGCTTCATGTAGAAAAACTTCTTCAGCATCGCAATATAATTTATTTATTATCGTAGTTCTGTGTTTTATGAAAGCTTGATCTTCGCTATCATATTTGTAAATATCCGTTTTAAACTTACATTTACCATTTAATAATTTTTCAAGCTCATTACAGGTTTTGTTAACATATACAAAACAAGTTTCATTTCCAAGATTAACTATTCTTAGTCCAGATATATTTGTAATTTCTTCTTTATTAAAATTGCTACCACAGCCACCAATTTTTGAAAGTGTATATATAACGGCTTCTGAACCTTTATTCCTCTCTATAGGTACATAAAATAATAATTCATTTTTACCATTTCTTCCTTTTTTCAAATAAAAAGAATATGCTTTGAAAATATTTTCTCCAAATGGAGTGGTATATTCCCCGATCACTACGATATCTTTTATTCCATCTTTATTTATGTCAAAATACGAAATTCCATTTTCAAATTTAATAATATTCTCCTCAGCCCAAACACTTCCATTTACAACCAAAATCAAAAAGATTACCAAAACCGCCCTAACCCACCTTACATACCTCATCCCCATACCCTCCTGCAATTTTTCAATCTGAACTCTAATTAACCCCCTCTCTGAAAATTTATATTACTAATTCTCAACCCCCGCCCATCTGAATGCTATTTTTTCAATCTTTTCTTTTAGACTAATTAGATCAGCTTTACCACTGCTTCCTTTATAAACAATTGTTAAAAATTCTGTAAAATTATATTGTGGGCTTAAAAGAACTTGAAAGAATACAAATTGAGTGTGCTAAAAAAGTTATAAAAAGGGATGTTCTGAAAAAAATAGAAACAATCGGCGGAATTGATGTAACCTTTGAAAGCTCAAAAGAAAATCCAACAAGAGCCTGGGCTTGTATAGTTATAATTAAAATCTCTAATTTAAAACCCATTTATCACAAAATAATAGAAGGAAAAGTAGATTTTCCTTACATTCCTACTTTTCTTTCTTTTAGAGAATTACCTATCATGCTAAAACTTTATAAAAATCTTGAGCTAAAACCAGATGTTGTTTTTATAGATGGACAGGGAATTTCTCATCCAAGAGGTTGTGGTATTGCCTCTCATTTCGGAGTTAAAACAGGTGCTGTAACTGTAGGAGTTGCAAAGAAAAAGCTCTGCGGAGAACATCTACCATTAGATGAAAATTACGGAAGTTACTCTTATTTGACTTATAATAACGAGATTGTCGGTGCTGTGGTTAGAACAAGAGATAAAGTAAAACCAGTTTATGTATCCATAGGACACAAAATAAGCTTAGATACTGCTATTAAATTTGTCTTAAAAACCTCTATTTTCCGTATTCCTGAGCCTTTAAGGCTTGCTCATAACCTTTTACAGAAGATAAGAAAAACCGCCTCTTTATAAACTTTTCCACTTCTACTGCTATAAAAACAACAGTAGAAAGAGCAAAAGTAATAATTAATTCCTGCAAAGATAGAGGTTGGGTATGAAAAACTTTATTAAAAATGGGTAAATAGATCACGGCAAGCTGTAAAAATACACTAAAAATTACTGAAAAAAGAAGAACTTTATTAGAAAATAGCCCGATTTTAAAAAGAGACTCTTTTTCAGATCTTATAGCAAACACATTACCCAACTGACTTAAGCACAATACAGAGAAAACCATAGTCTGCCAGTGCATATCATATTTTAAAGCAAAAGCCTGAGTAAAAAGAGAAACCGCACCCATTAAAAACCCCACCCAGATAATTTGAATACCCGGTCCATGAGCAAAAATGCTTTCCTTCGGATGTCTCGGAGGTCTTTGCATTACATCCTTCTCAGCTGGCTCCCCTGATAGGGCTATTCCAGGAAGTCCATCGGTAATAAGATTAATCCATAGGATATGAACAGGTAAAAGAGGCAAAGGTAATCCCAAAAAAGGAGCCAATCCTACAGTCCAGATCTCTCCAGAGTTGCTTGACATGGTGTATCTTACAAATTTTCTTATATTATCATAAATTCTCCTTCCTTCTTTTACAGCTTTTACTATGGTTGCAAAATTATCATCAAGAAGAATCAGGTCTGAGGCTTCTTTAGCAACCTCTGTCCCGCTACCCATGGCAACTCCAATATCTGCCTTTTTCAGAGCCGGAGCATCGTTTACTCCGTCTCCTGTCATAGCGACAAAATGTCCTTTATCCTGTAGAGCCTTTACAATTTTGAATTTTTGTTCAGGTGAGGTTCTTGCATAAACCTTTATTTTCTCTACTCTTTCTTCAAACTCCTCTAAGGATAATTCTTCCAATTCTTTTCCTATAATTAAAACCTCTTCCGAAATTTCCTCTTCTTCAACAATTCCAAGTTCCTTAGCAATGGCATAAGCTGTTAAAGGGTGATCACCTGTTATCATAACCACTTTTATTCCTGCAGATTTACAAAGAGCTATAGCAGATTGAACTTCCTCTCTCGGAGGGTCAATCATTCCACAAAAACCGAGAAATATAAGATCTTCCTCAAATTTATTCACCTCAGAAATATTTTTTATCTCTTTGTATGCAAAAGCTAATATTCTCATTCCTCTGTTGGCATAATTTTCTGCCTTCTCCAAAATGGTTTTTTTTATCTTCTCATTAATGGGCTCAATTCTACCCTCAATAAAAATAAAATTAGACTTTTCAAAAATGACCTCTAAAGCTCCTTTGGTTAAAACTAAATATTTATCTTCTTTTTTATGAACTGTGGTCATACATTTTCTCTTTGGATCAAAAGGAATTTCAGAAACTCGCGGAAATTCTTTTTGGAGTTTTTCTTTGTCAAACCCTTTATTTTTAGCAAATTCATAAAGAGCAATCTCTGTGGGATCTCCTGTAGTTTTATTTTCTTCTGTTATCTTTACATCATTATTCAAAGCCATACATAAAAAAAGAAGTTCTGAATTTTTACTAAGAGTAAAAATCTCTCTCACGGTCA
>DAIQAS010000052.1:0-8730 GCA_036781525.1 Thermodesulfobacterium sp. | reverse complement strand
ATATTATTCGGCTCAAAACAAAAAACATAAAAGCTTTTAAAATTGTCAATACTGAAGTATTGACTTTGTATGTGTATAAAATATAATAGATGCTAATGTGTATCTCTTTTAAGCCGAAGTTCTTTCTTTATTTTTTGTTTCTTTTATTGGTTTCTTTTTCTCAAGCTTTATCTTATGAAGATAATTTTGAAAAACGCCTTAACCTTTGGCCCCTTATAGTCTATAATAAAAACAAAATCAACAAAATAGAAAGGTTAGAAATTGCAGGACCTTTCATTTATAAATATTCATTCCCTGAAGAAAATGGAACTTCTTTTAGGCCAATTTATTCTTCTGTAAAAAGACCTGAAGGAAAGAAAATATTCTTTCTTTCACCTTTAGGAGTCTATAAATCAAATAAAGAATCAACATCATTAAAGCTGGTTCCGCTAATTAACAAAACATGGGCTAAAACTCCTGAAGAAAAAGAAGAAAATAAACATTTCGATTTCTTTCCCATTTTTTGGGGAAAGACTTCTCAAAATGAAACATATGGGGGATTGTTTCCTGTCTATGGTAAATTTAAAAATAGATTTGGTAAAAAAGAAATAACTTTTGTATTATGGCCTATTTATAGTAAAGTTGAATACGAAAATTATACAGCTTACAATTATTTATGGCCTTTCATAAGAACTGTTAAAGAAAAAGAAAAGAAAGAAACTCCTAATTATAGCGGTTTTAAATTTTGGCCCTTTTTTGGGCACTTTAAAGAAGGTGATACCGAAAGAAAATTTGTTCTCTGGCCTTTTTACATTAGAACTCATTTTAAAGATACAGAGGGAGAGTATTTTGATAGATTAATAGTATTTCCTTTTTATATTAGAGAAGATTCAGATATTTATAATAAAAAAATTATTCTCTGGCCCTTTTTCCAAAAAATATACGCAAAAACTTACTATTACAAACAGCTTGATGCTCCATGGCCTTTCTATAGAAAAATAGAAGGAGAAAATATCAAAGGTGTTAGATATTGGCCCTTTTACGGATATGTATTGAAAGACGATAGTTTGGATTATTTTGTTATTTGGCCTTTATATTCTTATAAAGAGGATCATCTTACTCAAGGTAATTTAAAATTTGATGAAAAGGTATATAGATTTTTAATTTTTTCAAAATATAGATATACAGAAGAAAGAAACAAGCAGTTACAAAAAGAATATCGGATATGGCCTTTAACCTATGGATACGAATCCACAGGTAACAACACTTTAGATATTTACTATTTTCCAGCAATTTTACCTCTTTATGATGAAGGAATGGAAAGAAATTATAGTGCCTTTTTAAAATTATGGGAATACTATAAAAAGAACGATTACATCTTTTTAAAGTTATTATGGGGACTTTATAGATATGAAAAATTTAAGAAAAGAAGTGTTCAAGAGCTTGCTTTTATATTTAGAACGGTTAACGGACCAGATACAAATTATGTGGAATTATTTGAGGGACTTTTAGGCATAGGAAAAATGGAGGGAAATTTAAAACTAAAAATTTTCTTTTTAGATTTTACTTCCAATAAAAAACCAAATAAATTTTCTTTTTATGATGGGAAGTAAAAAAATCGGAATTTATCCAGGTACTTTTGATCCCATTACAAACGGACATTTGGATATAATTAAGAGGGCTCTAAAGCTCTTTGATATTGTTATAGTTGCTGTAGGAGAAAATCCTCAAAAAACTCCGCTTTTTTCTATAGAAGAAAGGGTATTTTTAGCAAAAGAAGCTGTCAAGGAACTACCTGAAAGTCACAGAGTGAAAGTTGAATCCTTTTCTGGTTTACTAATAGATTTTGCTAAAGAAAAATCAGCCTGCGCAATAATAAGAGGATTGAGGGCTGTTTCAGACTTTGAATATGAAATGCAGTTAGCTTTGATGAATAGAAAACTTTCCAATAGTATCGATACAATTTTTCTTTTAACAAGCCTAAAATGGATATTTTTAAGCTCCTCTATTGTGAAAGAAGTTGCTAAATTTGGAGGAAATATAGACGATCTTGTTCCCAAAATTGTAGCTAAAAAACTAAAAGAAAAGTTTAAATAAGAATTGGGGGCAAAGCCCCCTTGATTTTTTAGTTTAGAGTTCCTGAACGGTAATTGATCCTGTTGGACAGACTTCCACACAAGTCATGCAAACCATACATTCATCAGGTCTTGCAACAATAGGCTTTCCATCTTCTCCTTTGTCATAAACCTGTGCTGGACAGGAGTCTATACAAGAACCGCAGGCTTCACAGGTGTCAAAATTTACAGTAATTTCAACCATATCACACCTCCTCTATTATAATTTTTGCTTTTTAAACTCCAGTGCCTTCTTTAAAAAATTAATCGCCCAACATTTTACACTAAAAATATGAATATGGGTATAGGTTGCAAATAAATTTTTAAATAAAATTCCATCTTTCTTTCCATCAAATCCACTTCCCTTTTCAAGTTCAAAAACAAATTTTAAATCACTATTAATCCTTACTTCAGAAGGACGAGAATAATGAAATTCATGTCCTCTTATAAAATCTCCTGTTTTAAAATAAGGATTTTTTTCTTTTACCTTGGCTATAACATATCCATGCCCTTGAGGAAATCTTTCTACAATAAATGTAATGGGTAATACCTTACTCATAGGATATTCTTTTTTATTCCATATTATTTTTTCTCCTAAATACATCAAACCTCCGCATTCAGCATATATGGGCATCCCTTCTAAGGCTACTTCTTTAACATCTTTCATAAGATCTTTATTTTCAGAAAGTTCTTCAGCTTTTACTTCAGGAAATCCACCCCCTAAATATAAAGCTGAAACCTCTGGAAGTCTTTTATTTTTAAAAGAATTTATAAAAATCAATTCAGCCCCTAAATTAACTAAAAATTCTAAATTCTCTGGATAATAAAATTGAAAAGCCTCATCCTTAAAAACGCCTATTTTTAATCCTCTGTATTCAGATATATTTTTTATTTTAGGGATTTCGATTTCTAAAGGCTTTACATTTTTACTGATTTTCAATATCTTTTCTATGTCTACATTTTCTTTTATTATATTTTTAAGTTGTTCCAAAAATGAGTTTTCATCATACTCAAAAGAGGTAATCAATCCGAGATGTCTTTCCTGCGGTAGACTTCTTAGTTTAGGCATAATACCAAGTACTTTTACATCTGTATAATATTCTATGGAGTTTCTTATTATATTTTCATGTCTTGGCCTTGCTATTCTGTTTAAGATAACCCCTTTAATCTCTATATCTTTTTCAAATTCAAGAAATCCTTTAACTAAAGCTGCAACACTTCTTGTTACTTTAGTACAATCTATTATTAATATTACTGGAGCTTTTAAAACTTTAGCAAGCTTTGAAGTGCTACAACTTCCAAATACATCAAGCCCGTCAAAAAGACCTCTGTTCCCTTCAATTATAGCGATATCAGAATCTTTTGAACCTATGTAAAAGGAATATAGATTATCTTTTTCATCAAACAAAAATAAGTCCAGATTTCTACAAGGAGTTTTTGAAATTTTACTTAACCAGCCTGCATCTATGTAATCAGGCCCTTTTTTAAAAGCTGAAAGGGTAAAGCCTAAAGATTTCAGGGCTGAAATTAAACCTATAGTAAAAACAGTTTTTCCAGCCCCGCCTTTATGAGCAGAAATAAGAACTCGAGGAATGTTATAAGAGATTTTCATAAAAGAAAAAAAGAATAAAGGGGGGAGAAAGAGTCCCCCTTATTTACTTCTTATACAAAACGCCCTCGTATTTTACTACCAAGTCTTTGGAAGCTTTTACTTCTAAAGCAATTTTATAAAGAATAGTCATAATTAGAAAACCAACCGCCCAAACTCCTAAAGTAATTCCAATTTCTGGTAAAGTGGGTCTATAGGGCGTTACAGTTTCAAATGGAGTAGGAGTATATCCTCCTGTAATTAATCCAATTCCTTTGTCAATCCATGCAGAAATAAACACTGCTAAACATGCCAAAGCCAATGTAGTTTCATTTCTTCTTGTAGCTGGAATTACAAGAAGAACAATAGCTATTGCTGCTAAGATATAAGAAGTCCACATAAAAGGTACCCATTCCGCATGTCCTTCAAAACCAACAAAAAGATATTTAATAGGTGCCTGATGACTATGAATTCCACTGTAAAAAGCTGTAAATAACTCAAAAATAAAGAGCAAAACATTTATAATAAAGGCATAGGTAACGATTTTAGAAAGAGCATCTATTGCTTTCTTACCTACATCAAAGTTGGCAACCTTTTTTAATAATAATGCAATAATAATTATCAGTGCTGGTCCAGAAGAAAAAGCCGAGGCTAAAAATCTTGGTGCCATAACTGCAGTTAACCAAAAGTGTCTTCCAGGTAATCCCTGATAAAGAAAAGCAGTAACGATGTGAATGCTTGGTGCCCATACTATAGCTAAGTATATAATAGGCTTAAGCCAAGAAGGATACTTTGTCCCTTTATATTCAGCATGCAAAACAGTCCATCCGCAAATTAAGTTTAATAAAAGATATCCACTTAAAACAATAACATCGTAAAACATTACCGAATTAGGGGTGGGAAACCTTATAACATTCAAAACTCTCATCGGCTGACCAAGGTCAACAAATACAAAAAGAATGCACATTGTAACCGCAGCAACTGCTAAAAATTCCCCTAATATGGTGATTTTCCCGAATTCTTTATAATTATGCCAATAATAAGGTAAGACTACCATAACAGCTGATGCTGCAACGCCAACTAAAAAGGTAAAATTTGCAATATAAAAACCCCAGGAAACATCTCTGCTCATTCCAGTTATTCCTAAACCCACTTTAAATTGATAGAGATAACATAAAAATCCAATAAATATAATAGAAAGCAGGAATAAAATCCAGAGCCAATATTTTTTACTTCCACTTAGCGCTTTTTCTAACATATTTACACCCCTCTTTTAAAAATTTTAATCTATCAAATAAAATACTGAAGGATGTGTGCCCAATTCAGCTTTTCTTCTAATAGCAACCCTTTCTTTAAGAATTTTATTAACTTCAGAGTTAGGATCTTCAAGATCTCCAAAAATAAGGGCTTTTTCCGGACATGCTTCAACACATGCAGGAATTTTTCCTTGAACCAGTCTTTCATAGCAGAACATACATTTTTCTACAACTCCTTTCATACGAGTAGGATATTCTGGATTAACTTTTTTGATATATGGACGAGGATCAAACCAGTTGAAAGATCTTGCTCCAAATGGACAAGCTGCCATACAGAAACGACATCCTATACATCTATGAAAATCCATCATTATAATTCCGTCTTCTCTCTTAAAAGTGGCTTGAGTAGGACATACTCTTACGCAGGGAGGATTATCGCATTGATTACATAAAAGTAAGAAGGGAACATCTTTAAAAACTTCTTTAAGAAATTCATCAGCTTGTTCTGGAAAGGCATGTTCAAACTTGTCTTCCCATATCCATTTTATTTCCTTCTGCTTATCAGGAATTTGAGGAACATTGTGTATCTCGTGACAAATTTTAATACATCTGTATTCACAACTTCCCTTTTTTTCTTTACATTTCTTCACATCAATTACCATTGCCCATCTTTTACCTACCAAAGCTTCAGGAGGTTGAGTGTAACTTTTTGCTTTAACCTCCCCTCTGGTTAATAAATTACCAACTGCTGTTGAAACAGCAGTTCCTAATAAAGTTAAACCTGTTAATTTTAGAAAGTTTCTTCTTTTTATTGCCATTTTTTCGCCACCTCCGGTGCAATATGGCAATCCCAGCAATCTGGGTGTGTTATCACAAAATTATGACATTTATCACAAAATTTTTCTTTATTGGTGTGACATTTCATACAAGTTCTTTGTAAACTAATAGTATGCGTTTTACCATCACTTGCAACATAAACATGTTGATTTTCACGGATAGCCTTTTTTCTCCACTCATCCAATAACTTCATATGATAGGCTCTCATATACTCTTTTGACTCTATACACTTCTTTTCTTCCTTAGGTAATTCTGGTTGAGGAATTGCTTCTAATCTTCCAAAATTTAACCACATTGGTATAGTAAAGAACACAATTAAAACGACTATAAAAAATATTACCTTTCCAGCATTATACATGGTCTACCCCCTATTCTGCAGATTGATCTGAATCTACACCTTTTACAGGGTGTTTTAAGGGTCTTCTTCTTAAGTCTTCTGTTCTTGACTTTTCTCCTTCAAAAACAAGAGCATTAGCCACAAGCTCATGAACTCCTCCTACTTCAACACCAGGAACCCAGTATTGTAAAAGTGTAGGAAGAACTGCTCTGTCAATAGCACATATACATGCTACATGGTTGACTCCATATTTCTTATGCACATATTCTACTGCATTTGCTCTTGGGAAACCTCCTCTTTGTCTTAATTCCATATTTTCACCTGCATTAAGACCGGAACCAGAACCACAACAGAAAGTTTTTTCTCTTATTGTATTTTCTGGCATTTCAACAAAATTGTTACATACATGTTTTAAAATAAATCTTGGTTCTTCAAAAATCCCCATACCTCTTGAAGGATTACAGGAATCATGAAAAGTAACGATAAGATGATCATTTCTTGAAGGATCAAGCTTTAGTTTTCCATGAGCAATTAAATCCGCTGTAAATTCAACTATGTGAACAATTTTATTAGATTTAGCATGTTCAAAAACTGTTCCTGTAATAGGAGACTTTGGAACTTCTAAGAAATCTATAGGACCAAACCAGGTATTATGGTATTGATGCCAGACCCTCCACTTATGTCCACACTCTCCACCGAGTATCCACTTAACTTTAAGTCTTTTTGCTTCTTCATAAATTTTTGAATGAAGTCTTTTTGCCATTTCTAAAGAATTGAAAAATCCAAAGTTTCCTCCTTCAGTGGCAAAGGCACTTATGGTAACATCTAAATCTAAATAATGAAATAAAGCAAGGATACCCATCATAGTGTAAATACCAGGATCAGCAAAATAGTCTCCTGACATTGGCACATAGAGAATTTCAGCTCCTTTTCTATTTATATACTTATCTAAATCAATATGAATTCCTGTTATCTCTTCAAATTCCCACACTAAAAATTCTAAATTTTCTTTAAGAGTATGTGGTGGAACTCCTACATGGTTTCCAATGTAATAACAATTATGAACGGGCTTTAATCCCCAGTCAGTCGCAATCCCAAGCTCAAGCATTATTTCTCTCATCATTATGGTCACTTCTGCAGTATCTATTCCATAAGGACAGAAAACAGAACACCTTCTGCATTCTGTGCACTGATAAAAATAATAGAACCATTCCTTTATTACATCTTCAGTTAACTTTCTTGCTCCTGCAAATTTTCCAAGAAGTTTTCCAAATGTAGAAAATTCTCCTTTAATAATTGATCTTATAAGCTCTGCCCTTAAAACTGGCATATTTTTGGGGTCTCCTGTTCCAAGGAAAAAGTGACACTTATCTGCACAGGCTCCACATCTTACACAGATATCCATAAAGAGCTTAAAAGATCTATTTCTTTCCATTCTTTTAAGAATAGCTTTTCTAACAATCTCTTTCCAGTTTTCAGGAAGTGGCCATTTTTCATCATAAGGTTGCCACTTCCCCATATTGGGAAGATCTAAATCTTCTAAAACTTTTGGATCTACTATACCCAAATAATATCCTTTTTTTAATTCTGGTTTTATATCCATCCAATCTTTTTCTGGAGTTCTATGTAAGTTCACATCAGTCAATAACTCATCAGGCTTAGGAAGACTCATATTTCCCTCCTATTTATCTAAATATTTTTATTTGGACCATACATGGTATACCATTCATGTTCTTCTTTTTCTACTTCTTCATCAATAGGTATACCCGCATTCATCATTTGTTCCTTAAATTTTTCTTGAAATTCATAATAAGTATAATGCTTTACAGGATATTCCCAAGGATTTACATGTCTTACTGCACGATTATTATTTGCCATATTACGAGTGGGGCTGAAAAATACACCTACCATATGCACAAGCTTACTAAATGGAAAATACGCAGCAAGTGTTGAAACTAAAAATAAATGAATATAGAAAATAACACCAATTTTTGCTCCTTCAGGAATAGCTGGATTAAAAGTTGCAAGCCCGAGAGTTAACTGTTTAACCGCATATAAATCAACTTTTATGGAATATCTCATTAAAACTCCAGTAATAACAATTCCCAAAATTAGAAAAAGAGGAAAGAAATCTGAACCATAAGATAGATATGAAACTTTGGAATCAACAAATCTTCTTAATAGAAGAAAAGTAAGACCTGCAAGAATCAATATATCTGTAATGTAAACAGGTGGAACACCTAAGGTCTGAATAAAACTATCTAAGTAATCCAGTCCTTGAATAAGTTCTGGTACAGGATTGGTAAAGAGTCTCAAATGTCTTAGAAGGATTATAAAGAAAGACCAGTGAAATAAAATTGCTCCAAGCCAGAGCCACTTAGCAGAACCATAAATTAACCTTTTCCCTTGCAAATCCGCCCTTAGGTTTCTAAATAAACTTCTAAAAAATACTATCTCCAAAAACATTCTTAATACTACTTCCCATGTATAAAAAGGAGACTCCAACCTATCACTTAAAGTTCTTTTTACCCAAGGAAGACTTTTTTGCTGACCACAGGTTGTTGGAATTTTGTAAGGAACTGGAGATTTAGCCCAACCTATTATACGATAAATCAACCC
>DAIQAS010000051.1:0-8952 GCA_036781525.1 Thermodesulfobacterium sp. | reverse complement strand
ATTCAACCCTTTTCTTTAAATCCATCTTTACCACCAATCCATACACAAAATTTATTATACTACCGGCAAAGCTTTGGTATAACTTAATCGAAAACACAAAATAATCTTGTGCCGTTAGCTTTAGCCTGTGATTATTAAAACATAGCAATTCATTATCTGGAAAATTTTTAAAATTTTAATTATCGAGGATTTTTACATACTTTAAGAGTGTGGAATCTCTTTTTCACAAGATTAGCCATTACTTTCTCTATGATTTGAAGTAGCTGAATTATGGAAATTATGTCTTTTTAAAGTTATTTTAATCCAAAAATATCCACCCTTTGAAGTAATCTGCTAATGTACCCCTTCAAAAGGTTAAATCTTTACATAGAAGAATGCCAATATTTGTTAAAGATAAGAACTTCTCTTTGTGAAATCGAAGAAATTCTAGTTATATGAAAAAATTTTGTTGTGGCAAAATTGAATAACATAACAAATAACAAAGTAATTTGGTACTCAGGCCTCACGCACCTTTTAAAACTTGCCTTTAGTTTTATCCCTGCCTTTTGGTCTGTAATTTTTGATTAGGATTTTATATATTTCTTGAGTTTTTTCTGAAGAATAGTTTCGAAAATCGATTTTTGATTTGTAACTTTAGCTTTTTTAGTATCTTCAGAAATATTCTCCATTTCTTTTTTTTCGACGTACTCTTTAAGAAGAGATTTTATTGGAATGCGATTTTCGAGAAGTTTTTCTATTCTTTCTCTTTCAGGCTGCGTAAAAATATCTTTTATCGTGAAACCATATTTTTTGAATTCTTTAATAATTTCTTTTTTTGCCCCGTCATAAATTTCCTTCACTCTGACCAATTTTGTTGTTTTTCTTTTTCTCGTATAATAAACTGCATAACGCATTGCAAGATTACCTTTAAGTTTTTCAGCAAATTTATCTATTTCTTCTGTTCTTTTGCTGTAAAGATTTGCAAGTGAATTAAAAATTTTTCGTAGGTTTTCATCTGCAACAACTATTTCTTCATATTCATGTCTTTTAACTCTTTTTTCAAGGATGACATCGTAACCCAATGTTCTCAGTTTTTGGCAGAAAATTTTTCTGAATTTTTTTCCCAACTTGACTTGCATGGAAAAGTGTTTTTTGGGTTCTACAGCTGTTAGTTTTTTGTCAACATATCTTTCAACCTTATTAAGTAACAGAGCATGTATGTGAAGAAAAGGCTCATTTTCTTGATTAAGTAAATGTACAAACCCGGCAATCAATGGTTTTGCTTTTACGTAAGAAACTTTTCCATTGCGCTTAAGTCTTGTGTAAGTATTATTTGCAACCTCTTTCATTACTTCTTCAACACTTTGAAAAAAAGCATCTATTATTCTCTCGTCTCCGGTTAGAGCAAAGAGAAGAGAAATGTGTTTGCCGGCACTGAAGACAAAATCAAAACCGAGTCTTGATTTTCCTTTAAAAACTGAAGCAAGGAGCTTAACGTGTTTTTCATCAAGTTCTATAGTGATTTTTACATCTTCAAAGAGTCCTACTCTTAAGATTTTTCCTTTGGAGTTTTCTCTGCCGTAATACTCTGATAGGTGATTTGTTTTAATGTAATAATTTTCATCTTTAACACGTCCAATTCTAAGCATTGTTTGAATTTTCTCCTTGATCTTTTTTCTTTTCTTTTCTGGCTTTTCTTTGCTTAAGAATTGATTTTATAAATTCATCAACTCCAAGTTCATTTCTTAAATAACCTTTTACTACCTTCCAAATTTGTTCTTTCATTTCTGCCTCACTTGCTTCTTTCTCAAGAAGTTCAAAATATTTTTTGTAGACCTTTTTACCAAGTTCTCTTGATACAGCTCCATCAGGCCTGGAGGCTTCTTTTAATAGATTCTGCAATTTTTCAAGTTGTTTCATAGCTCTATCAATTTTTCTCATGTTCCTACCTCCTTTCCTCTTTTTTTTTCTACTGGTTAAATAACCTTTTAACTTTTAGAAGCACTTGTAATACAAAGAAAAAAATTAAATGCGAACAGTTTGAACTCTGTTTTTAGAAGAATTGGATTTTTGCAAATTTAGTTTCTTTAACTTTCACATGCTTTACTGAGTTTTTGATTTTGATTTGTAAAGAGATGGTTAATGTTATTTATGTAAATAAAAACATATAAGGTAAAAAAGTATGGCAGAGAATTAAAAGGTGTTTTTTAAAAAGGCCATGGACTTTAGAAGAGAGAGGTTGTCACAGGTACGAAACCAATAGGATTGACGAATAAAGCTGTTGTTATTATAAAATGGGTGAAGCGTCAGATAATTTTATAGAGATTTTGCAATAAACTTCTTCTCATTTGCTCATCTTCAACATTCGCATTGGACAATGTTATTGTCTCACATTTTTTCTTTTCTTTCTCTCGTTTTCTTTTAGTTCTTTCTCCACTTTTTTAATCATCTCAGGGATAGAAAAAATTCCTGGTTTTTTAAGTATCCTTTTGGAAACTTCAAATCTCACTTCATCCTTTTCAATTCCTATCACTTCTCCCTGATATTTGGCAATGGTTGCGGCAAGTAAAAGAGAAGAAAAACCTGCAAAGGGGTCAAGAACTCGTGCCTTTTTACCCGCAAAAGTTTCCAGAAGATAACTCTGAACCAAAGTGGGTTTGAAATCTGCCGCTTTTGTTCTTAGAGAGGCAATATTCGGAAGTTCCATAGCAGAGATAACATCATAGCTCCTCACATGAACAGAAGGGTTCCCCTTTGAAAAAATCACCACGGGAGCATATTTGCGATCTCCGAGAAAGGACTTGCTGACCGTTCCCTGAAATAAAACAATTATCATCCATCTGTACTGAAATTTTTTAAACCTCCCTAATTCATTTAGTTTTTTTATTGTATACCAGAAGACAAACCATGAATCCTTTTTCAACACCCTGTAAAACTCATCTTCAAGATTAAAAAACATTTCACTGTAGGAATCATAAGTAAACTTGTCTATGCCGTAAGGAGGATCTGTTATAATGGCATCAAAGAAACCCTCAGGAAATCCCCTTATCACCTCTCGACTGTCTCCGAGAATCAGGGTTAAATTTCTCTTTCTGTAAACTTTCTTAACACCTGGCAGTTGCTCTATTATGTCCTTTTTTTCTTTATCGTTCAGAAATTTAGCAGTTTTTAGCATGCCCTTTCTCCTTCTTTTATTTTTTTACCTTTTAAATATCACCTTATGAATAATCCTTTTATGTAGCTTTCTCAAATCTTCAAACATCACAAAATTTTTCTTCATTAGTAGTAAAATTTTAGAAAATTTCAACAATTTAATTAAAAATTCTCCGAGATTTTAGGAGTATTTGAGAAAAATCTGATAAAAATTATGGATTCATTTTTGAGTTTTTAGTGTGATTGAAAACCCTTTGCTGTAAATGAGAGATCTCCTCCGTGGAAAATAAGATTATTAACACCTTCAAGTATATCTTTTATAAGAAGATAGAACTTTTTACTATTTTTCTTCAGATGTGAGATTTTGGGCTATGGAGTTAAAATAATTTAGAGTAAATTAAATGTGTAAATTTTTTAATTTACGCTTTTTATGTTTTTTCAGCCATAAGCTGTTTTCTTTTATATCTCATCCGTGCTAGTCTTTTCTGCTTGGTTAAGAGAACCTCTTCGGGAAGCAGCATCTCGTCAGCAAAAAAGAGTCTCATCAGAAAAATGGTTATGTTTGACCTGATTTCAGTGTTCTCAAACAGTTTGCAGCACTTCAAGAGGAAAATGAGAAAAGTTTCAAAAAGCTCTTCAACGAGAGTTACAGGATCTGTCTCTTCGGAGAATTTAAATTCTCTTAAAATTAAAAGAAGGAGATACTGTACGGGAGTGAGAGTGTTCTTGACATGGAAGTACACATTTCCGCTTCCATTTCCCTTTCTCTCCTGAGGAGTTTTCGAAATCAAAAACTTTATCCCGCTCATTGAAATGGGCTTATCGTCAATCCTCACGGAGCCTACATCAAAGTGCTTATCAAGCCTTGATAAGTACTTCAATTCTCTGAGGGAAACCTTATCTGTAAAATATGCCTGAACAAAGGGATGCTCAAAATACTCTGAAGTTTTCATGCTTTCAAGTTCTTCAGAGAGCTTATCTGCCTGCTGAATAAGTCCTTCAAATGAGCCGTAGTAGTCAACGACATGCTCTTCTTCCTCCTCACTCATAAGCGTACTCTCTGTTTTCTTCTTAATCAGAGTGAGAACATCGTTCAGCTCCTGAGTTTTTTCCTGAAAATCCTGCAGGAAAAGAACCACGTCGAGAAACTCGTAGGGATCTTCCTCAGAAGAGATGATACTTCCCAGTCTGAAAAACCTGGGCTTCTCCTGAATACTGTGTTCTTTCTTTATTTTCTGCAATTCCTTCTTGAAATTGTCTATGATATCTCTCACTCTGTTTCCTTCCTCTCTGAAAATCAAATCCTCAAGTTCTACCGCTTTCTTTTCATTCATAACTTCAACCTCCTGTTGAGTTTTTCTTAAAAATAACAGAAAACAAAATCAGTACTTCTGTATTACAAAATCAGTTGAGATTTTCAAAGTTTTTTAAGAAATTTTTGTCTCTCCTGAAAATTCAAAATCGCTTTCTGTTCAGGAACTGTCCTTTATTGAGATAACAGAATTTTTTCTCAATGCTGTAGTACAGATTCAGTTTAGTACAGCATTATCTCTAAATTGAGGATTTTAAAGAGATAGAAGAAAATAGATTTCAAAAATGAAAATTCTCTGGAAAGTGGGAAAATTGTATTCGTAATTTCGTATTGCTACCCCAAGTAACCGGACCGTGTTATTAGTGACCGGACCGTGTTGAACACGGTCCGGTCACTTTTAAAAAAATTTTCTAAAATTTTTGGGCAAGTAGGTTGACTTTTTTTCTCTGGGAATATCCTATATAATAGGAGGAGGGGACTATGGAAGGAAATGAGAGAGTTGGATTTGATGACATAGAGGAAAATGTTCTTTTTGATGACAAGTTTATTCGTGTTGCTGCTATTGCTGACCTTAAATCCCTTATATTGCAAAAAGAGAGAGATACTTTTTTCTGGTATAATCTTGCTTCTGCATTTGGGCGATTTAAACAGAGAATCGACGAAAAGATAAAAGCTGTGTATGAAGAAAAGGATGAGTTAATAAAGTCTCTTTCAGATCAGCAAAAGCAGATTATTGAGAAATATTACAACGCAGAGATAAATGAGTATGATATCGACATTTTAAGCAACCTGTCTCTCAGTAGAGTCCTCTCTGGCATGAAGGCTTCTATGTGGCCTCTTAGGGAAGTGAGAAGAAGGATGAAGAAAAGGTTGATGAAGAGACTCTTGCTGAAAAAGAATGAAAGAGAGATTTACGATTACTTCTACCATTACCTCAATTTTACAGGCTTTATGATTTACTCCGTCTTCAGGGATATGGTGGAAAAAACCGGATTCATGTTTGAGGAGCTTGAAAGAAAAACAAAAAAGGACTTTAAGGAGTATTTTATCGGTCTTTTGAAGACAGTAACCTGGATGGTTAGAGAAAGAAATTCTAAATACAAACATCACACAAAATATAAATCTTTTCCAAGGATAATTACCCTTATGAAGAAGGAATGTTCCGGGTTAGAAATAGATTTGCAGACAACTTTTTCCCCACTTGAGAAGTGGTTGATTGATGCAGGGAGAAAACTTTTGCTTTTGAAAGAGTTCAAAAGAAGGGTGAAAGAGGAAAGGGCAAAGCTGGAAAGATCGCTTATGCTCACTGCCATTTTCGAAAAAATGAATATCTCTGCAAAGCAGTGTTATTAAACAGTTAAATAAACAAAAAGATCGACTATTTTATTTAAAAAGTTAGGTAGGAATTTACTTAATTTCTGTTTAGTCGCTTTGAAAGAAAGATCTTTACCGTAACAGGATAAGAAAATAGCTAAAAAGGAATATCCTCGTCAAAAATAATGTTTTCATCGTCTAAATCAACTTCCATCGAAAATGAAGAGAAAGAAAGCGGATGTTGCGGAGGCAAATGATGTTTACCTATGTCTGCTCTCACCTTCAAAAACAACTTTTTCACATCTTTTAGCAGACACAAATTACATTGACTTACCGTTAGCTCTCTTGGCACATAACCACCATTATGCAATATTTCCAGTGTGAACCAGAGTATATCCTCTTGCGTAATCTCTCCGGATCTCACAAAATGATCAAGATTGTCATGGTCATCTATCCAACCACCTCCCATAGCCCCTTCTTGGGGGAATAATATAGGTGTAAAATCTTTACGAAGAATAAAAGTTTTAACGGAAGTTTTAGATTTGTTTTTTTGACATCTCTCATCTTCCAAAGATACTTTTGCAATTTTTCCCGGGCGTTCTTCATTTAAGACAAGGCAAAGCCTCGGTCTTCCTCTACCGCTGCGGTCGTATTTTTTCTCCACTAACCCTTTTTCTACTAATACTTTGATGACTTCATCCGTTAGGCATTCACTATTTTTACAGAAAAACTTTTTAATTTCCTGACGATAGATAATTCGTTTTTCTTCGAGGTAATTAATAATTTTTGCAACTATCTTATCAACATTTATTGTCCCGAACTTCAGAGGTTTGGCTTTTTCCCAGGCAGTATTTATATCTTTTTCAATTTTTTTGCTATTATTCAGGTAAGGGGAAACTAATTCCTTAAATGTATCAAAGCTTAATCCCAAGTCCTTGCACCAACCGGCCACTGGCAGGAGAAAGTGAATGTATCTTCCCGAATCATTTCTACTGTGCTTTTCAGCAAGGGTTTTTACTGATTTTTTTAATGTGTTCAAAGTATTTTGATTATAAGTTACTTTTGTTTTAACTCGTCTTCCTTCCCACAAATGATATTCTCTTTGCAGTTCTTTTGCTTTCCGATAAAGATAATAAAACTTAATTCGTCTTTTGCTAAGGTGCAAAATTATTTCGGGATAATTAAGCCATATTGGATGATTTACCCTCTTAAAACTTTCGTCAATTTTCACATCAAAAATTTTGAAGTAGTTTGTAACTATTTTTAAAAATTCTTTTACATTTTCCAAATTGGTTTTTTTGTTATGGTTAATGGTAATTGCAGAAATGGGATAAATTGGGATCATCAGTCTTACATTGTTGCTTTTTGTAATAAAAAGGTTAACATCTTCATTACCCAATCCCATTTCCTGAAGAAAACGCTCAATTACAGGTTTTACTGTTATATAGTCTTGATCTATATCTATGACTAAAAGCTCGATTCTGAAAATATTTTGATCTTTCAGGATTCCGAATTTTTCAATTACCTTGAGTTTATTTTTAGCTTTTCTATATTCTTTCCAGAATTCTTTTGAGATTTTTACAGGTTGAGGATGAAATAGAATTTTTTGGTTTTTATTAAGAGAATTGAATATATTTTTAAGCGTGGCAAAAGTTCTCACTATTTTTCCATCTATAACGCATCCTTTATTTTCATCATATATTAGAACTCCATAGCATGGCATTTCTCTGTAAGATTTTCGGTTTTTTTCTCTTTCTTCTGAAGAAACGGTAAGATAGTTCTTATTTAGGGGTTTTTGTTTAACCAGATTAAAAATTTCTGCTTTGAGGTTTAAATCGGAAATCAGCTGTTCTTCTTTCACTACGTTTTTTCTTGCAAATACGGATTTTTGATTTGAATAACATCAACCTTTTCGGGTAAAATCGTTCTTACTTCCTGGAGTGGCGTTAAGGAGAGTTGAGAGATTATTTGAGAGATGTTGCTGAAATGTGAAGATAGAAAAACCGGATCAGATTGGAGACAAGATTATGTTAAAGGAGTTTATTTTTTTGGCAGTTTATACTGTTAACTTAAGCAGAAATGTTCTGAGTAAAATAAACCTTTGTACAGATTTTTAATCTTTGAGTTCTTTCATATTTCAGAGATATTGTTAAATGATAAGGAGGTAATCGTAGCTAATCCTTCAACTTTTGGAATTTTTAAACTTTATGTTTCTGCCAATAAAGATTGAATTATCAGAGAGATTAAAAAGTATTCAGATGGTTGAAAGAACATGTATGTCTAGGGAAGCCAAGAGTACAGGGTTCCGTAGTAATTTTATAGAATTTAACAACTCATGTTTTTTGTGTTCCATTTTCAGCCATAAGCTGATTTCTTTTGTATCTTACCCATACTAGTCTTTTTTGTTTGGTCAAAAGGACATCTTCAGGAAGTTCCAATTTATTAACAAAAAGAGTCTCATTAGGAAGATGACTATGTTTGACCTGTGCTCTGTATTTTTAAGCAACATATAACCATCTCAAAAGAAAAGTTTCAAAAAGTTTTTCAACAAAAATTACAGGAACAGATTCTTCTGTAAATCTCAGCTCTCTCTTGAAGTCATCAATTTATACTCCTTATTTCGTTTCCATCATTTCTGTAAATCAGCTCATCAAAATCTGAATTTCTTTTCCCGTTCATAACCTCAACCTACTGTTAAACTTTTCTTAAAAAATTGTACTTTTCTTGAAAATAAAGGAAATCTTATGCGTGTTTTTATGTTACAAAATCTGTTTAGACATTCTATTTTTTCAGAGAATTTTAAATTTTTTTATAAATTCAAAAAAAATTCTAACCTTTCTTAAGAACTTTAGACTGATTATAAAATCGCCAGACTTTTGTATCAGTTTTTTTAAGCACGGAAAAATTTTCTTTCAATATAAATTACAGTTTAATTGCGGTTTAATAGGAATTTCTTAAAATCTTTTAGAAGTTCTTTTTGGTTTCCCAAAAGTCTTAAAATAGAATGTATTTCTTAACTTATTTAAATCAATGTTATCAAAGAAATGAGATTATAAATAAAAACAGGGAAATAAAAATATTTTTGTATGATTCAGTCTTTTAGAAGAGATTCTTTCCAGATTTAGGCTGATTATTGCAGCTCTCTCTGGAGAATAATTTTTTATGAAACTAATAAAACTTCTTGTTATTTCAGG
>DAIQAS010000050.1:0-8997 GCA_036781525.1 Thermodesulfobacterium sp. | reverse complement strand
TTAGATATGCTTCCCATTTTTAATTCCTATTTCTTAATAGTTGACTCCTTTATTTTATTTTTGTTCCTGGAGGAAAGTATCCAGGACCGCAGGTCTTCCCAGGATAGACATAGGACTCCTTACCCAACAATGTCCCCGGCTGTAATACAGAATTGCATCCAGTCTGACATTTATCTCCCAAAATTGCTCCTAATTTTTTAAGCCCTGTATTTATAATTTCATTATTGATTACTAAAGTTATATTTTTTTTGTTAAATTTCAAGTTTGCAAGTTTTGTCCCTGCTCCAAGATTAACATCTTTTCCAAGAATACTATCCCCTATATAAGCAAAATGAGCGGCTTTAGCAGAACTTAAAAATATACTGTTTTTAACTTCTGTTGTATGACCTATTACAGCCTTTTCTCCAGTATATACACTTCCTCTTATATAAGCACCATGTCTTATTTGCGTTCCTTTTGAAAAATAGGCCGGAGGAGAAATTACAGAAAAAGGTTCTACTATAATATTCTTTTCAAAAAATATTTTTCTTCCTGTTAATACAGCTCCAGCTTGTAAAACAGCTCCTTCTAATCTTTCTCCCTTAAAATAATATTCTTCTTCACAAATTTCACATTCTTTTAAGGGGATTACTTCTTTATTTTCCGTTAAAATTAAACTTTCAGGAAGAGGAAGACCAATCGGGATATCCTTAGGTAGCTCTGGAATCATCTCAAGCAGAAAATCTTTTAACTTCTTTAAAGGTTCCCAAGGCAAGACATTTTGAAATAGTTCTGCTATTTTTTCTTCCTTTAGATTTTCAAAAAATAAATCTAAGGATATACTCATAACTTGCAACATTATAAACCTTTAAAATGCTCTTGTCAAAAAGAAATTTTTGATTAAAATTTTATGAAAAAAACTGCCCCTGTAGCTCAATAGGACAGAGCAGCGGCCTTCTAAGCCGTAGGTTGGGGGTTCGAGTCCCTCCAGGGGCGTTTTTTTTCTTGAAAAAAATCATTTCTAAGTTATATTTTCAAATATACACATTTTCTAAATTTCTAAAAGGGGTGAAAGATATGAAAAAAGGTATCCATCCTGAGTATTATGAGGAAGCTGTAGTTATGTGTGCCTGTGGGAACAGGTTTACTGTGGGTTCTACAAAAAAAGAAATAAGAGTGGAAATCTGTTCTAAATGCCATCCCTTTTTTACAGGAGAGATGAAATTTGTAGATACTGAGGGTAGAATTGAGAAGTTTATGAAAAAATACGCTGATTTTTATGAAAAACAGGAAAAAAGCCAAGGTTAAAAAGTAAAGAATGAGCTTAGCTAATTTTTATTTAAAAAAACTTGAAACCTTAGAAAAAAACTTTGAAGAAATCTCACAAAAACTCTCTGATCCCTCAATTATTTCAAAACCGGAAGTCTACGCAAAATTAGCCAAAGAACATGCGGAACTATCAGAAATTGTGGAAACCTATAGAGAATACAAAAAAATTTTACAGCAAATAAAAGAAAATAAACAAATTATAGAAGAGGAATCAGACGAAGAGTTAATAGAGCTTGCTAAAGAAGAACTTAAAGAACTTGAAAATCGTCTTGAAGTACTTGAAGAAAAAATTCCTGTTCTTCTTCTACCCAAGGATCCTAATGACGAAAAGAACGTAATTATAGAGATAAGAGCCGGAGCTGGTGGAGAAGAAGCTGCACTTTTTGCAGCAGATCTTTTAAGAATGTATCAGAGATATGCAGAGAGAAAGGGCTGGAAATTTGAAATTCTTGACGCCAATGAAACCGGTCTGGGAGGATTTAAAGAAGTTATAGGAAAAATTGAAGGAAAAGGAGCCTACAGCAGACTAAAGTATGAAAGCGGAGTTCATAGAGTTCAGAGAGTTCCTGTTACAGAATCATCCGGAAGAATTCATACCTCTACCGTTACTGTAGCCATACTTCCTGAAGTAGATGAAGTTACTGTAGAAATAAAGCCAGAAGATCTAAAAATTGAAACTATGAGAGCAAGCGGTCACGGCGGACAGCATGTAAATAAAACCGAAAGTGCAGTAAGAATTACTCATATTCCTACAGGAATTGTAGTAACCTGTCAGAACGAAAGAAGCCAACATCAAAACAAGGCTACAGCTTTAAAAATCTTAAGAGCAAAACTTTATGAACTTGCACAAAGAGAACAAACTGAAAAAATTCAAAATGAAAGAAGATCCCAGGTTGGTACAGGAGAAAGATGTGAAAAAATAAGAACTTACAATTTCCCACAAAATCGTGTCACAGATCATCGCATCGGTTTAACCGTTTATAACCTTCCTGAAGTTCTTGACGGGGACTTAGATGAATTTATAGATGCTCTAATTACTCATTACAGAACTGAGGCTTTGAAAAAGGAAGAAGAAAAATTAAGTTTAGCCGCTTAAAATGATTTCTCATTACAGTTTTGGTAGCCTTACCTTCAAAGGCAAAAATTACAATAAAGATCTTATTATCATAAAACTTCCTGCAGAAGAAAAGGTACTCTCTAATTGGTGGAGAAAGGAAGGGCACAGGCTTCAGGTGGAAGATCTGGAAGAAATCTGGAAGAGTCCTGTAGAGTATTTAATTGTTGGAACAGGAGCTTATGGCGTTATGAAGATAGATTCAGGGGTAGAAAAGAAGGCAAAAGAATTAAATATAAAACTTGAAGCCTATCAAACTGACAAAGCAGTCAAAAGATTTAACGAACTTTATCTCTCAGGAACTTCTGTAGCTGGTGCTTTTCACTTAACCTGTTAACTCTATTCCCAACTCCAAGGATTTTCCTTTTTTATTGAGTAATCTGTTTGAGGGGGAATATAAGGTTGTGGTTGTACCTGTGGCTGTGGTTGAGGAATAAGCTGAGGTTGAGAAGAAGTATAAGGCTGAGGGGCTGGTGCTACCTGAGTATAGTATTTTGGAGTATTTTCCTTTTCTCCAAAAGGCCATATGCGGGACCATAATTTAGATAGAACCCCTTCATCTTCTTGATGATAGTAATAATAAGGGGGAGGAGAATAAGGATAATAAGGTTGAGGTGGATACATGGGAGGGTAGTTTGGTGCCATAGCAGTAGCATTAGCATTTTTATTCTTTTCTTCCTCATCTTCTGCCCATCCTATGGTACCTTTAGAAAGATCTAACACAAGTTTGCTGGTTAATCCCTCTGGTTCATAATCTGCATAGGGATTTTTTCCTCTGGTTACTTTTGGTTTTCTCTCAACAGGAGTCCAAGGATAAAGATAGGGATAATAGTAATAATATCCTCTTTCTGGATGCTCTTTGCTCACTCCATAAGGTGCCATTGCATAGTAGGGTTCTCTATAAAAATCCTCTTCCTTTCCTTCTATATACATCCTTGCCTTTTGGGCAAATCTTGAAAGTTGAGAAATTATCTCTGAAATATTATTTATTTCTTGAAAAAACTGAACAGGCTTTTTTTCACCAGATAAATTCATAATTTGTGCATCTATACTAACTTTTTCACCTAAAACTGTTACACTTCCCCATATTGCGTAATCTGCCCCAAATTTTTTGCCAAGATCTTCAGCTACATTTTTATTTATTTTTTCATAGGTTTTAACCTCCTCTTTAACCTTCTCCATATCTACTATTTCTATCTTTGAGGGTAGAAATAAGCGACTGACAAGCATTTCTGGGATAGCCTCTTTTAGATAAGAATATTCTGGCTGTGAATAAACTTCAAAGGGAAGAATTAAAACTTTTTTAACCCCAGAACCATCATCTTCAGCAAATACATTAAAACATAATAAAAAGATAATTAATATGGTAAAAATCAGCCCTTTTCTCATATGATTTTACCTCTTCTGAGAATTACTTTTAGATTAACCCATTTTAAAATTTTGTCAAAATGGAATTTTTTAGAATTTTTTCTCTCTAAAATTGTATGATTTTTAATTATCTTTTCCTTTTTAGAAAAATTACTATAATAGTTTATTAATGAGAATAGTAGGAATTGAGCCTAAAAATTTTAAAACCCATGTCTTTTCAGCTTTTAAACTTCCTCGCTTAGCCATGCCTCTTCTGGGAACTATTTTAAAAAATAAAGGCTATAAAGTAAAAATATTTCTTGAAGAATGGGCACCCATAAATGAAGATGCTATTAAAGAGGCTGACATTATCATGATCTCTACTATTACACCCACGGCAAATAGAGCTTATCAATTGGCTGATTATTATAAAAAGAAATATAAAAAGACCATCATTATGGGTGGACCTCACGCAAGTTTTTTGCCAGAAGAGGCTCTTTTACATGCTGATTTTGTTATAAGAGGTGAAGGAGAAAAAAGTTTATTAAAGCTTGTAGAGTTTATTGAACGGGGAAGCAATGACTTTTCCTCTATACCAAATCTTTCTTACAAAAAGAATGGTAATTTTTATCACAATCCATTAGCTAAAACCTTTGTAAATCTTGATACCCTCCCCATACCCGATTTTTCTCTTGTTGAAGGTTATGATCCCAAAAAGCTAAAGATTTATCCCATTTCTACTTCAAGAGGTTGTCCTTATAATTGTACTTTTTGTGCTGTGGTTCCCATGTTTGGAAGAAAATATAGATTCAGAAATGAAGATCTTGTTATAGAAGAGCTGAAAAACATTAACAAAGGACAGCATGTATTTTTTTATGATGATAATTTTGCAGCCAATATTGAAAGAGCCAAAGTTCTTCTTGAAAAAATGATAAAAATGAAATTTAGAGGCACCTGGTCCACACAGGTAAGAATTGATGTTTATAAAGATAAAGAGCTATTAGAACTTATGAAAAGAAGTAATTGCAGCATGCTTTACATAGGCTTTGAATCTATAAATCCTGAAACTTTAAAATTCTACAAAAAGGGAATTACTCCTGAGCAAATAAAGGAGGGGATTGAAGTAATTCATAAATATAACATCAAAGTTCATGGAATGTTTGTGATAGGTGCTGATACTGATACCAGGGAAAGTATTTTTGCCACTCTTGATTTTTCAAAAAAAATGAAGATTGATTCTGTTCAGTTTTTAATTTTAACTCCTGTTCCCGGAAGTAGACTTTTTCAAGAATTTCTAAAAGATGGTAGAATTTTTACTACCAATTGGGATTACTATGATGGACATCATGTGGTTTTTTATCCGCAAAATATGAGCCCTCTTGAACTTCAGAAGTTAGCTTTTAAGCTTTTTGAGGGTTTTTATTCCTATAAAACTGCTTTAAAATATTTATTAAAATTTGATTGGATGCATGCAACAATTCATTTTTTAGGTGCAAAATTAACCAAAAAAGGAAAAAAAGAAAGAAAAGATTTTATAAAAACCTTACCAAAAATTTAAATTTTGATATAATATTCTCATTAAGCATCAATTTTTTCATAATACCAAAATACCAATAAAGGAGGCAAGAATGAAGGTAGTAATAGCTTATGATGGTTCTCAGGATGCAAAAGAGGGACTTAGAGTTGCTCAAAAATTTTTGAAAGATGTCATTGACGAGTTAATTCTTCTTTATGTAGTGCGCAAAAAAGAAGATATGACCAAAGAGGAAGAAGAAAAGGAGAGAGAAAAAGGAAAAAAACTTTTAGAGGAAGCTAAAAAAGAAATTCAGGATTCATTCTCTATAAAAGAAGCTGTAATATCTGATTATTCTGTAGCTGAAGCAATTCTTAATTTTGTAGAAAACGAAGAAGCTGACATGCTCATTATGGGAGCAAGGGGAGTAAGACCTGATATTATAAGATATACACTCGGTAGCACCACTGCTAAGGTAGCAACTTTTGCTCCTTGCTCCATATATATTGCTAAGAAAAAATAATTTTATTTTGAATGGCTGATTTATTTTTTTTCTTAAGTTTTTGTATATATTTGATTTCTTTAGTAGGGTTTGGTTTTTATTTTAAAAGTCTAAAAAAGGAAGCTCTGCGATATGCTCAGCTTGTTTTGCTTTTGGGGTTCTTTTTTCATACCTCTTTCTGGATAATAAAAATTTATCAAATTTTTACAACTACCCTCCTTTCTTTTAAAGACCTTCTTAATTTTTTATCCTGGGAGCTTGTTTTTATTTACTTTCTCTTTACATTAAGCCCTCTAAAAATTTATACTACA
Organism: Thermodesulfobacterium sp.; assembly: GCA_036781525.1. Lineage (GTDB taxonomy): Bacteria > Desulfobacterota > Thermodesulfobacteria > Thermodesulfobacteriales > Thermodesulfobacteriaceae > Thermodesulfobacterium. The sequence goes on along the minus strand of DAIQAS010000050.1, from coordinate 2,902 downwards.
GGTTTTTTTCTTCTTCCTCTGGTATTAATTCTTTTTATCATTTCCTTTCTTTTTCCACAGGAAATACTTTCTCCCTTCAGCTCTCATTTTAAAAGCTTATGGTTCCCATTGCACGCCTTTACAGGACTTCTTTCACACGGATTTTTACTTTTTGGAGTGGTTACCTCTTTAATGTATATTTTACAGGAAAGGGAAATCAAGAAAAAACATCTTGGACTTTTTTTTAAGAAACTTCCTCCACTTGAATATCTTGACAGGGTGAATGAAAAGTGTCTCTATTTAGGTTTTTTTCTTCTCTCTCTTGCCATGATAAGCGGTGCTATCTGGAGTGAAATGGCTTTTGGAAATTATTGGAGATGGTCTCCCAAAGAAGTAATTACACTAATACTCTGGTTAATTTATGCGGTTTTAATTCATCAGAGAATTCTAATTGGCTGGAGAGGGAAAAAGGCTTCCTATATGTTCTTACTGGGTTTCAGTATTTGGCTTATTAGCTTTTTTGTGATAAATTTATTCTCCAAGGGGTTTCACACCTATGGGTCTTGATATATCTATACTACTTATCGGGCTAAATCACAAAACCGCTCCTGTTGAAATAAGAGAAAAACTCGCTTTTAAAAATTCTCCTTCCCCTCCCTTAGAGTTACTTAAAAAAGAAGTTTCTTCTTTTAAAGAAGGTATGTTTTTGTCTACCTGCAATAGAGTTGAATTTTATTTTATTTTAGACCCAGAGAAAAAAAATAAATTTCTAACAGATTTTTTCTCTTTCATAGAGCGTTCATCTTCTTTAAAATGGAACGAACTTGAGCCTCATCTTTATTTTCTGGAAAATGAAGAGGCAGTTAAGCATCTTTTTGAAGTTGCCTGTGGGCTTGATTCTATGGTACTTGGAGAACCTCAAATCTTGGGGCAAGTTAAGTCTGCGTATAAGGAAGCTCTGGAATTTCGCACATCTGGTATAGTTTTAAATAGACTTTTGCACAGGTGCTTCTTTGTAGCCAAAAAAGTAAGAACGGAAACAGGAATAGGGGGTGGTGCTGTTTCCGTAAGCTATGCTGCTTACAGTCTTGCAAAAAAAATTCTTGGATCCTTAAAAGATAAAACTGTGCTTCTTGTAGGTGCAGGAGAAATGGCAGAACTTGCCTGTATGCATTTTGTATCTGAAGGAGTTAGAAAGGTTCTTATTGCCAACAGAACCCTTTCCAAGGCTGTTGAACTGGCAGACAAATTTAAAGGTGAAGCATATTCCTTAGAAGAACTCCCATCTGCATTGACCAAAGCCGATATCGTAATTTCCTCAACAGGAGCACCAAATTGTGTAATAACTAAAAATTTGGTAGCCTCTGTTTTAAAGCCAAGAAAATACAGGCCTCTTTTTATAATTGACATTGCAGTTCCAAGAGATGTAGAGCCTGAAGTTAATAATCTTGAAAATGTCTATCTTTATGACATAGATGATCTTAAATCTGTAGTTGAGGAAAATTTAAAGGAAAGAAAAAAAGAAGCTGTAAGGGCAAAAGTAATAATTGAATCTGAAGTTTTTAAGTTTCAAAAATGGCTTAAAGAACTCGATTTTTATCCTACTTTAAGAGCTCTCAGTGAAAAAGTAGAAATCCTAAGACAAAAAGAACTTGCTAAAACTCTTAAAAAATTAAAAAATCTATCAGAGGAAGAAAGGGAAGCCATAGAAATTTTAACTAAATCCTTAGTTCAAAAAATTCTTTATTATCCCATCAATTTTATTAAAAAAAGCCATCATGAAGAAGGAAAATATGCTATAAATTTAATAAGAAGGATTTTCGAGCTTGATGAACCTTTTAAAGAAATCTCAGAAAGCGAGTTGGAAATCTTATCTTATCAGATTAAAGAGGCAACCTCTGAATCTGAAAAGAAGTCTTTAAAAGAAAACAATAATTCTAAAAAGTTATTAATTCAATAAAGTCAGAAGGGGATATCTTCCTCATCCAAAAGATTATTTTCTAAATCCTCAAGAGTTATTTCTTCTAAATCATTTTTAGCTTCTAAAGTAGAGATTTTTTCCTTAGACTCTAAATCTTGCTGGGATTTTCTTTCAAGGATTTTCAATTTATCAGCTATAATCTCGGTGATGTATCTTTGATTGCCCTGTCTGTCTTCAAATTTTCTTGTTCTTATTCTACCTTCTATATAAACCTGTGTTCCCTTAACTAAATATTCTCCGCAAATTTCTGCAAGCCTACCAAATGCAACAATTCTGTGCCACTCTGTATGCTCTTCTTTTTCTCCATTTCTTATTATAACTTCGTTAGTAGCAATTCTAAAGTTTGCAACTGGCTTTCCGTCAAGAGTATATCTTATCTCCGGATCTGCACCGAGCCTACCAATAAGAATAACCTTATTTATACTCATCTTGATTTTTTATATTACTCTTCTTTTATTTTTTTTCAATTACAATTTTGGATATTTAAAACCTGTGTTAAAATATAATTTTTGTAAACTATATTTAAAACGGGAGTCAACTATGAAAAATTGTAAACATAATAAAAATTTCCTCCTTGGGCAGGATTTAGATGATGAACAGAGGGATTGAAATATCTTCTATATTTGAGAAGGGCATAAATAGTTCTGAGAAGTTTATGGGCAGTAGCAAGAACAGCTTTCTTATAAGGCAAACCCTGTTTTCTCCTTCTTTCAAAATAATCTCTAAAAACAGGATTGTGCCTGATTACATTAACACTCATAAGCCATATAACTCTTCTCAAATGTCTATTCCCTCGTTTAGAAATTTTGCTTTTTCCTTTAAAGTTACCGGATTCATAAACAGTTGGATCAAGTCCTGCATAAGCAATAAGTTGTTTGTAAGAGGGAAATCTTTCTATGTCCTGAACCTCAGCAAGAAAGTGAAGAGCAGTTGTTTCACCTA
>DAIQAS010000049.1:0-9405 GCA_036781525.1 Thermodesulfobacterium sp. | reverse complement strand
GCTGGAAAGCAATAGTTGGATTTGGCTATATTGTTTCTCAAATTGCAGAAAAAGACATGGAAAGGGCAAGGGTAATAATCAGGCGTCTTATATGGATGCTTAATGAAGAGTCAGGAGGCATGGCCTGGGGAGTTCCTGAGGGATTTGCAGAGGCTTTATATAATCATAGCGGGCTAAAAAATGAGTATCTTTCCATTTTTGTTTCATATATATGGAATACAGAAGATACTCAAAAATATAAAGCTGATAATTATCTGGAATTTCCTCCTGCACAAAGAGGAGTTATATGGGGACTTGGAAGGCTTGCTCAAAAATATAGAAATGAACTTTTAGAGCGAGAGGTTCACCTGCATGTATACAAACATCTTATTGAGTCTGAAGATCTTGCGGTAAAGTTTTTAAGCCTCTGGAGCTTAAACAATCTTTTTCCTTTTCCTGAAGATTTTAAAATGGATTTTGAGAAAGTTAAGAAAGCTATAGAGCTTCTTTTTAAAGAAAAATTCAGTTATTTAATGTTTGACGGAAAGGAAATTTCTCAAAAGCATATTTTCCAGCTTAAAGAAGATTTAAAATTTCTTTAAAGACTTTATTTTCTTTAAAAATGGATTATATTTTACTTGCTATGCAGGCGCAGTATCAAGTTTATAAAAATGTTGATTTGGAGAAATTAATAAGAACTTATGAGGAAAAACTGCATGATTTAAGGGGGTGTCTTTGAACCCCGAGAATTAAAAAATCGGTTAACACAAATTGAAGAAAGACTTCAAAAAGAAACCAATTGGGATTCTCAAGAAGTTAAAAATCTTTTAAAGAAAAGAGCCCAAATTTCTGAAAGATTATCCATTTTTGAAAATCTTAATAAAAAATTTGAAGAAATTTTAGAATGGTATTCTCTTTATAAAGAGGAGAAGTCTCAAGAATTATTTAATGCACTTATTGAAGAATTATCTTATTTTGAGAATGTCTTTAAAAATGAAGAGACAAAGCTTTTACTCTCTGACGAATATGATCATTTATCTGCTATTTTAAGTATTCATGCTGGAACAGGTGGAACAGATGCTCAGGATTGGGCATCTATTCTTTTAAGAATGTATGTAAAGTGGGCCGAGAAAAAAGGATACCAGGTAAAGGTTGTTGATTTACTTCCTGGAGAAGAAGCAGGTATAAAAAATGCTGTAATTCTTGTTGAGGGAGAAAGAGCTTATGGTTATTTAAAAGGAGAAAAAGGAATTCACAGGCTTATAAGAATATCTCCTTTTAATGCAAATTCAAAAAGACATACTTCTTTTGCTTCGGTTACAGTTATCCCAGAAATTGAAGAGGACATAGAAGTAGAGATAAGACCAGAGGATTTAAAAATTGAAACTATGAGAGCAAGCGGTCATGGCGGACAGCATGTAAATAAAACCGAAACTGCTGTAAGAATAACTCATATTCCCACCGGAATTATAGTAACCTGCCAAAACGAAAGAAGTCAGTATCTTAATAAAATGACCGCACTTAAAATATTAAGGTCAAAACTTTATCAGCTTGAAAAGCAAAAACTTGAACAGAAAAAAGAGAGCCTTATAGGAGAGAAAAAAGAAATAAGCTGGGGAAATCAGATAAGAACTTATACTTTACATCCCTATAAAATAGTTAAGGATCACAGAACCCAATATGAATCTTACAAAGTTGAAGAGGTATTGGACGGAGAAATTGATGAGTTTATAAGGGAATATCTTCTTTGGGAATCTAAAAATAAATTAAAAAAACAATAAAAGGGTGTGAGAGATGAAAAAGTATAAGGCACTTGTTATGCTTGAGGATGGAACTCATTTCTGGGGACATTCTTTTAGTGTGAGAGGAGAAACTTTCGGAGAAATTGTTTTTAATACTGGAATGACCGGCTATCAGGAGATACTAACAGATCCTTCTTATTATGGACAGATAGTTACTATGACCTATCCCTTAATAGGAAACTACGGTATCAATAGTGAAGATATGGAAAGTGAAAGAATTCAAGTAGCAGGTTTTATAGTAAGAGAATATCAGCCTTTTTACAGTAATTGGAGGGCTGAAAAGTCCTTAGGAGAATGGCTTTCTGAAAATAATATAATTGGGGTAGAAGGAATAGATACAAGAGCTTTAACCAGACATATAAGACTTTACGGAGCTATGAAAGGAGGTATTACGACAGAAACCCTTGATCCTAACAAATTTTTAGAAAAAGTTAAAGAGAGTCCTGATTATGTGGGAAGAGATCTTGTTCAATATGTGACCTGTAAAGAGCCTTATTATTATGGAAAAAACGGGAAAGAAAATATTAAAACCTTTAAAGGTGAGGCTAAATATAAAATCGCTGTTATTGATTGTGGTTTAAAATATAATCAATTAAGACTTTTTACCGAAAGAGATTGTGAATGCTTGGTATTTCCTGCTTATACCAGTCCAGATGAGATTCTTTCCCATAATCCAGATGGTATTTTTGTTTCAAATGGTCCCGGAGATCCGGCACCCTTAACCACCATAGTCAAAACTGTAAAAGAACTTCTTGGCAAAAAACCCGTTTTTGGAATATGCTTGGGCCATCAAATTTTAGGGCAGGCTCTCGGCGCAACAACTTATAAACTTAAATTCGGACACAGAGGAATAAACCATCCAGTGCTTAATCTTTTTAATAAAAGGGTAGAAATAACCTCTCAAAATCACGGATTCTGTGTTAAAAAAGAAGAGCTTCCCAAATCAGCTATAATAACACATGTGAATTTAAATGATGATACCTTAGAAGGTATATTTGTTCCTGACCTTAAGGCAATGTCTGTTCAGTATCATCCTGAAAATGCTCCAGGACCTCATGATTCTATCTATCTCTTTGATAGTTTTCTCAACCTTATGGAGGGAAAAATTGAAAATCTATACCCCTAAGGATTTTCCTCTTTCATTTGAAACGGTTGTTGCTATAGGAAGCTTTGACGGTATTCATATCGGGCATAAAGCCTTGTTTGAAGAAACAAAAAATCTTGCCGAAAAATTAAATGCAGAGCCTGTGGTAGTTACTTTTGATCCTCATCCTCGAATTGTTCTCTTTCCTGAGGCTAATTTTAAGCTTTTAACAACCTTAGAAGAAAAACTCTATTTACTTTTTAAAGAGGGAATAAAAAATGTCACTCTTATACCTTTTACCAAAACACTTGCAGATCTTTCTGCAGATCTTTTTATTCAGGAATATATTGTAGATAAATTAAAGGCAAAGGGAGTAGTAATAGGTTTTAATTTTAGATTTGGTAAGGGAAGAAAAGGCGATGCAGAATATTTAAAGACTTTAGGAGAAAAGTATAATTTTACAGTGAAAGCCGTACCTCCTGTTATTCTTGATGGTATTGTGGTTTCAAGCTCAGTAATAAGAAATCTAATAGAAAAGGCTCAAATTGAAGAGGCAAATAAGTTACTTGGTAGACCCTATTTTATTCTTGGAAAGGTCATAAAAGGTAAGGGTAGGGGAAGAGATTTGGGATACCCTACAGCCAATATAGAAGTGTCTTCTCTAAAATTGCTTCCTCCATCTGGAGTTTATGCTGTATGGGTTGTAATAAATGGAAAGAAGTTTAAGGGAGCTTTAAACATAGGTAAAAGACCTACATTTGAAGAAGGTGAAACTGCTATTGAAGTGCATATTTTTGATTTTAATAAAAACATCTACGGAGAAACACTTAAGATTGAATTTATAAAACATATAAGAGAAGAAAAGAAATTTTCATCTGTAGAAGAACTAAAAAATCAAATTAAGAAAGATTGTCAGATAATTGACCAAATTTTATATTAAATTTTTCCAGCCTTTTTTAACTCCTCTACAAATTTATCGTATACATTAACTTTTTTACCAATTTTTTTAGGAATATTAACTCCCCTTTTTCTTAATTCATTCACAATTTTATTTACCTGAAATTTACTTATTCCCAGCTTTTCTGCAATTTCAGAAGCACTCATATTAGCATAATTTTCATATACAAATTTAACATCTTCAATTGTTATTATTCTTCCTCTTTTTCTCATATATTTCCTCCTTTATTACAATCTTAATATCTTTTTCTTTTAAAGATAAACTAATTTTTACAAAATTCAAGATTAGAATTTTATGACTAATTTATCACTTATTTGTTTAAGAATATTTAATGAAGAATAATTTGTTAAATCAAACTGGATAGGAGTAACAGTAATATAGCCCTCTTTTAATGCTACTACATCTGTTTCTGGATCTTTTTCTGTATGTTCCTCTGCACCTTGCCAGTAATATATTTTATCATGTAGATCAAGTCTTTTATCAAAAATTTCTTTTAGTTTAGCTGTTGATTGTCTCACAAATTTAATACCTTTGATTTTATAAGGATTTATATGAGGAATATTTATATTTAGGCAAAAGGGTAAATTAAGAGGAAGATCAAACACATGATTAACAAAGATACTTACAAAATTTGCTGCAAAGCAATAATCTATATCTGTATAAGCATCTATTGAAACTGCAATAGAAGGATATCCAAGTATTTTAGCTTCAGTTGCTGCTGAGACAGTTCCAGAATATAAAAGATTGATTCCCACATTTGCTCCTCTATTTATTCCTGAAACAACCAGATCTACCGGTCCTACAAGTTCATAAATTGCAAGTTTTACACAATCAGCAGGTGTACCATTTATAGCATATCCCCAGAAATATTTTCCTCTTCTTACTCTGGTAACTCTTAAAGGCTGATCTATAGTAATAGCATGTCCTACTGCACTTCTTTCAGACTCAGGGGCAACTATATAAACTTCATGCTCAAGGTGTAAAGTTTCGTATAAAGCACAAAGACCCTCTGCATAAATTCCATCATCATTGGTAAGAAGTATTTTCATGTTCTGTAGTGAGCATTTATTTTAATATATTCTTCGGTTAGATCAGTAGTATAAACTTCATAACTTAGTTTTCCCTGTTTTAATTTTATACAAAGTTCTATCTCAGGTTTTCTCATTTCTTCTTTGATTTTATTTTCATCTTTAATATTTTTTGAATTAACAACCCATAGAATCCCGTTTAAGTAAATTTCTACTTCTTCAGGATTAAATTTAATTCCAGTTTTTCCGAGAGCAGAAAATATCCTTCCCCAGTTAGGATCCTCTCCATAAAATGCAGTTTTTACTAATGGAGAATTGGCAACAGAATTTGCAAGATCTCTGGCTTCTTTTTTTGTTTTTGCACCTTTTATAATTACTTTTATAACTTTACTTGCTCCTTCTCCATCTTTTACTATAAGATAAGCAAGTTCTTTAGCAACCTCTAAACAGTGGATTTCAAATTTTTCCCAGTTTTCAATTTTTTTGATATTGCTGCAAAGCATATAAACGGTATCGTTTGTACTTGTATCTCCGTCAACGGTTATTCTATTAAAACTCTGTTCTACAATTTTAGGAAGACATCTTTTAAGGTAATCTTTGGAGATTTGGGCATCCGTTAAAATAAAGGCAAGCATGGTAGCCATATTGGGAGCTATCATACCTGCACCCTTAGCTATTCCAAGTAAAGTTATCCCTTCTTCTGTTTTTCTGTAAACAATTTTTGGAAAGGTATCTGTAGTCATAATAGCTTTAGCAAACTGAATATGATTTTGGGAAGATAGATTAGAAACTAAATCATCAATTTTGGGAAGCATTTTTTCTAAAGGTAATTGCTCACCTATTACACCTGTTGAAGCAGGAAGAAGACTTTTATACGGAATATTTAGTTTTTCAGAAACCTTCTTCTGGAGATCCAAGGCTCTTTTAATACCCTCTTCTCCTGTGCAGGCATTGGCAACTCCGCTGTTGGCAATAATCCCGTGTATCTCTTTTTCTTTTATAAATTTTTTCCCCAGAATAACAGGTGCAGCTTTCACTGTATTTGTAGTAAATACTCCCCAAGCTGAAAGATTTTTAGGAGAATATATTAGCCCCAAATCTAACTTATTTTCATATTTTATTCCGCAACTCACTGCTGAAAAAAGAAAACCTTCAGGGATAAACATAGCTCACCTCTTTTTAACCGAATCTACCCGTAATGTAATCTTCTGTAAGTTTCTTTTCAGGGGTTGTAAAAATCTTTTCCGTTGGTCCTATCTCTATCAATTCTCCCAGATACATAAAGGCAGTATAATCTGAAATTCTTGCTGCTTGCTGCATATTATGAGTAACTATCACAATGGTTACCTTTGTTTTAAGTTTGACTATAAGTTCTTCGATTTTTGAGGTGGATATGGGATCAAGTGCAGAGGTTGGTTCGTCAAATAATATGACCTTAGGTTCCACAGCTATAGCTCTTGCAATACAGAGCCTCTGTTGCTGACCTCCAGAAAGAGAAAAGGCACTTTCTCTAAGTTTATCCTTTACTTCATCCCATAAGGCTGCATCTTTAAGAGCCTTTTCAACTCTATCTTTAAGCTCAGAACCTTTTATACCCTTTAATCTAAGTCCATAAGCCACATTATCAAAAATACTCATTGGGAAGGGGGTAGGTTTTTGAAAAACCATTCCTATTTTAGATCTTAAGGTAATTAAATCTACATTTTTATCCAGAATATTTTTTCCTTCAAAAATTATTTCTCCTTCATACTTATTGCCTACATAGAGGTCATGCATTCTATTTAAGCATCTTAAGAAAGTAGTTTTACCACATCCAGAAGGTCCTATAAGAGCTGTTATTCTGTTTTTATATACTGTGAGATTAATATTTTTTAAAACTAACTTTTCTCCGTAATAAAAATTTAAATTTCTTACTTCTATTTCTACATTTTTTTCCATTTTGCTAAACCTTTTTATTTTTTCTTCCACTTAAAGGGGTTTAAAGTTCCAAAATGAAGAATAGATTTTGCAAGAAGAGAAAGAACAAGAACAAACAAGGTTAAAAACAGTGAAGCAGCCCAAGCCTGTCTGTGCCAGTATTCATATGGTCCCATTATATAGTTAAAAATAGTTACAGTGAGGGTTGACATAGGTTTGAAAAGGTCAAAAGAAAGGTAAGCATTGTTAAATGAGGTAAAAAGTAAAGGTGCCGTTTCTCCAGAAATTCTTGCTACTCCAAGAAGAATACCTGTTAGAATTCCTACTTTAGCAGCCCTTATTGTAACATCTTTTATAATTTGCCATTTGTAAGCACCGAGGGCGTATGCTGCCTCTCTTAAAGTATGAGGAACAAGATCAAGCATCTCATAAGTGGTGATACTTATTACAGGAACCATAAGGAGTGCCAGAGCAAACACTCCAGAAAGAGCATTAAATTGTTTGAAAGGCACAACCATTAAAGCATACATAACTGCTCCCATAATAATAGAGGGAGTGCTTACCATTATATCAGTAATATTTTTAAGTGCCATAAAGATTTTTGAATTTCTTCCGTATTCGGCAAAATAAATACCTGCACAAACTCCAACTGGAATACCTATTAAGGTGGCTAAAGAAGTTATAATAAAATGTCCGACAAAAGCATGCCTTAATCCACCTCCTTCAATCCCTGGAGGAGTTGGATCCTGTAAAAAGAGATCAAGGGTAAGATATTTAAATCCATTTAAGAATAAAGTTCCGAGAATCCAGAAAAGCCAGAACAATCCGTATAAGGCAGCAAGAAAAGAAATAAATAACATTATATTATTTATTAATTTTCTTTTAAGAATTTTTATTTCCATCTTTTTTGTAATCTTAATACCATAAGTTTTGCAAAACTAATAATTATGAAAGAAACTACAAAAAGTATAAGAGAAAGATAAAAAAGAGAAGAAAGATAAAGAGGGGTATCAGCTTCTGTAAATTGATTTGCTAAGGCAACAGTTATAGTGGTAAAAGGAGAAAAAAGAGAGACAGGTATTTGAGCCACATTTCCTGCTAAAAAAGTTACTGCCATGGTTTCTCCTAAAGCCCTACCTGTTGATAAAACAAGTCCTCCTGTTATTCCAGAAACAGTATAAGGTATAACCACATCCTTAATAACTTCCCATTTTGTTGCTCCAAGGCTGTAGGCAGACTCTTTCATAACAGATGGAACAAGGTTAAAAGAATCCTTAACCACAGAAGCCATAAAGGGAATAATCATTATAGAAAGAACCATAGAAGTGGTAAGGACATCAATTCCTGTGGGATTACCTGAAAAAAGTTTCCCAAGCAAAGGTAAAGGTGAAAAAACTTTTTGCAAAAAGGGTTCTATGTAAGTTCTCATAAAATTAGCAAAAATCAAAAATCCCCACATTCCGTAAATTATACTTGGAATAGCTGCCAGAAGTTCTATAGCACTTGTTATTATTCCTTTTAACCAGGGTGGAGCAAGCTCAGTTATAAAAATCGCTATACCAACAGATAAGGGAGCAGCAATGAGAACAGCTATGAAGGTGCTTATTAAAGTGCCTGCAATCATTGTAAGACCCCCGAAATTTTGAGAAACGGGGTCCCAAGTTGTTGTGGTTAAAAATTTTACTATGCCAAAGTGACTGATGGCTAAACGAGATTCATAAAAAAGAATAAGAAAAACTGTAAGAGGAAAAATAAGTCCTGAAAAAAGAGCCCAAAAACCCAAAAAGTTTTTTATTATTATTTCCAAATAGTAATCTCTTTTTTTCACTTAAAAACCTGAAAAAAAGAAAAATAGACCTAAAAATTTTGGTTTTATTCTAATAACTTATGATATTTTTTCAAGCTGAAAAATTTATGAATTAGCTTGATATTTTAATATATTCCATATTTCTTCCAGTAAAATCTAATTTTTTCTTTTATCTCTTCAGGCAGAGGTATATATGTTAAATTTTCGGCAATTTTATCCCCGTTTTTAAAAGCCCAATCAAAGAATTTAACTACTTCTTTGTTAGTTTCTTTTTTATCTCGGGGAAGAAGAATATAAGTTGCTCCTGCAATAGGCCAGGCATTTTTTCCTGGAGCATTAGTAAGCCAGGCATAAAAATGCTTAGAGGGATCAAGTTCAGCATGAAGTGTTGCTTCTTTAATATTTTCCTCTTTTGGTTCAACCACATTACCAGAAGCATTTTTAAGTTTGACATAGGAAAGTTTATTTTGCACAGCATAAGCTATTTCAACATATCCTATAGTATAGGGAGTTCTCTTAACATAGTTTGCCACTCCTTCATTACCCTTAGCCCCTATTCCTACGGGCCAGTTTACAGCTGTTCCAGTACCTACCTTCTTTTCCCACTCCTTACAGACTTGAGTTAAATATTTGGTAAATATAGCTGTTGTTCCAGATGCATCAGATCTGTATACAGGAGTTATGGAATTTGATGGAAGCTCAATACCTGGATTTAAGGCTTTTATTTTTGGGTCATCCCATTTTGTAATCTTTCCTAAATAGATTTCGCAGAGGGTTTTACCATCAAGAGTTAAATGAGCCCCCTTTAATTCAGGAAGATTAACCACAGG
>DAIQAS010000048.1:0-9502 GCA_036781525.1 Thermodesulfobacterium sp. | reverse complement strand
CATCTTCTTTATAAGGAGGTTTTTTATTTCTTAGTGCTCTTTTAAGAGTTCTGTGTACTACAAGATCGGGATATCTTCTTATGGGGGAAGTAAAATGACAATAGCAGGTAGAGGCAAGACCAAAATGTCCTGCATTTTCGGGGGAATATTTTGCCTGTTTTAGAGATCTCAGAAGGAGTGAATTAAACAAGTATGCATAGGGTTTACCGCTGAATTTAGCAATAAGTTCCTGGAAAAAATGGGGGGTTATTTCTTCTGGATATTCTATATCGATTCCGTAGGCTAAAAAAATATCTGAAAGTTGTCTGAACTTGTTAAAATCCGGAACTTCATGAATTCTATAAAGAAAAGGATATCCCCGTTTAGTTAAATACTCAGCTACCGCTTCATTAGCGGCAATCATAAAATCTTCTATAAGCATATGAGCAAGATTTCTTTCTCTTTTTATTATATTTTCTATTTCTCCTTTCATATTTATTATTACCTCTGGCTCAGGTAAATCAAAATCAAGACTTCCTCTTTTAAGTCTTTTTTCTCTTAGAATAAGTGCGAGCTCTGCAGCAATATCTAACATGGGGTATAAATCTTTGTATTTACTAATTGTTTCCTTATCTCTGTCAACTATCATTTTTTTTACTTCTGTATAGGTTAATCTGGCATGAGATTTTATAACAGCTTCATAAAATTTTGTTTTTATAATTTCTCCGTCTTTGTTAAAATCAATTTCAACGGTCATAGCGAGTCTTTCAACTTTTGGATTAAGACTGCAGAGATGATTGGATAGTTTTTCAGGAAACATAGGAACAACCATATTGGGAAAATAAACACTGGTTCCTCTTAAATAGGCTTCTTTATCTAAAAAGGTATTTTTTATTACATAATGAGCTACATCAGCAATGGCTACATAAAGCTTATACCCTCTTTTAGTTCGTATAACACAAACAGCATCATCAAAATCTCTGGCATTCTCCCCGTCTATGGTAACCAAGGGAATTTTTGTAAGGTCAATTCTTCCTTCTTTATCTTCAGACCTTACTTCAGATGGTATCCTTGTAAGTTCTTTTTTAACTTTTTGACTCCAGAGATGAGGAAGTTCATAATTGTAAATTACTGCCCAGGTATGTGTTTCTAAGTCTTGAGGATCTCCCAGATCCTTAATAATTTCACCTATGGGTACTCCGAATTCTGAGGTATTTTGGATAATTTTAGTAACAACCAAATGATCCTTTTTTGCTCCGTGAAGCCTCTTCTTAGGAATATAAATTTCAAAAGGAAATCTTGGATCTTCAGGCTCAACGAAGAAAAATTTTCTTCTTTTTACCAGATAACCTATAATATTTTTTCTTTTTCTCTCTAAAACTTTAACAATACTTCCTTCGGGACCTTTTGGAGCTATTTTTTCAATTCTCACAAGAACAATATCTCCATTGAGTGCATTCTTAATTTTTCTTGGAGGTATAAAAATAGTTCTTCCATCTTCAGTTTCTACAAATCCGAATCCATCTGGGTGAACTCTCAGTTTTCCCTGGTAAACTGGATAATCTTCAGGAAGAGCGTATTTTCTCCTCTTTATTTGAATTATTTTTCCCTCTTCAAGTAGATCTCTAATTACAGTTCTTACAAAACTTCTTTTCTCAGAGGGAATATGTAAAAAGTGATAAATCTCTCTTAGAAGAAGTGGTTTTCTTTTTTTTCTAAGTAAAGAAAGAATCTCCTCTTCTAAAAATTTAGAAACCCTTTTTTTTCTTTTTGAAGACATGAAATAAAAAGCGACTATTTAAGATCCAGATATTGAATAGCTTTTTCTAAATCTTCATCTGGAACAGTAATATGAAGTCCAGACTTAGGTCCTTCTCTTACCAAAAATCTAAGCTTTTCTGCAGAGTCAATATTTTTCTCTTTTGCCATATTTTCAAGGCTTTTAGAGCCTTTGTGACATTTTAGGCATTTAAAATCTTTTGGTTTTTCTATAGTTGCATTTTCAGTAGCATTTTCGGCTAAAATTTCAGTTGAATTTTTGCTATATCCATTAAATATAATTGATCCTAATATAAAAAGGACTAAAACTACTACAGGCATAATAAATTTTTTCATCTTAAATAAAAGCTTACTTGGTAAAAAATTTTTGTCAAGCTAAGGTGTTTAATATTTCTTTTAAATTTTCAATAAGTGCTTTGTTTTCTTCTGGCAATCCTATAGAGATCCTTAAAGCAGTTGGGAATCCATAAGCTTTTAAAGGTCTTAATAAAAATCCTCTTTTTAACAATTTTTCATATAAAATATCCGCCTTTTCTCCAAAATCAACCATAATAAAGTTAGCCTGAGAAGGATATACTTTAAATCCGATAGATGTTAAGTTATCTGTTAGATATTTTCTGCCCTCTCTTACTATATTTATGCTCTTTTCTATATATTCTTTGTCTTGAAGAACGGCTAAGCCGGCTTTATATGCTAAAAGATTTATATTAAAGGGTTGTCTTACCAGATCAAGAATTTTTGAAAGTTCTAAAAAGGTTATTCCGTAGCCCAGTCTCAATCCAGCAAGTCCGTAAGCTTTAGAAAAGGTTCTTAATATCAGAACTTTATAATCCTTTTTTAGAAATTCTATACCTAAGGGGACAGAAGGATCATCTATAAACTCTCCATAAGCTTCATCTATAACTACTAATACATGAGAAGGTAATTTATCAAAAAAATCTTCCCAGCACTTTCTATTAATAACATTTCCTGTAGGATTATGAGGATGATCTAAAAAAATAATCTTGGTTTTTTCTGAGATATGATTTAAGATTTCATCAAAGTTGTGAGTAAGTTCCTTAGTTAATGCTACAGATTTGATTTTAACTCCGTAAATTTGGGAAAATTTTTCATACATTAGAAAACTTGGTTTACTTACTATAATTTCATCATCAGGGTTAACTAAAGCCTTAAAGATAAATTCTATGATCTCATTTGACCCATTTCCAAGTATAACTTGTTCCGGAGAAATACTCCACTTTTCTGCTAAGGCCTTTTTTAACTCATAATAGCTTGCTTCAGGATAATGGTTAATCTGTGTTAAATAACTTTTAAGAACTTCTAAGACCTTAGGAGAAGGACCTAATGGATTTTCATTGGAGTTTAGTTTATATATTTTACCAGTTATATTGAGTTCTTTTTTAATTTCATCAATTGTTTTTCCAGGAGGGTAGGGGACTAAATTTTTTAGATGGGATTTAATTTTCATTCCAGTATTTAAAAGCCGAGTTTTGCGAGTTCAAGAGTTTTATCAATTTGTTTCTGTAAAGCAGGTGGTATGCCCTCTATTTTAACAGTTAAAAAACCTTTTACAATAAGAGAGGTTGCTTCATCTTCACTCAATCCTCTTGCCATAAGATATTCAACTTCCTCTTGGGCAATTTTTCCTACTGCAGCCTCATGGGTAAGTTCTACGTCATAAAAATAGCTGTCAAGCTCTGGGATAGCCCTCATAATTCCATCATCAGAAAGCATTAATCCCTGACACTCAAGATGTCCCTTAACCTTAGGAGCTTTAGCAATTATTTTACCTCTTGCTATATTTTCTCCTCCGTAAACTACATTACGGGATATAATCTCAGTTCTTGTCTCTTCTGCTTCCAGGTGCACTTCTCCACCTATGTCTACATAAGAACCAGGATGATTAGCAATTATAGATATAAATGAAGCTTTAGCGTCCTTTCCTATAAGACGACATACAGGAGCAGTCTGTATATTTCTTACAGGGAAAAGACTAACATAAGTGGAAATATATGTGCCTCCTTCTTCTACTATAATTCCTGTTCTTGGTCTAACATCTGTTTTTTCTCCCCACATATGGATCATGCTAAAAGTTAGTTTTCCTCCCTTTTTAACATAAAATTCAGAAACTCCTATGTGAAGGGCAGAACCAAGATGTGGATGAACAGAACAAGAGGTGATTAAATTGAGTTCTGCTCCTTCTTCTACAATTACAATATTATGAACCCTTTGAGCTATAGCATCGGTTCTTATATAAAGGCAGGTCTGCACCGGATAAACTAATTTATAATTTGGTAGAACTCTTATAAAATATCCATTGTCCAAATCTTCAGCCACTGCCTTTGTAAACTCATCTTTTTCAGGAGAAACGGCTTTCCAGTAATAATCTGAAATCCAGTCATATTTTTTTAAAGCTTCGGTAATGGGAAGAATTTCAAGTCCTTCTACACTTTTCTTACAAAGAAGCGGAGCTGCATCTATTTGAACATATTCTCCTTCTCTTTTTAAATTTTCATCTAATCCCAGAAGTTTAAGACGCTCTTTTTCTTCCTCAGTTAGTTCTGAAAAGTCTTTTGGTGGTGGAGCAATTTTAGCAGGTTTATATTTCTCCAGTTCTACTTTTTTTTCTTTCATGTTTTACCTCCAAAATTAAAAGTTAAGTCTTTTCAAACACTTCTTACACCCTTCATAACCATACTTTTGAATACCCTCAAATATTTCTACAGGATTCCCTCGACAGTAGATTTCTCCATCCATAACTACATATCCAAGGTCAGCTGCTACATATTGAAGAATAAATCCTGTGTGGGTTATTATAAGTCCGCTTTTAGTTCTTGGTTTGTGAGGAGTGTCTTTTTGTAAGAGTTTTTTTATCATTTCTCCAATTAATTGAATATTTTCTACATCAACTCCGGATTCCGGTTCATCAAGTAAAATTAAATCTGGATCTTGAATTAAAAGTTGAAGAAGTTCACTTTTTTTAAGTTCTCCTCCAGAGAAACCTTTATTTACTTCTCTATCAAGAAAGTTTTCAAATTGGAAAGTTCTTGCAAGTTCTTCAATTTTTATATTATTTTCTTTAGCACAGAGTTTAAGAATATCTCTTAATTTAACTCCTTTTATAGTAGGGGGTCTCTGAAACATTATTCCAATTCCTCTTTTAGCTCTTTCATAGGGAGGAAGATCAGTTATATCTTCACCCTTAAAAAATATTTTTCCGTGTTTTACTTTATAAGCAGGAAAACCCATGATGGTCATAAGAAGAGTTGTTTTACCTGACCCATTTCTTCCGAAGATTACATGAGTTTGACCCAGGGGAAGTGTTAAATTAATACCCTTAAGTACTTCTTTTCCTTCAACTTCAACCCAAAGGTCTTTAATTTCTAAAAGGTTTTTCATTTTTAAACTCCTTTTTAAAAATATTTTCTTTTTTATAAAAATTATAATACATCTTTTTAAAATTTTTACTACATTGCTAAACAATTTTATAAGAATTTTTTGAGATTTTAATAGGTCTTCAATAATTTGGCAAGTTTAAATTTATCTGTATTAGAAAAATTTAGCTTTGATAATTTAAACGGCATAAATCAATTTTATCTTGAAAAATTCAAGTTATATTCTAAACTGTAAAACCAAATTTAAAAATTTTAAAAAGGGGGAGCTCAAGAATATGGAAAAAATTGAAGTAAATATTGGTTCTTCAGCACCTATTGTTATCGAAACTGGTGAATATGCTAAGCTTTCTGACGGAGCGGTAATTGTAAGACAGGGAGATACTGCTGTTTTAGTTACCGCAGTTATGGGAGAAAATTTAGTTGAAGGAGTTGATTTTCTTCCTCTATCAGTTGATTATAGAGAGCAGGCTTCTGCCTGGGGTAAAATTCCCGGAGGATTTATAAAAAGAGAAGGTAAACCTACAGATCGAGAAGTTCTTGTTTCCCGTTTAATAGATCGCTCCATAAGACCTCTTTTCTCCGAAGGATTTTTCTATGATGTTGTGGTGACTGCTTTAACTTTATCTGCAGACGACAATTATGATCCTGATGTTCTATCTATTATAGGAGCTTCAGCAGCTTTACATATTTCAAAGATACCTTTTGAAGGTCCTTTGGCTGGTCTAAGAATTGCAAGAGTAGAAGGTGATTTCATTATTAATCCTACCTATGAAGAAAGGCAGAAAGCTGATCTTGATTTGGTTGTAGCCTGTTCTAAAGATGCAATTGTTATGGTTGAGGGAGGAGGAAAAGAGGTAGAAGAAAAAATAATTACAGAAGCACTTTATCTGGCACTGGAAAAGTGTCAACCTTTGATAGAGGCTCAGGAAAATTTGAAAAATCGAGCAGGAGCTCCTAAAAAAGAAGTACAACCTCTCGAATTGCCAGATCAAATAAAAGAAAGATTAAAGGAATTTTGTTACGAAAAAATTATAAAAGCTTTGGAAATTTCAGATAAAAGATTGAGAAAAGAGAACATTAATAAGATTTTTGAAGAATTTTTAGTAACCTTAGAGAACCAGGAAGTTAATAGAGTGGCGCTTACTTATGCTTATAAAAAATTGATAAGTGAAATTTTGAGAAAAAAGCTTTTCAACGAAGGAAAAAGAATTGATGGAAGAACTCCCGATGAAATAAGACCAATTGAAATAAAAGTTCATCCTTTTGATAGACCTCACGGAAGTGCCATTTTTACTCGTGGACAGACCCAAGTTTTTGCTACGGTTACTTTAGGTTCACCTGAAGAGGCTCAAATGGTAGAAAGTATCTATGAAGGAGAAACTTTTAAAAGATTTATGCTTCATTATAATTTCCCTCCTTTTTGTACAGGAGATGCAAGACCATGGGGACCTCCGAGAAGGAGGGAAATAGGACATGGAGCATTGGCAGAAAGAGCTCTTGAACCTTTTATACCTTCTGAAGATGAATTTCCTTATATTATAAGAGTTGTGGCTAATGTGCTTGAATCAAACGGTTCTTCATCTATGGCAACAGTATGTGCAGGTTCTCTTGCCCTTTTTGATGCAGGAGTTCCTGTAAAAAAGCATGTAGCTGGAATTGCAATGGGTCTTGTTATGGATGAAGATAAGTATGTTATTTTGACAGATATTCTCGGTGAAGAAGATCAACTTGGAGATATGGATTTTAAAGTTGCTGGAACAAGAGAAGGAGTTACCAGTATTCAGATGGATATAAAGATAAAAGGATTAAAAAAAGAGATTATGGAAGAAGCTTTACTTAAAGCAAGAGAAGCTCGTCTTTTTATTCTTGATAAGATGTATACAGCTATTCCAGAACCAAGAAAAGAACTTTCTCCTTATGCACCAAAAATTGAAATTATAACTGTTCCTGAAGATAAGGCATTTCTTATAATAGGACCTGGAGGAAAGACAGTAAAAGAAATAAGAGAAAAAACTAATACTGTAATATGGGTTCTCGAAGGTGGTAAGGTATCCATTACAGGACAGAAAAAAGAAGATATTGAGGCAGCCAAAAGAGAAATTGAAGCTATCATTGCTGAAATGGAAGTTGGAAAAATTTATGAGGGAAAAATTACCAGAATAGAACCCTATGGTCTTTTTGTTGAAGTTTTTCCAGGAAAAATCGGGCTTTTACATGTTTCTAAAATGGCAAATCCTCCCAGAGATCTAAAAGCGGCTTATAGTATTGGAGAAAAAATAAGAGTAAAGGTTTTAGAGTTTGATGAACTTGGAAGACCCAAGTTTACCACAAAATTTGAAGAAGGAGAAGACTTAACTAATGAAAGAGGAGGAGCAATACTTTAAAAAGGTAGAAGATACTTTTAATTTTTTAAAAGAAAAAGCCCCTTTTTCTCCTGATATCATAATTACTCTTGGAACAGGGCTTTCATCCTTAGGAGATAAAATAGAAAAAGTAGCTTCCTTTCCTTATAGAGAAATTCCAAATTTTCCTGTTTCCACCGTAGAAACTCACAAAGGAGAACTTGTTTTTGGATTATTGGAAAATAAAAAGTTAGCTGTTTTACAGGGAAGATTTCATTATTATGAGGGGTATTCAGCAAAAGAGCTCACTTTTCCTTTAAGAGTTCTCACTCTTTTTAAACCTAAGATTTACATTGTATCAAATGCAGCAGGAGGATTAAATCTTTCTTTTAAATCTGGAGATATAATGCTTATAAAGGATCATATTAATTTAATTCCGGACAATCCCTTAAGAGGATTGAATAATGAAAACTGGGGTCCAAGGTTTCCAGATATGTCAAGTGCCTATGAGGTTAATTTGAGAAGGTTATTTAAAGAGATTGCTGAAGAACTTGATGAAGATATAAAAGAAGGGGTATATGTTGCGGTTCCGGGTCCAAGTTTGGAAACTCCTGCTGAAACAAGATTTTTAAGAATGATTGGAGCAGATGCTGTTGGTATGTCAACGGTTCCAGAAGTTATAGTAGCTGTTCATGCAGGAATTAAAGTTCTCGGAATTTCTGTTATTTCTAATGTAAACGATCCCGATAATTTTAAGCCCATACTATTTTCTGAAGTAGTGGAACAATCCAAAAAAACCGAAAAAAGACTTGAAAGATTGATAAGAGTTTTTATAAAAAAATTAGAGTTTTAAAATGGAAAAGCTGCTTATTAGTTATACACCTTTTGAAATAAGGGTCGGACTGATAGAAGGAAACCAACTGGTAGAATTTTATGTGGAGAGACCTTCTGAAAAAGGTTTGGTTGGAAATATATATAAAGCAAAGGTTGTAAGAGTGGTTCCAGGGATTAATTCTGCCTTTCTTGATCTTGGTCTTTCCCGAACGGCATTTCTTTTTGGTGATGATATAATGCCTTCAGGGGAGGTAGATTGGGAAAAAGAAGGAATTGTTGTAACCAACTTACATGAAGTTTTAAAAGAAGGTCAAGAAATTTTGGTCCAAGTTATAAAAGAACCAATAGGAAATAAAGGAGCAAGAGTTTCAACTAACCTTACTTTACCTGGACATTATCTGGTTTTTCTTCCTTATATGAATCATGTAGGTATTTCAAGAAAAATAAAAAACGAAAAAGAACGAAAAAAATTAAAAGAGATGTTTGAAGAGATAAGACCTCCCAATACAGGTTGGATTATTAGAACTGCAGCTGTTGATGCTTCTCAGGAAGATTTAAAAATAGAGATGGAGTTTCTTTTATGCCTTTGGCAGGAAATAAAAGAAAGGGCAGAGAAAATAAAAGCCCCCGCACTTATTTATGAAGAATTAAATATAGCTTTAAGAGCTATTAGAGATCTTTTTAACAAACAAATTTCAGCAATAATAGTGGATAATCGAGAATTTTTTGAGCACATTAAGGAATTTTTAGAAAGGTTTTTCCCCCATCTTGTTCCCTATGTGGAACTCTATGAAGGACAGGAAGACATTTTTACAGCCTACGGAATTCAGATAGATATTAAGAAAATACTTTCACGAAGAGTCTGGTTAAAGTCTGGTGGTTTTATTGTAATCGAGCCTTGCGAAGCATTTACAGCAATTGATGTAAATACAGGAAGATATACAGGCACAAAGGAACTTGAGGAAACAGTTTTCAAAATTAACTTAGAGGCTGCAGAAGAAATAGCTTATCAGTTAAGACTGAGAAACATAGGAGGACTTATTATAATTGATTTTATAGATATGGAAAATCCAGAACATCAAGAGTTAGTTCTTCAAACATTAAAAGAGGCATTGAAAAAAGATAAAGCAAAACATAGTTTTTTACCTATTTCTCCTTTTGGAATACTTCAAA